>NZ_CP085840.1:3418110-3728848 GCF_020715685.1 Dermatobacter hominis
GCACCGTGAGGCCGACTGGGCCGACGCCGCGCTGCTCGAGGCGTTCTGGTTCGACGGCGACGCGCAGTGGGCGCCCATCGGCCTGCTGTCGGGCGGCGAGCGCCGCCGCCTGCAGCTGCTGCTCGTGCTGGCCGAGCGTCCGAACGTGCTGCTGCTCGACGAGCCGACCAACGACCTCGACCTCGACACGCTGCGCCAGCTCGAGGACTTCTTGGAGGACTGGCCCGGTGCCCTCGTGGTGGTGAGCCACGACCGCGCCTTCCTCGAGCGGACGGTGGCGGACGTGGTCGTCGTCGACGGCCACGGCTCGGGCACGGTCGGGCGCCGACCCGGTGGCTACGCCGCCTACGAGGAGGAGCGCCGGGCCGTGCGCAGCCGGCGCCGGACCGCCTCGGTCGGCCGGGCCGCGGCGCGCCCCGCCGACGGCCGGCCGCCGCGCGACGCGGGCGGCGGACCGTCCGAACGCTCGCCGTCGGAGCGCGCCCGCGGCCGCTCCAGCCCCACCCACCTCCGCAACCGGCTCCGCAGCGCGGAGCGCGAGGTGGCGGACCTGGGCGAGCAGCAGGAGCGCACGGCCGAGGCGCTGCGGGTGGCGGCCGAGTCCGGTGACCACGTCCGGCTCGTGGAGCTGGGCGACGAGCTCACCCGTCTCGGCGAGCAGCTCGAGGCCGCCGAGGAGCAGTGGCTCGAGCTGGCGGCCGAGGTCGAGGAGCGCGGCCTCCAGCTCTGATGCGGCGGCCGGGCGTCAGCCGGCGATGCGGTCGAGCCAGGCGTCCAGCGCCGGCGCGTTGGCGCCGCCGCCCGGCGCGTGGTGGCGCAGCCCGGGGTCGATCGGCGAGCCGTCGGCCGCCATGTCGACCAGGTCGAAGTCGACCAGGTGGCCGAACCCGCCCCGATCGGCGATCGCCTTGAAGTGCTGCGACCCGGTCGACTCGACCACCGGGTCGAGGTCGCCGTGCAGCAGCCATGCCGGCGGGTCCGCGGCGTCGAGGTACGAGGTCGCCGAGACCACCGGCAGCATCAGCAGGTCGGGGATCCAGAGGCTCGACCAGAAGCGCGAGGTCGCGGTGTCGAGGTCGAGCACCCCGGCGATGCTGACGTAGCCGTCCACCCGGTCGATGCCCGCGAGCTCCGGGCGACCGGAGTTCCACGCGGTGCCGATGAGCGCGGCCAGCCCGGCGCCGGCGGACTCGCCGGCCACCACGACGTGGGAGGTGTCGAGGCCCTGGCCCGGACCCTGGTGGCGCACCCAGTCGAGCGCCCGCTCCACGTCGAGGAGGGGGGTCGGGTACATGTCGGTGCCGAGCCAGCGGTTCGACAGCCGGTAGTTCACGACGACGACGTCCCAGCCCCGCTGGGTCTGGCGCAGAATGGGGGCGAAGCTCTCGAGCCGGGACTTGTCGCCGGCCGAGAAGCCGCCGCCGTGCACGAAGACGATCGTGCCCCGGCGGGGCCCGCCGGGGGCCGGGGTGGTGGTGGTCGAGGCGTCCGGCCCGCCGGGACCAGCGGTGCCGTCGTGGTCGTCGGCGGGCGAGCCCGCGTCGGGGTCGAGCGGGTCCGTGGGGGTCGTGGTGGACGTCGTCGGGGAGGGCGCCCGGACGCCGGCCCGGTAGATGTCGAGCGTCTGGGAACCGCCGCACGGCTCGTCGTCGGTGGCGTCGGGGCCGCAGCCCCGGTCGGGGCCGTACGCGACGTCGGCCCTCGACGCGGGCAGGTCCTCGCCCCAGTCGGGCGACAGCAGGTCGGCGAGGCGGGGGTCGGCGACGTTCGCCATGCCGCAGGCGCTGCTCAGCACGGCCAGGGCGACGGCCCCCGCGACCAGGGCGACCCGGCCCCTGCGGCGGGCGGCGGCGGGCGGCGCCTGGGTCGGGCGCGGGGCGGTGCCGACGGGCGCACCGGTGTGGTCGTGGGCGGTGGCTCGGTTCGCGGAGGTCGCCATGGTCCCTTTCCTGCGGCGGTGGTGCGGAGGCTGCAGGAGGTGTCGCCCGGCCGACGGCCGAGCTTGACCTTTGGCGTCACCCTCGGGCCCTCCGGCCCACGCGCCCCGACCTCGGGGTGCGGGAACGGGCACCCGTCGCGACCACTCGGTGCCCTCCGTGCGCGCGACCCGGGTGGGAAACCGCGCCGGCCCCGGCAGACTGGCTGCCATGGGTGTCTTCTCTCGTTCGTGGTCCCTGTTCAAGGCGTCCTGGGGCGTGCTCCGCCAGGACAAGGAGCTGATCCTCCTGCCCGTGGTGTCCGCCATCGCGTCCCTCGTGTGCGTCGCCCCGTTCTTCGGCCTCGCCTTCCTCACGTCGAACCCGACCGACACGGTGACGAGCAGCGGCAACAGCTTCACGATGAGCCCGATCGGCTACGTGTTCCTGTTCGTCGCCTACCTGATCGGCGCGTACGTCACGATCTTCTTCCAGGCCGCCCTGGTCCTCGCGGCCAACGAGCGGCTGAGCGGCGGCAGCCCGACGCTCGGCTGGGCGCTGTCGGCCGCGGCCAGCAACGCCGGTCGGATCCTTCCGTGGGCGCTGATCAGTGCCACCGTGTCGGTCGTGCTCCAGGCGATCCAGCAGCGGGCGGGCATCGTCGGTCGCATCGTCGTCGGCCTCGTCGGACTGGCCTGGACGCTCGTCACCTTCCTGGTGCTGCCGATCCTGGTCATCGAGCACGTCGGCGTGAAGGACGCCTTCACCCGCTCGGCCGGCGCCTTCAAGCGCACCTGGGGCGAGAACGTCGTCGGCAACGGCGGCATCGGGCTCGTCATGATGCTGATCACCCTCGCCGCACTGGCCGTGACCTCGCCGGTCCTGATCATCGGCATCGCCTCGAACAGCACGCCGGTCATCGTCGCCGGCGTGGCGGTGATGGCGATCGCCGTGATCGCCGTGTCGGTCTTCGGGGCTGCCCTGAGCGGCGTGTTCCGGACCGCGCTCTACCGGTTCGCGGTGCTCGGCGAGGACCCGCAGGGCTTCACGCACGACCAGATCGCCGGCGCCTTCCGCCAGAAGCGGGCCCGCCGCGGCGTCGCCGCCGCCTGAGCGGTCCCGCCCTGGTCGCCCGGGCCTGATCGGGCCCGCTGATCGGGCCGAACCGATCGGCCCCGCACCTCCCGGCCTCGCTCGTCCCGGCGTCCCGGCGCCGGTCCGCTCCTCCGGCCGCCCCCGCGCCTCGAATCGAGGCGGGGGCGGCTGCTGAGCCCGGGATTTCTCCTACTACCATGTGAGAAATCCACGGGACGGCGCCTCCGCCAGGCGGTGCCGCACCGGCCGGGCTGACGGAGACGCGACGATGAGCACCACCGACACCACCGACACGACCGCCCCGGCGGGCGACGCCGAACTCGACGGGCCCGCTGCCGACGACGCGGTCGTCATGACCGTGAGCGACGACGCGATGGCGACCGTGCTCGGCATCCGCGACCAGGAGGACGACCCCCAGAACCTCGCGCTCCGGGTCGAGATCACGGGGTCCCGCGGCGCCGAGTTCGCCTACGACCTCTCGTTCGAGGAGCTGACCGCCGCCGCCGACGACGACCTCGTCTACGCGGTGGGCGATCTCAAGGTGATGGTCCCGGCCGCCACCGTCGACCGGCTCCGCGGCGCCGAGCTGGACCTCCCCCGGGCGAGCGCGCAGGGCGGGCTCGTCATCCGCAACCCGAACCGGCCCGACCCGCTCGCCGGCATCGACGTCGAGCTCACCGGCGAGCTGCCCGACAAGGTCTCCCAGCTGCTCGAGCAGGCGGTCAACCCGGCGCTCGCCAGCCACGGCGGCTACGCCACGCTGGTCGGCGTCGACGAGGACAACAACGTCTACGTGACGATGGGCGGCGGCTGCCAGGGCTGCGCCGCCAGCGCGGCCACGCTGCGCGAGGGCATCCAGCGCTCGATCAAGGACGCCATCCCCGAGGTGGCCGAGGTGATCGACGCCACCGACCACGACGCCGGCGAGAACCCCTTCTACACCTGACCTCCGCTCGCCCTCGCGAGCGTGCGGCCAGGCGGTGCGCTCAGACGGTGCGCTCAGACGGTGCGCTCAGACGGTGCGGTCAGAGGGTGCGGTCGGAGGAGCGGACCCAGGCGGTCGCCTCGTCCACGATGCCGTCGGCGTCGAGCCCGAGTCGGGCCAGGATCGCGTCGGGCTTGCCCTGCGCCAGGAACACCGACGGCACGCCGAGCACCCGCACCTGCGGGCCGCCGACCGGCGCCAGCTTGGACAGCGAGTCGGCGATGGCAGCGCCGACGCCCCCGTCGCGCAGCCCGTCCTCGACGGTGATCACCAGCCGGTGCGACGCAGCGTCGGCGAGCATCTCGGGATCGAGGGGCTTGACGACCCGCGGGTCCCAGACGGTGACCTCGTGGCCGTCGGCCGCGAGCTTGTCGGCGGCGTCGCGGGCGGCGGCCAGCATCTTGCCGACGCCGATCAGGCAGATCTCGCGGCCGGCCCGCACGCGCCGGGCCCGGAGGCCGCTGCCGGCGACGCCGAGCTCGGGGTCGTCGATGGGCGGCGGCATCGTCTTCGGGAACCGGATGGCCGCCGGGCCGGTGGTGCAGTGGTCCAGCGCGTCGTGGAGCATCTGCGCGATCTCGGCCTCGCAGGACGGGGCGAAGATCGTCATGTCGGGCACCTTGGACAGGAGCACCATGTCGAGCACCCCGTGGTGGCTCGGGCCGTCGTCGCCGGTGATGCCGGCGCGGTCGAGCACGAACACGACCGGCTGGCCGTGCAGGCCGACGTCCAGGTTCACCTGGTCGATCGCCCGGGTCAGGAACGTCGAGTAGACGGCGACGACGGGCCGCAGGCCGCCCATGGCCATGCCGGCCGCCGCGGTCACCGCGTGCTGCTCGGCGATGCCGACGTCGAACACCCGGTCGGGGAAGCGCGCGGCCACCGGGAGCAGCCCGGTCGAGTCGGGCATGGCCGCGGTGATGGCGACGAGCTCGGGCCGGGCCTCGGCCTCGGCGAGCAGGGCGTCGGAGAAGGCGGCGGTGTACGACCCGTCCTTCCGGGCGGGACCGACGTCGTGCATGTGCTTGATCTCGTCCTCCTCGGCGGGGCCGTACCCGAGGCCCTTCTTCGTGAGGACGTGGACGACGACCGGCTCGTCGAGGTCCTTCGCCGCCCGGAGCGCGGTCTCCACCGCGGCGAGGTCGTGGCCGTCGTACGGGCCGAGGTAGTGGACGCCCAGCTGCTCGAAGAAGGCGGGCGGCTCGAACATCTCGCGGATGGCCGCCTTGGCGCCGTCGACGCCGCGCTCGAGGTAGCCGCCCACGAGGGGCACCTCCTGGATGAGCTTCTCCATCCGGGCGCGGTTGCGGAGGTAGGTCGACGAGGCGCGGAACCGCGACAGGCTCTCGCTGAGCCGCGAGGCGGTCGGGGCGTAGGACCGGCCGTTGTCGTTGAGGATGATGATCGCCTTGCGACCCGAGTGGCCGAGGTTGTTCAGGCCCTCGTAGGCCATGCCGCCGGTGAGCGCGCCGTCGCCGATGACGGCGACGACCTCGCGGTCGTCCTCGCCCCGCAGGTGCAGCGCGGTCGACAGCCCGTGGGCGTAGGAGACGGCGGTCGAGGCGTGGCTGTTCTCGACCCAGTCGTGGTCGGACTCGAGCCGGCTCGGGTAGCCCGACAGCCCGCCCTCCTCGCGGAGGGTGTCGAAGTCGCGGCGCCGACCGGTGAGCAGCTTGTGCACGTACGCCTGGTGGCCCGTGTCCCACAGCACGATGTCGTGCGGGCTGCGGAACACGCGGTGGACCGCGAGCGTGATCTCGACGGCGCCGAGGTTCGACCCCAGGTGGCCGCTGCCCCGTGCGTTCACCGTGTCGACGATGAACTCCCGGATCTCGCCGGCGAGCTGTCGGAGCTGCGACTCGTCGAGCTCCGCGAGGTCCGCCGGCGAGCTGATCGTGTCCAGGATGGTCTGGTGGTCGTCGTCCATCGGTGCGCCCACGCTACCCCGGGTCCCCGGGGGCGTCAGCCTCCACCCGACGGGGGATCCGTGCCCGCCCCCGTCGCTGGGAGGGACCGCCGAGCCCGCCCCGGGCGAAGCTCGGGGCGCCGGCCAGGCTGGCCGCCACGAAGACCAGGTACACCAGCAGGCCGAGCCCGATCGCCCGCGAGTCGCTGACGCCGAGGGCGCCGAAGAACAGGACGAACGCGGCCTCTCGCACGCCCAGGCCGCCGAGGGCGAGCGGGAAGTTCTGCAGCACGGCGGTGGGCGGGAAGAACGCCATGGCGGCGAGCAGGTCGACCTCGTCGATCTTCAGGGCCTTGGCGGCGAACCAGACGCTGACGCACTGCAGGAACTGGAACCCGATGCCGGCGACGAGCACCTTGGTCGCCTGCAGGGGGCGGCCCCGGAAGGCGACGATCCCGAGGTGGACCGCGCCGAGGTAGCGGCGCCACCCGGCTCGTCCGACGAGCCGCCCGGCGCCCCTGGGGTGGCCTGCCACCCAGAGGATCGCCACGAGCGCCGCGAGGGTGAGCACGTCGGTCAGCACCGCGACGGTCGTCGCCGCGCCGAGGGACCGGTAGGCGGGCACCGCGAGGAGCCCGATGGCCGACAGCAGCGGCAGCACCAGCCATCCGGTGAGCCGCTCGAGGCTCGTCGCCGCGAACGAGTCGGCGTAGTCGCCGACGTCCTTGCCCTGGCGCAGCACCCGGACGACGTCGCCGCCGAACGACGTCGGCAGCGCGTTCGACACGAACTCGCCGGCGAGGAGGTGGCCGAAGAGGCGCCGGAACGCGAGCGGGATGCCGAGCGTGTCCGACACCGCCGACCACCGGACGTTCTGGAGCACGTACGCGACCAGGTGCACGCCGACCGCCGCGGCGATCCACCACCACGTCGACGCGGTCGGGCTCGGGAACAGCTCGTCGAGCGAGACCTCGGGCAGCCGCCAGAACAGGACGCCGAGGAAGGCGAGGCTGACGCCGATGCGCAGGGCGATGCGCCACCACTCGTTCCGGGGGACGGCGGGCGGGCTGGCCGGGTCGCCGATCTCGCGTCGCTCGATCTCCCGGAGCGCTGCGGTGCGCTCGTCCGCGGGGAGCCCCTCGCCGGAGGGGTGCGAGCCGGCATCCATGACCTCGCCCACGCTACCGGGGGTACCCTCGCCCACATCGGTGTCGCGGAGGCCCGGCGGAGCGCCGGCTCAGGGGCGCCGGCACCGACGCCGGCGCAGGGGGTGTGGAGCATGTCGATCGACGAGCGGCCCGGTCGGGTCGAGGTGGGCGGCGCCACGCAGCGCACCGCGCCGGAGATCGGCCTGATGACCGACCTGGCCTCGGTCGCGACGATCCGATCGATCCGCGTGGCCGGTCCCGACGTCGAGGGCGGCGATCCCGTCGAGCTCTCGGTCGCCGAGGCGGGCGTGGGGGGCCGCCCGCTGCTGCTCGTGCACGGGTTCACCGGTGCGAAGGAGGACTTCCGCGACGTGGTGGGGCCGCTGGCGGCCGACGGCCACTGGGTGGTCGCGCCCGACCTCCGGGGCCACGGCGCGAGCTCGCAGCCGCCGGGCGAGGACGCCTACGGGCTCGACCGGTTCGCCGCCGACGTGCTGGCGCTCGTCGACGCGCTGGGCTGGGACCGCTTCGACCTGCTCGGGCACTCGATGGGCGGCATGGTCGCCCAGAAGGTCGCGATCGAGCGGCCGGCCGCCGTGCAGCGGCTCGTGCTGATGGACACCGCGACCGGCGGGGTGGACGGATCGACCGGCGACGGCGACGCCGCCGAGGTCGCGGCCCGCTCCGCCGAGAACGCCGCGCTGATGCGCATCGGGATCGACCTGTGCCGGGCCGAGGGGATGGCCGCCGTCGCCGCGGTGCTCGACATGGGCGAGAAGCCGCTCGAGACCCCGGCGCACGCCCGCATGGCCGCCATCCCGGGCTGGCGGGAGTGGGAGGCCGAGAAGTTCGTGACCTGCTCGCCCGACATGTGGTGCGCGATGGTCGACGAGTTCCTGACCGTCGAGGACCGCATGGACGACCTGCGGAACCTGCCCATGCCGGTGCTCGTCCTGGTCGGCGAGCAGGACCGGCCGTTCCGCAAGGTCTCGGCCCGGATGGCCGAGGTCATCGGGGACGCCCGGCTGGTCGTCGTGCCCGACGCCGGCCACAGCCCGCAGTTCGAGAACCCGTCGGAGTGGTACGCCGCCGTCGCGGGTTTCCTCGCCTGACCGACGACGCCGCCGTGGCGGGGACGCTCTAGAGCGTCTTCTCCATGAAGCGGTCGACGTCGACGACGACCCTCGTCACCTTGCCGGCCGCCACGAGCCCCCGCTCGTCGCGGGCGGACACGTGGAACACGAGACGCCGGCCCTCGACCTTCTCGAGGTTGGCCTCGGCCCGGACGACCGAACCGATCGGGGTGGGCGAGATGTGCTCGAGCTGCACCCGCATCCCCACGGTCGAGGCCCCGACCGCGAGGTGGCCGTCGAGCGCCCGCACCGTGGCCTCCTCGACCAGGGCCAGGATGCGCGGGGTGGCCAGGACGGGCACCTCGCCCGACCGCATGGCGATGGCGGTGTCGGCCTCGGAGACGGTCAGATCGATGACGGCCGACAGGCCGGTGCGGAGGGACACGGTCGATACGATAAGCACTCCGCCGATCCGCCCCCAAAGGCGGGTGTGGCCGACACGATCAGCACTCCGCCGATCCGCCCCCAAAGCTCGGCCCGGTGGACGGGTCGTGGCGCGGCCCCCAGCTCGACCGGGCGGAGCGCCGGCGAAGGGGCATGCTGGTGGATCCGGCGGCAGGTCCGCCGCCGCCCACGACAGGAGGTCACCGTGCCCGGCGACACCGCACTGCTCGACGAGTCCACGATCCAGCGGGTCATCGGCGCGGGCCTGGCCCGGGGCGCCGACTTCGCCGAGGTGTTCGTCGAGGACAAGCGCTCGTCGTCGGCCGTACTCGACGACGGTCGTGTCGAGGAGCTCACCTCCGGCCGTGACCGCGGCGCCGGCATCCGCGTCGTCGTCGGCGACTCCACCGGCTTCGCCCACACCTCGGACCTCTCCGAGGCCGGGCTGATCGCCGCCGCCGAGGCCGCCGCCGCAGCGTCGCGCAGCGCCGGCGAGGGCACCCGCGTGGTTGACCTGGACCGCGTCGAGGCCCCTGCGCCCAACGTCGTGGCGATCATGCCGGGCGACGTCCCCAAGGCCCGCAAGGTCGAGCTGCTCCTCACCGCCGACGAGGCGGCGCGCGCCGCGGGCGGTGCGATCACCCAGGTGTCGGCCCGCTACGCCGACAGCCGGCGCCGGATCCTCGTCGCCAACAGCGACGGCACGCTGGCCTCCGACGACCAGGTGAAGTCCCTGTTCTCCGTCAGCTGCGTCGCGAGCGGCGACACCGGCATGCAGACCGGTCGGGAGTCGGTCGGCCACACGGTCGGCTTCGAGCTGTTCGACCGCTACGACGTCGCCGAGCTGGCCGAGCGCGCCGCCCAGCGCGCCCTGACCAAGCTCGCGGCCCGTCCGGCGCCGTCGGGCGAGATGACCGTCGTGATCGGCCCGGGCGGCGGCGGCGTGATGTTCCACGAGGCGTGCGGCCACGGGCTCGAGGCCGACCTCGTCGGCAAGGGCGCCTCGGTGTTCGCCGGGCGGGTCGGCGAGCAGGTGGCGTCGCCGCTGGTGACGCTGGTCGACGACGGCACGATGGGCGGCGAGTGGGGCTGCTTCGCCATCGACGACGAGGGCCGCCCGGCGCAGCGCAACGTGCTCATCCAGGACGGCGTCCTCGTCGACTACATGTGGGACGGCCTGCGGGCCCGCAAGGAGGGCCGACCCTCCAGCGGCAACGGCCGGCGGCAGAGCTACCAGCACCTCCCCATGGTGCGGATGACGAACACCTACCTGCTCGGCGGGACGTCGACGCCCGACGAGATCGTCGCCGACACGCCCTCGGGCGTGTACGTGGCGCACCTCGGCGGTGGCCAGGTCAACACGGCCACCGGCGACTTCGTCTTCGGCATGACCGAGGCGTACCTCATCGAGGACGGCCGCATCACCGAGCCGCTCCGCGAGGGCAACCTCATCGGCAACGGTCCGGCCGTGCTGGCCGCCATCGACGCCGTGGGGAACGACTTCGCCATGGGCGCCCCGGGCACGTGCGGCAAGGACGGGCAGGGCGTCCCGGTCGGCGACGGCGTCCCCACGCTGCGGGCGCACGGCCTGACCATCGGCGGCACCGCCGCCTGACCCGGCGCCCGACGTGGCCGGCCGCTCCGACGACGACGAGGCGTTCCGCGGGTTCCCCGCAGCGGCGCTCGAGTTCTTCGACGACCTCGAGGCCGACAACACGAAGGAGTGGTTCCACGCGCACCGCGACGTCTACGACCGTGCGGTGAAGGCGCCGATGGCCGCGCTGGTGCAGGAGCTCGAGCCGGAGTTCGGCCCGATGACCCTCTCGCGACCGAACCGCGACGTGCGCTTCGCCCGCGGCCGGGGCCCGTACAAGCTCGAGGTCTACGCCCGCTCCCGCCGCCACGACGGCGCTGGTTGGTACGTGCAGCTCATGGCCGACGGGCTCTTCGCCGGCGGCGGCATCTACATGCCGGACCGCGAGCAGCTCGCCCGCCTCCGCGCCGCGATCGCCGACGACCGCACCGGAGCCGAGCTCGTCGACGTCGTGGCCGGGCTCGAGGCCGACGGCGTCGAGCTCATGCGTGACGGGGCGCTGCGCACGGCCCCGCGGGGCTGGCCGGCCGACCACCCGCGGATCGAGCTGCTGCGGCTCGTGCACCTCGCCGGCGGGCGCCGGTTCCCGGTGCGGCGGTGGCTGCACACGGCGGCGGCCCGGGACCGGGTCGTCGAGACGTGGCGATCGCTCCAGCCGCTCGTGGACTGGATCGGCGCCAACGTCTGAGCGCCCCCGGCCGGGTCAGGGCTCGGCGGCGCGGGCGTGGACGATGGTCGTGACCCGGCCCACCGACGTGTCGACCATCGTCACCTCGACCGCGGCGCCGACCCCGTCGCCGAGCACCCGGCACGAGGTGCGGATGGGCCCGACGGGCGCCTGGGCGAGGTAGCGCACGTCGAGCTCGGTCACCACGACGGGCCGGCCGGTCCGGTGCCCGACGAGCTCCTCGGCCGCGGACTCCGCGACCAGCGCCACCATGGCGCCCTGGAGCGTGCCGGCCGGGTTGCGCACGTGCGGCGCCACGTCGATCTCGACGACACCGGCGACCGCGTCGAGGACCCGGATCCCCGCGGCCTCGCGCAGCGGCACGGTGATGGTGGGCAGCATGCCGAGCACCCGCGGCGCCGCCTCGGGCGGGAGCGTCGGCTTGGGCGGGTCGTCGGGCCGGCGCGGCACGCGGGCGAACCCGATCGCGCCGAAGCCGAACAGCTCGCCTCGGTCGTCGACCAGGTCGACGGTGCAGCTCCCGGAGCGCCGGCCGTCGCGCACCACGGTCGCGGTGCCGGTCACCCTCGGCGGCGCGGGCCGGGCGAGCGTCCGGACCGTCATGTCGGTGGTCAGCGTCCACATGTCGGGATCGGTGTCGAGCGTGATCCCGGCGACGGCGTCGACGACGAACGACACGACGCTCGTGCGCACGCACCCGAGGTGGCAGGTCGACGCGGCCGGCTCGAGGTCCATGAGCAACCGGCCGTCGGTGAACCGGGCGGTCACGCCGAGCCGCCCGGGCACGTTGTCCTGCGCCTCGACCGGCAGGTCGGTCACGGCCGCACCTCCGTCCGCCTCTTCCTGTCCCGGCTCATCGCTCTGTCACGGCTCACCGCTCTGTCACGGCTCACGGCCCCGAACGGCGCCGCGAGCCGTGACAGAGCGGGCGAGGCGGTCATGGAGGCCGGAACCTACCGTGCCCCGGGACGAGCGGGCGCCCGACGTCCCACGTGGCAGGCTGGGGCGATGCCCGCCCGTCCCCGCCAACTCGCTGCGTGACCCCCGAGGAGCTGCTGTCGGTCGCGGACGGGGTCGTCGGCCGGGCGAAGCCGGGCGAGGAGCTCGAGGCCGTCGTCACGTGGAGCCACGACACCGAGATCCGGGCGGCGGACGGCGAGGTCGAGCACTTCGTCGAGTCCGACGCCGCCGGGCTCGGGGTGCGCATCGTGCGCGACGGGCGCACCGGTGTGGCGTGGGTCGGTTCGCTCGGCGACGAGGCGGCGATCGAGGAGTGCATCGTCGAGGCGCGCGACAACGCCGAGTTCGGCACGCCCGACCCCCACGCCGGGCTCGCGGTGCCCGACGGTGTCGCGGCCGCCGCCCTCGACCTGTTCGACGACCGGCTCGAGCGCGTCCCCACGGCCGCCAAGATCGAGCTCGCCGTCGACCTCGAACGTCGCATCCTCGACGCCGATCCGCGCATGGTCGGCCTGGAGGCGTCGGACTACGCGGACGCGGTCTCCGCCGGCGCGATCGCGACGACCACCGGCATCCGCGTCTGCGGCGCCGACACGTCGGCCTACGTCGGCGCGTGGGCGCTCGCCGAGGACGACTCCGGCACGACGACCGGCTTCGGCTTCTCGGTCGGGCGGACCACCGAGGACCTGCTGGTCGAGCCGGCTGCGGCCGATGCGGTGCGCCGGTGCCTCACGATGCTCGGCGCGTCCAAGGCGCCCAGCGAGCGGCTCACGGTCGTCCTCGACCCGTACGTCACGTCGCAGTTCCTCGGCCTCGTCGCCGAGCTGCTCTCGGGCGAGGCCGTGCTCCGCGGTCGGTCCGCGTTCGCCGGCCGGGTCGGCGAGCAGGTGGCGTCGCCGCTCGTCACGCTGGTCGACGACCCGACCGACGCGCTGGCGCCCTCGGCCGATGACACCGACGGCGAGGGCCTCGCCTGCCGGCCGGTGGACCTGCTGTCGGGGGGCGTCCTGCAGGGCTACCTGCACAACGCGTACACGGCCCGGGCGACGGGCACGACGTCGACGGGCTCCGCCCAGCGCGGCAGCCACCGCTCGGTCCCCGGCGTCGGTCCGAGGGTCGCCAAGCTGCTGGGCGGCTCGGGCACGTCGGAGCAGGTGATCGCCGCGGTCGGCGACGGGCTGCTGGTCCAGGAGGTCGCCGGGCTGCACTCGGGCGTGAACCCGGTCTCGGGCGACCTGTCGGTCGGCGTCGAGGGCGTGCGGATCCGTGGCGGCGAGCTCGCCGAGTCCATCCGCGAGGTGACGATCGGTTCGACGCTGCAGCGGATGCTGCTCGACGTGCAGGCGGTCGGTGCGGACCTGACGTACTTCCCGTGGGACGCCGCCGGGGTCACCCTGGCGATCGCCGACGTCACGATGTCGGGGACCTGACGTGAGGAGGAGCGGGTGACGGTCGACGGGCAGGCGGAGCTACTGGAGCTGGGCCGGAAGGTCCTGGCCGATGCGGGCGCGGGGGAGCAGGTCGAGATCGTCCTCGGCCGGTCGACGAGCACCTCGGTGAAGGTGTTCGGCGGCGAGGTCGAGTCGCTGACCTCGGCGTCGTCGGACGGCGCGGGCATCCGGGTGCTGCGCGACGGCCGGCAGGGGTTCGCCCACTGCGGGTCGCTCGAGCCCGACGTGCTCGCCGAGACGCTGGCCGAGGCGCGCGACAACTGCGCCTTCGGCGAGCCCGACGAGTTCAACGGCCTCGCCGAGGACGACGGCGTCCCGGTCGTTCCGCAGGAGTCGTGGTCCGACGCGGTCGTCGGCCTCCCGAACGTCGACAAGGTGGAGCTGGCGCTCGAGCTCGAGCGGCGCACGCTCGCCATCGACCCGCGCGTGACGACCGCCCGCACCACCTCGTACGGCGACGGGTGGGGCGAGTCGGCGGTGCTGTCGACCAACGGCATCGAGGTCGTCCAGCGCGGCGCGTCGTGCTCGATCTCCACGTCGCCGATGGCCCGCCACGACGGCGAGACGCAGATCGGTTGGGCCGTCGACGCGTCCCGCGACCCGGCGGTGCTCGACCTCGACCAGGTCGCCGCCGACGCCGTCGAGCGTGCGGTCCGGCTGCTCGGCGCCACGAAGCCGGCGTCGTCGCGGATGACGATCCTGCTCGAGCCGCGGCTCGCGCTGACGCTGGTGTCCCTCGTCGCCGGGATGCTCGGCGGCGACGCGGTGCTGAAGGGTCGCTCGCCCTTCGCCGACCGCGTGGGCGAGGAGATCGCCTCGCCGCTGTTGACCTTCGTCGACGACCCGACCCGCGCCGAGTCGATCGCGGCCGAGGAGCACGACGGCGAGGGGCTGGCGTGCCGTCGCAACGACCTCGTCGTCGACGGGGTGCTGCACGGGTTCCTCCACGACAGCTACACCGGCCGGCGCTCCGGGGTCGGTTCGACGGCCTCCGCGGTGCGCGGCGTGCGGTCGCTGCCGGGGGTCGGTGCCCAGCTGCTCGTCATGTCGCCCGGCACCCGCAGCTTCGACGAGCTGGTGGCGTCGATCGACCACGGCCTCTACGTCACGTCGTTCGCCGGGCTGCACTCCGGCGTGAACCCCGTGTCGGGCGACTTCTCGGTCGGCGCCGACGGCCTGCTCATCGAGGGCGGTGCGCTGGGCGCACCGGTCCGCGAGATGACGATCGCGTCGACCCTCCAGCGCCTCCTGCTCGACATCCGCGAGGTGGGCGGCGACTTCGAGTGGACGCCCGGCGGCAGCGGCGCCTGCTCGCTCGTGATCGACGACGTGTCGGTCTCGGGCAGCTGACCGGGGACCCCGACCGCCGTCACCCGTTCTGTGATGCTCGATGCGTCTACTTCGACGTATCCAGCATCACAGAACGGCGAGGGGGTCAGCCCTGGGGGCCGTCCTCGTCGCCGAGGTCGAGGAAGTCGGGGATCTCGAACGGCTCGTCGAGCTCGGGCAGGTCGTCCACGCCGTCGCCGACGTCGACGCCGACCCGGGCCAGCCACAGGCCCGGGGCATCGAGCTCGGCGGGCGTCGGCAGGTGCTCGGCGTCGGCCCAGAGCTCGTCGAGGACCTCGACGCCGGCTCGGTCGACCAGCCCGTCGACGAACGACGCGCCCCGGTCGAAGGTGGCCTGGCGGAGCTCCAGCCCGAAGAGCCGCTCGACGAAGCGCCGCTCGGGACCGAACTCGACGCGCCGCCGGCGCATGGCCTCGGTGACGCGGTCGTAGTCGGGGAGCAGGCGGTGGCCGAGGCGGTCGAGCACGTGGTCGACGAAGCCCTCGATGGTCGCCACCAGCGTCTCGATGCGGGGCATCAGCTCGCGCTGGGTCTCGGACTGCATCGCGCCGAGCAGGATGTCGGGGTCGGCGGCCAACCGCTGCAGCGCCGCCATGTCGGGCTCGCCGGAACCGAGCAGGTCGGGGATGCCGAGCTCGACCATCCGGCGCTCCATGTCGCCCACGTCGTCGTTGAAGTTCGACGCGTAGTCCTCGAGCAGTCGCTCGAGCTGCGCCCGGACGTGCGGGATGCCGAGCACCCGGTGGTGGGCCACGTCGGACAGCACGACCCAGAGCCGCACCGACTCGCGCGGCAGGCTCCACTCGTCGGCGAACTCGTCGACGTTGCTCAGCACCATCGTGAGCGGACCGCTGGCGGGCCGCGGGAGCGGCAGCTCGTAGTGCCCGAAGGCCCGCGCCGCGAGGTGGCCGGCGGTGCTGCCCGCCATCATCCCGAGCAGCATCGGGCCCATCATCGCCATCACCTGGCGGATCAGCGCGTCGGGGGAGCCCATGCCGGCCAGGCCGGGCACCTCGCCGAACGGGTCCTCCTCGGCCTCGCGCTCGAGCTCGCCGAGCTGCGCCTGGAGGGCCTTGCCGAGCGAACCCGACAGCCGCTCGAGCAGTGGCCGCTCGTCGTCGAGGAAGCGGCGGGCCCACTGCGTGCGGTTGAGCGCCTCGAGCCGGATCGGGTCGTCGCCGCCGACCTCGACCACGCCCCGGACCTGCAGCTCGGCCACCCGGGCCAGCTGCTCGACGGCCATCCGGTCGGTCGGGTCGATGTTGGGCTCGGACCGGCCCTGCGTGGCGATCGAGCCGGCGAGCTGCGCCGCGGTGTCCCAGCTGCCCCCGCCCCCGCCGGCGAGCATGCGTGACAGGTCCTGGAGGAAGGAGCCCATGTCCTGGAACGGCATGCCCGCACCGCCCGGCCCGCCGGGGCCGAAGCCGCCGGCGCGGTCCTGGTCGTCGTCCCCGAACGGATCGTCGTCCGGACCGTTGGGATCGGAAGCGCTCACCCCTGCATCGTAGGTTCAGGGGGACGGGCCTGACCCGGCGCCCCGCGGGCCGCCGCGGCATCCGCTCAGCGCTTGAGCGCGAGCGCCACCTCGATGACCTCGCCCGCCGGCAGCACGACCGCCTCGTGGCCGTCGCCGCGGACCACCAGGCCGACGAACCGGCCGCGCCCGTCGAACGCGGCGCCGTCGGCGTCGGGCTCGGGGCGACCGGAGGTGGTCGTGATCATCGACGCGCTGGTTGACGTGACCATCGACGTGGTCGTCGCCCGGCCGGTCGTCTCGACCCGCAGCAGGCGGGCGGAGGAGGCGGTGCCCGACCGGACCTCGTCGTCGGTGATGCGGGCGTCACGCATGGTCGGCGCCCCTTCGCCGAGGCCGGCCCGGGCCAGCAGGACGTCGTCGCCGACCTCGACCGAGCGATCCTCGACCACGGGCCGGCCGCTGCCGACGTCGGCCTTCACGACCGCCACGTCGACCTCGTCGTCCCGGTCGATGACGGTGGCCTGGTGGGGCTCGCGGCCGCCACAGCTCACGTAGACGTGCTGGACGTCGCCCAGGGCGCTGGCCCGCACGGCGACGAGGCCGTCGTCGTCGATGACCACGCCGGTGATCGGTGGCTGCCCGCCGGCGACGGTCAGCGTCGCGAGGGTCGCCGCCACGGCGTCCCGGGGGTCGGAGTCGGCGATCACGGGGTCGGAGCCGGACCCGAGGCCCATGGCCACGCCGAACACCAGGAGGCCGACGCCGCCCAGCACGAGACCGGCGGTCAGCCAGGCCGCCCGCCGGCGGTCGGAGCGGTTGCGGTGCTCGAGGCCCACCTCGCTCGGGTGGACCCAGGTCCGCCCCGAGGCCGGTCCGGGCGACGCGCCCGGCTCGTCCTCGGCCCCGTGTCCGGCCGCTTCCTGCA
The DNA here is from genome assembly GCF_020715685.1 of Dermatobacter hominis. GTDB lineage: Bacteria > Actinomycetota > Acidimicrobiia > Acidimicrobiales > Microtrichaceae > Dermatobacter > Dermatobacter hominis. The sequence continues at coordinate 3,435,123 of NZ_CP085840.1, forward strand.
TGGCTTCCGACGATACCGAGGAGATCGGCGTCGATGGCCGCGGCCCGGGGCGCCTGATGTGCCCTGCCGGGATCTTCCCTACGATGACGCCGTGCCAGCCCCTGGAACCCTGCCTCCGCCGAACGGCGACGACTGGACGGCGATCAGCGACGCCGCCCTGCCCGTCGGCGACGCCTACGCCTGGGCGATCCGACCCGACTGCGGGGCGGTCGTGGTGTTCACCGGCACCGCTCGCGACCACTCCGACGGCCGTCCCGACGTGAGCGAGCTGGCGTACGAGGCGTACGAGGAGCAGGCCGTGCCCCGCATGCAGCAGGTCGTCCGCGAGCTGCGCGACCGGTGGCCCGAGGTCGGCCGCGTGGCGATCGTGCACCGCGTCGGCGACGTGCCGATCGGCCAGGAGGCGGTGCTCGTCGTCGTGTCCGCCCCGCACCGCCAGGAGGCGTTCGCCGCGGCCCGGTTCGGCATCGACGCCGTGAAGGCGGCCGTGCCGGTGTGGAAGCGCGAGCGCTGGGACGGCGGCGAGGGCTGGGGCCTCGAGGCGCAGCACCTGGTCGATCCCTCGGCCGTGCCCGCCGTCGCGGCCCCCGAGGCGGTCCTGGACGCGGGAGCCCGGCGGTGAGCAACCTCGCCTTCCTCCTCGTCGCGGTCGTGATCAGCGTGGTCGGCGTGACCGTGCTCGTCCTCCGCAGCCGGCCGCCGTCGTCGCCGCACTCGAGCATCGACCAGTTCCACGAGAAGATGCGGGCCCTCGCGCCCGACCAGGAGGACGAGGAGCTCGAGGGTCAGGTGGTGCGACGCCGCCGGAGCCGGAGGTCGTAGCCCTGGCACGCGACCTGGCCATCGACCTGGGGACCGCCAACACGCTCGTCTACGCGCGTGGCGAGGGCATCGTGCTCAACGAGCCCTCCGTGATCGCGCTCAACAGCCGGACCAACGAGGTCCTGGCGATGGGGCGCGACGCCTGGAAGATGATCGGGCGCACGCCCAGCTACATCGTCGCCGTGCGCCCGCTGCGCCAGGGCGCGATCACCGACTTCGAGGTCACGCAGGAGATGATCCGCCTGCTCCTCAAGCGGGTGGGCGTCAACCGGTTCAACCGTCCACGCGTGGTCATCTGCGTGCCGTCGGCGATCACCGCGGTGGAGAAGCGCGCCGTGACCGAGGCCGCTCGCAAGGCGGGTGCGACCGAGGCCCAGCTCATCGAGCAGCCGATGGCCGCCGCCATCGGCGCCGGGCTCCGCATCAACGAGCCGATGGCCAACATGGTGATCGACATCGGCGGCGGCACGTCCGAGACCGCGCTGATCTCGCTCGGCGGGATCGTCGCGCTGCAGGCCGTCCGGGTCGGCTCGTTCGACATCGACGCCGCGATCATCACGCACATCCGGCGCGAGTACGGGATCGCCATCGGCGAGCAGACCGCCGAGGAGATCAAGATCCTGATCGGCTCCGCCTACCCGACCCCCGACGAGGTGCGGGCCGAGGTGCGCGGGCGCGAGCTCATGTCCGGCCTGCCCAAGACGGTGATCCTGTCGGCGGCCGAGGTGCGCAACGCGATCGCGGAGCCGGTCAACACGATGGTCGACTCGGTGCTGAGCTGCGTGGCCGAGGCGCCGCCCGAGCTGGCGCAGGACCTCATCGAGCGCGGCATCTTCCTCGTCGGCGGCGGGTCGCTGCTCAAGGGCCTCGACCTGCGGCTCACCGAGGAGACCGAGGTCCCCGTGCGGCTCGTCCGCCAGCCCCTCGAGTCGGTCGTGCTCGGCGCCGGTCGCGTGATCGAGTCGTACGAGGAGCTCCGCGACATGTTCATGGAGGCGCGTCGCTGACCGCCCTCGGCGGCCGGCACCCGCCGATCCCGGCGCTCACCGCGCCGCGCCGATCTTCACACCGCCTTCACGCTCCGCGTTGATCGAGCCGCGGGGAGCGGACGGGGGCTAGTGTCACTCGCCACTCGCCCCGGAAGAAACGGTCGGGGGGCCCATCCCGGAGCACGCTCCGGGTTCCGGACAGGACGGGGGAACCGTTGGCAGTGCTCGAGGTGGTCGACGTCGGGGTGCGCTTCGGCGGCGTCGTCGCGCTCGATTCGCTGTCGTTCACGATCGACGAGGGCCAGATCTGCGCCCTGATCGGCCCGAACGGCGCCGGCAAGACCACGTTGTTCAACGTCGTCAGCCGCATCTACGAGCCGTCGTCGGGCTCGGTCCGCTTCGACGGCGTCGACCTCCTCGGGCTGCCGGCGCACCGCATCGCCGACCTCGGCGTCGGTCGCACGTTCCAGAACCTGGCGCTCGTGCCCGGCCTCTCGGTGCTCGACAACGTGATGGTCGGCGGCCACGCCCGCAGCCGTGGGGGCTTCTGGGCCTCGGCGCTGCGCCTGCCGCCGGTGCCGGCGCAGGAGCGGGAGCTGAAGGACCGGTCGATGGACGTGCTCGATCGGCTGTCGCTCTCGTCGCTCGCCCAGCGCCCGTGCGCCGGGCTGCCCTACGGCACGCTCAAGCGGATCGAGTTCGCCCGGGCGCTCGTCGGCCAGCCGAAGCTGCTCATGCTCGACGAGCCCGCCAGCGGCCTGACGCACGGCGAGGTCGAGGAGCTCGGCACGGTGATCCGCCAGATCCGCGACGAGTTCGACCTCACCGTGCTGCTCGTCGAGCACCACATGGCGATGGTGATGTCGATCTCCGACAAGGTCGTCGTCATGGACCTCGGCCAGAAGATCGCCGAGGGCGTGCCCGCCCAGGTGCGCGAGGACCCTCGCGTGATCGCGGCCTACCTGGGAGCGCCGGCGTGAGCCTCCTCGAGGTCCGCGGCCTGCGGGCCGGCTACGGCATCGTCGAGGTGCTGTTCGGACTCGACTTCGAGGTCGACGCGGGCGAGCTCGTGGTGGTGCTCGGTGCGAACGGCTCGGGCAAGACGACGACCCTGCGGGCGATCTCGGGGATGCTCGACCATCGCGGCGAGGTGATCTTCGACGGCACCTCGCTCGCCGGCATGCGGCCCGACCAGATCGTCCAGGCCGGCATCGCCCACGTGCCCCAGGGCCGCGGCACGATCAACGACCTCACGGTCGTCGAGAACCTCCGCATCGGGGCGTGGACCCGGAAGGACAAGGAGGTGGACGCCGACATCGACCGGTGGTGCGCGGCGTTCCCGCGGCTCGGCGAGCGGCGCGACCAGGCCGCCGGGTCCATGTCGGGCGGTGAGCAGCAGATGCTCGCCATCGCCCGGGCCTTCATGTCGCGGCCGCGCCTGCTGCTGCTCGACGAGCCGTCGCTCGGCCTGGCGCCGCTGGTCACCGGCGAGGTCTTCGACCGCCTCCGCGACATCACCGAGTCGACCGGCACCGCCGTGCTGCTGGTCGAGCAGAACGCCAACCTCGCGCTCGACTTCGCCGGCCGCGCCTACGTGCTCGAGGCGGGCGAGATCGTCGCCAGCGGCCCGGCCGCGCAGCTGCTGCACGACGAAGCCGTCCAGAAGGCGTACCTGGGGCTCTGAGATGACGAACTTCCTCCAGGTCCTCTTCGTGGGCATCGGCGACGGTGCGATCTACGCCATGCTCGGCCTCGGGCTCGTCGTCATCTACCGGTCGACCGGGCTGCTCAACTTCGCCCAGGGCGAGATGGCGATGTTCTCCACGTTCCTCGTGTGGACGGTGTGGGACCTCGGCGTCCCGCTGCCGCTCGCCGTCCTGGCCGGCATGGTCGGCGGCTTCGGCATCGGCGCGCTGACCCACCAGGTGGCGGTGTCGCCCGTCGGCGACCCGCACGAGCGGCCGCTCGCCGTCGTGATCGTCACGATCGGCCTCTTCGTCGGCCTGAACGGTGCCGCGCAGCTGATCTGGGGGACGCTCGACCGGGAGCTGCCGCCGCTGTTCGGGACGGGCCAGGTCGAGATCGGCGGCGTGTCCATCGCGTGGCAGAAGATCGGTGCGGTCATCGTGCTGGCGATCCTCGCCCTCGCGTTCTGGCTGCTGTTCCAGCGGACCCGCCTCGGCCTCGCCATGCGGGCCGTCGCCTCGAACTCCGAGTCGGCCTCGCTCGTCGGCGTGCCCGTGCCGCGGCTGCTGATGCTCGGGTGGGGCCTCGCCGCCGCGGTGGGCACGGTGGCCGGCGTGTTCACGGCGCCCGGCCGGGGCCTCGGCTCCAACCTCATGCAGCTCACCCTGATCTTCGGCTTCGCAGCCATCACGCTGGGCGGGTTCGACAGCCTGCTCGGCGCCGTCGTCGGCGGGTTCATCGTCGGCATCGCCTCGTCGGTGGTGCCGCAGTACGTGCCGGGCTTCGAGAAGATGCCCCTTGCGCCGGCGTTCATCCTGATCCTGGCCATCCTGCTGTTCCGGCCCGAGGGCCTGTTCGGCCGCAAGCAGGTGCGACGCGTGTGAGCGAGCTGATCGCGCCCGGAGGGGGCGCTCCCGGGGCCGCAGCGCCCGTCCCGTCGACCACCTCGCGGCGGCTGCCGGTCAGCCGCATCGTCGCCGGGCTGGTCGTGGCCGTGGTGCTCGTGGTCCTCCCGTTCGTCTCGCCCCCGTTCCGCGTGGAGCAGTTCGTCGGTTGGATGGCGCTGGCCATCGCGGCCTGCGGCCTGAACCTGCTCACCGGCTACAACGGCCAGATCTCGGTCGGCCACGGCGCCCTCTACGGCACCGGGGCCTACGCGACGGCGCTGCTCATCACCGACGGCGGCTGGCCGGTCTGGCCGTCGGTCGCGGCGGCGGGCGTCATCTGCTTCGTCGTCGGCGTCGTCATCGGCCTGCCCGCGCTGCGGATCAAGGGCCTGTACCTCGCCCTCGTCACGCTGGCCGTGGCGACGCTGTTCCCGCTGCTCATCGAGCAGTTCTCCTCGTTCACCGGCGGCGGCTCCGGCCTGTCGATCACGACGCCGACCGAGTCGCCCCGCGGCGTCATCGACCGACCGATCCGCCTCGAGTCGCCGGGCGGGTCGCTCGAACCCGACCAGTGGAAGTACTTCGTCTTCCTCGTCATCACGGTCGTGGTGTACGTGCTGACCCGCAACATCGTCCGGTCCCGCACCGGTCGCTCGCTGGTCGCCGTCCGCGACAACGAGACGGCTGCCGAGGTCTCGGGCGTCCACGTCGCCCGGGTCAAGATCCTGACCTTCGGCGTCAGCGCCGCCATGGCCGGCATCGGCGGCGCGGTGTTCGCCCTCAACAACGCCCGCGTGAACCCGTCGAGCTTCACGATCGTCGTGTCGATCTACTTCCTGATCGCAGTGGTGGTCGGCGGTGCGGCGAGCGTCATCGGCCCCGCGATCGGTGCCGTCGCGTACGGCCTCTTCATCGACGTGCTCTCGCCCGAGCTGCCCGAGCGCTTCAAGCCTGCGACGCCGGTCATCCTCGGGGTCCTGCTCATCGTGCTCATGCTCGTGGCGCCCGGCGGCATCGTCGGACTGTGGCGCACCCTCACGGCCAAGCGGGCGGCCAAGCGGGCGCACGCCGCCGCATCGGCGGGATCGACCGGTACTGTGACCGGTGACACATCCACGGGGGCGGTCGACGCCACGACGGTCCAGGCAACGACGCCTGGCCAGACCACCAACCAGGAGGACACATGAAGACGAACGGATCACGACGAGCCGGGTGGGCCCTCGGGGCCGCGCTGCTCGCCGTCGTGATGCTCGCCGCCGCGTGCGGCGGGCGCGACGACGACTCGGGCTCCGACACGACCACGACGGCGGGCGACGGCGGCAGCGGAGAGGCTGCGGCGTTCATCGACCCGTCCGTCGACTGCACCGACTACCAGGGCACGCAGGGCGTGAGCGGCGACACGATCAAGATCGGCACCGTCCGACCTGCCACGGGCAACTTCGCGATCTACGACCAGGTGACCACCGGTCTCGACGCGTACGTCACGTCGGTCAACGCCTCGGGCGGCATCAAGGCCGGCGACGGCAAGACCTACAAGCTCGAGCTGGTCAAGGAGGACGACGCCTACGACCCGGCTCGGACCCCGCAGCTCGTCAAGAAGCTGGTCGAGCAGGACGGCGTGTTCGCGCTGGTCGGCGACATCGGCACCGAGACCAACCTGGCCGTCCGGGACTACCTCAACGAGAAGTGCGTCCCGAACATCGCGCTGGCCACCGGCTCCACGCAGTGGGGCAACAACAAGCAGTACCCCTGGTACATCTCGGGCCTGCCCTCCTACGCCGCCGAGGCCAACGCCTGGGTGGAGTACCTGAAGGAGAACAACCCCCAGGCCAAGATCGCCCTGCTCTACCAGGACGACGACTTCGGCCAGGCGTACGAGAAGGCCATCAAGAAGGCCATCGAGGGCACCGACATCACGGTCGTCGACGAGGCGAGCTTCAACCCGCTCTCCGGCACGACGACCGAGGCCGCGGTGACCAAGCTGTCCCAGTCGGGGGCTGACACCTTCATCGTCGGCATCGGCGGCACGCCGTGCCCGAAGACGCTGTCGCTGATCCCCGACTCGTGGAACCCGACCACGATCATCTCCATCACCTGTGCCGGCAAGACGGCCCTGTCGCTCGCGGGCGGCAAGGACCAGGGTGTCATCGCCGCCCAGGCCACGTACGACCCGTCCGATCCGGCCGACCAGTCGAACGCGAAGGTCCAGGACTTCATGACCAAGGGCGCGGCGGCCGGCCTCGACCAGGCGAAGATGGAGGGCGGCATCACCAGCGTGGGCTGGGGCTTCGGCGCCCTCTTCGCCAAGGCGGTCGAGGAGTCGAAGGCGGTCGACCGGGCCGACGTCATGAACACCCTGTGGTCGCTGGAGGACTCGAGCTTCGGACTCCTCCGGGACGAGGTCACGGTGAACACCGACGGCACCGAGGACCCGTGGCTCATCGAGGGCTTCCGCATGGTCCAGCGTGAGGGCGGCGGCTGGAAGGAGCTGGCGCCGGTCACCAACTTCGAGGGCAAGTCGAACGGCTACGCCGGCTGACCCACCTCGTCCCGATCCGGTGCACGGCCGTCCCTGCGGGGGCGGCCGTGCCGCGTCCGGAGCCCCGCCGGTCGAGCGTCAGGTCGCCTCGCCGGCCTCGATGGCGAGCAGCTCCTCGGCGGCCTGGCGCACCTGCAGGTCCCGGTCCGCGGTGAGGCGCCGCAGCTCGTCGGTCGCCGCCGGGTCGTCGAAGGCGGCGAGGGCGAGCACCGCCCGCCGGCGCACGGTGGCGCGGTCGCGGCAGCCGGCGAGCACGGCGGGGAGGCCGCCCGGGTCGCCGATGCTGCCGAGCGCGGCGACCGCCGCCTCCCGGCACAGGTGCTCGGCGTGGCCGGTGGCCACCTCGGCGAGCGAGGCGACGGCGAGGTCCAGCGCGGACGGTGCGTCCGCCAACGGCAGCTCGCCGACCGCGAAGGCCACCACCTCCGCCACGCGATCGTCCTCGTCGCCCAGCCGCTCGACCAGCGGGGCCGTGGCGATCGCGACGAGGTCGGCGTCGAGGTCGACCGCGCCCGCCAGCCGGCCGGCCTCCGCCGCGGCGCGGCGGCGCACCGCGGCGTCGCCGTCGGACAGCGCGGCCAGCACGGCGTCGAGCGCGGCGCTCGGTCCGATCACGCCCGATCGCGCGAGGCGGACCGACGCGCCGACCGCGGCGGCCCGGACGGCGGGGTCGGGGTCGACGTGCGCGGCCGCCACGAGGTCGGCATCGCCGTCGTGACCGGCGCGCACGACGCGGACGGTCCGATCGGACCCGGCGCCCGTGACCCGAGGCGCGTCGGCGTCCGACGCGGTCGGGCGATCGGCGTCGTCGGGTCCGTCGGTGGGGGCTGCTGCTGGGTCCATGTCGTCGGTCCGTGTCGTTCGGGCGGGTGGGGCGGTCGTCGCGGTGGGGGCGCAGGTCCCTGATCGGAACGCGTCCGATCCGGCGGACCGGCGGCTACCGTGCTCCTCGGTGTCGGTCGTCGTTCGTGTTCGGCCCTGCCGCGATCGGTTCAGCTCCCCATAGACTTCCGGCTCAGGACGAGCGAGGGACGAGAGAGGTACAGCACGATGTCGCAACACATGGTGATCTTCCAGACCGCCGACGGAAGCCCCGCGTACAGCCAGTTCGAGTCGATCAGCGAGGCCGTGGGCTTCGTCGAGTCGCTGCGCAACGACCAGGGCATCGAGAACGCCCGGATGTTCGAGCTCAAGGAGATCAAGTTCGAGCTCAAGCCGGTGTTCAAGGTGGAGCTGAAGGAGCTGAACGCCGGGCCCGCGTCGGCCCCGTCCGCCGCCCCCGCGCCGTCCGCTCCCTCGCCGAGCACGCCGTCACCGGCGCCGTCGCGCCCCGATCCCGCACCGGCGCCCGCCGCCCCGGCCGCGGCGCCCGGCTCCGGCGAGACCACGTCCTTCGGGGGCTCGTTCGCCCCGCCCGCCGGCGGCTCGCCGTCGTCCGAGCCGGCCGCTCCCGCCGCCCCGGCTCCCACGCCCCCCGCCGACCAGCCGTCGTCCGACTCGCAGCCGGCGCGACGGGGCCTCTTCGGCCGCTGATCCTCCGTCCTGGCGCACGCACGCCGGACCGCTCGACCGGGCGGGACGGCGTGCGTCGTCGCGTCCGGGGGAGGTCGTCGGGGGACCGTGGTCCGGACCGGCCCGCCCGACCTGATCGGCACCGCGGACCGACCCGTCAGCCGATCAGCGTGAAGAACCCGACCACGACGATGCTGAGCACGACCCCGACGGCGGCCGCCGCGGCGATCACGCCGAGCGCCAGCAGGAACGCCGAGCGGATCCGCACCGAGGCCGGCACGTCGACCTGCAGTCGCGGCACCTCCCGGTCGCCGACGCCGGCCGCGGTCGTGGCCGCGGCGCGACGACGGCGTGGCGCGGCGCCGTCCCTGGCGGGCGTCACAGGCACCGGGGCCGCCGTCGCGACCGTCGTGGCAGGCTGGGGGAGTGGTCGCCGCCCGAACATGCTGAGCGCGAAGCCGGCGGTCGACACGGCCACCACGAGCACCCCGACGATCAGCGTCGGCACGACGGGCCTCGCCGGATCGCCGGTGCCGACCGGGCCGCGCCGGGCCGATCAGCACCTGCATGAGATGACGGTGACCCCCACATGACCTCGCCCAGCGTATCGACTGCGGAACCGCCGTCCGAGCCCGACGTCGACGCCGTGGAGCTCGAGGCCCGGCGCCGTCGGCGGCGTCGCCGCTGGGTCTGGGGCGGGGTCGGGCTCGTCGTCCTGGCGGTCATCGCCGGCGTCCTCTTCATCCCGACGCCCTACTACCTGTTCCAGCCTGGCTCGGTCCGACCCGCCGAGACGCGCATCGACGTGACCGGAGCCGAGTCGTACGAGACCGACGGCGACGTGCTGTTCACGACCGTCTACGTCGACCAGGCGACGCTGGCCACGCTCCTGCGCGGCGTGCTCGACGACGCGGTCGAGGTCAAGACCGAGGAGGAGGTCTACGGGCCCGACGGTCGCGACGCCTCCCGCCAGGTGAACCAGCAGCGGATGGACCTCTCGAAGCTGATCGCCACCAAGGTCGGGCTCGAGTACCTGGGGTACCCGGCGGAGTTCACGGCGCGCGGGGCGAGGGTCCTCGGCGTGAACGAGGAGGGCGGGTCGGTCGGCAAGCTCCGCGTCGGCGACGTGATCACCTCGATCGACGGCCACGAGGTCCAGCTCCCCGGCGACATCCAGGTCGGGCTGCAGGGGAAGGCCCCGGGCGACGTGGTGACGGTCACCGCCCGCCGCGGCGACGGCGACGACGCCGCCACGGTCGAGGAGCAGATCACGCTCGGCGCCGCGCCCACCGAGGACGACGCCGGCACGAGCACGACGCAGTCGACGACGACCACGACGGCGCCGGCGACCGGCGCCCCCGCCGACGCCGCGGCCCCGACCACCACGATGGCGCCACGGGCCGAACGGCCGGTGCTGGGCGTGTCGGTCGAACCCGCCGACCCGTCGGTCGAGTCGCCCGTGCACGTGGCGATCGACTCGGGCGACGTCACCGGCCCGTCGGCCGGCCTGGCGTGGGCGCTCGCGGTCGTCGACCGCCTCACCCCCGAGTCGCTGACCGACGGCACGGACGTCGCGGTCACCGGCGAGATCCTCTCCGACGGCACGGTCGGGCCGATCGGCGGGATCGTGCAGAAGGTGGCGGCCGTCAAGCGGGCCGGCGTGTCGACCTTCCTGTACCCGGCGTCGACGGACGAGGCAGAGCAGCGCGCCATGCGCGAGGTGGCCGGCGACGACGTGCGCCTCGTCCCCGTGGGCACGCTGAAGGAGGCCGTCGAGGCACTCCACCCCGGCGGCGTGCAGAAGCCCGGCTGATCGCGGCGGGCCACCTGGTCCTCGATCGCGCGGGCACCCCGGCCCCCGGTGACGGGGCGGGCACCGCGACCTCGACCCGTCCGCCATCGCCGCGCGTGGCCCCCGTAGCATTCGGCCATGGCCGACCTCGTGTCCGATCCCGTGCCCGATCCGCCTGATCTGGATGCCGGCACGCTCGCCTCGGCGGGGTTCACCCGGGCGCGCAAGGGGTTCGAGCCGGCCGAGGTCCGGGCGATGCTCGGCCGGGCCTCCGATGCGCTGCGGGCCTGGAAGGAGCGCGACGACCGCCTCGTCGCCCGCCTCGACGAGCTCGAGCGTCGCCTGGAGCAGTCGCAGGAGCTGGACGAGCAGCGGATCACCGCCGTGCTGGGCGAGGAGACGGCCCGCATCGTCGCCGCAGCCCGGGAGGCCGCCAGCGAGATCCGCGCCAAGGCCGAGGAGCAGGCCGCTCGCCTGGTGGCCGAGACCGAGGAGGCGGCCACCGCCAGCGCCGCCGCCCTGACCGACGAGGCGACGGCGCTCCGCGACGACGCCGCCCGCCTGCACGAGGAGGCGACCGCCGCCGCCGAGGCGACCAGGGCGGAGGCGCAGGACCACGCCGACCGGCTGCGCGCCGAGGCATCCGCGGAGCACGACTCGCTCCTCGCCGCGGCCAAGACCGTGCTCGACGAGCGCACCGCCGAGGCGGAGGCCGTCGCGAGCGGCATCCGCGAGGCTGCGCAGATCGAGCTCGACGGCGCCCACGCCGAGGGCGACCGCCTGCGCGAGGAGTCGCGCGAGGCTGCGGCGGCCGAGGTCGAGCGCGCTCGCGCCGAGGGTCGGGCGATGGTCGAGGAGGCGCGCCAGCTCCGGCGGCAGATGCTGCAGGACCTGGCCGAGCGGCGGCGCACCGCCCGCCGCCAGATCGAGGCCGCCCGCGCCGGCCGGGACCGCATCGTCGAGGCGCTCGGGACCGCGGGCGATCGGGTCACGCAGGTCATCGCCGAGCTCTCCGGCGCCGACGACCAGGCCCAGCGGGCCGCCGACGCCGCGGCCGCGGCGGTCGACGACGACATCGACGAGGTCGTGGCCGAGCTCGAGACCGGCCTCACCCTGGGCGGGCTGCCGCTGCTCGAGGACCCCGATGATGACCTGCTGGCCGAGGAGGCGCTGTCCCCGGGCGACATCGACCTGTCGGAGGCGGGCACGATCCCGCCCGACGACGCGATCGGCACCGTCGCGGTCGACGAGGTCACGGTCGGAGAGGTCGTGATCGACGTCGCCGACGAGCCCGACCCACCGGCCGAGGGCGGTCCAGGAGCCGACGAGCCGGGCGGTGGCGCCCCGGCCGACGAGGGCATCGCGACCGAGCGGGTCACGACGATCGTCGACACCGACGAGGAGCCCAGCCCCGGTGCGACGGTGCACGACCTGTTCGAGCGCATCCGGGCCGAGCGCCGACGCGACGACGACCTCGGGCCGTCGGTCGACGCCGGCGGTGCGGCCGCGGTCCTCGACGACGCCTTCGCCGACGACGAGGACGACCTCGACGAGGCGGACGACACCGACGACGGCGACGCCGCCGGGCTGGCGTCGGTCGTCGTGCTGGAGCAACCGGCCGACGACGTCACCGAGCCCGACGGGCCCGACGACGGCGACCAGGTGGCTGCGGTGATCGAGTCCACTGCGGTCGAGGTCGTGGTGCCGGGCGCCGGCGACGACACAGTCGCCGAGGCCGTCGCGGCCACGTCCGCGCTGGACCGGCGGGACGCCCTCCTGGCGCCGACCGAGAAGTCGCTCGCCCGGTCGCTCAAGCGCCTGGTGTCCGACGAGCAGAACGAGGTCCTCGACCGCCTGCGCCGCATCCGGCGCGGCATGCCCGAGCTCGATGCCCTGCTCCCCGAGGGCGAGGACGTCGCCACGTTCATCGACGCCCTCCGGGCCGACTACGCAGCGGCGGCGGCTGCCGGCGCGGCGTTCTGGGACGCCGAGTCCGGCGCCGAGCACCCGGGCCCGGTCGGCGACCGGCTCGACGACGAGGTCGTCGAGGGCGGGCTCGAGATCCGTGTCGCCGAGCTCCTCGGTCTGCGCCGGGCGCACATCCAGCGGGCGCTCGAGCACGCCGCCGACGAGGGCGTCGAACTGGCCGAGCTCGGCGACCACGTGCGCGCCGCGTACCGCGAGTGGCGCACGCGGTCGGTCCCCGAGCTGGCCGGCGACCTGGCGGCGTCGGGCTTCGCGCTGGGCGAGCAGGCCGCGGCAGGGCAGGGGACCGCCTGGTGCTGGATGGTCGACAACGGCGGGCTGCCGTGCAGCGACGCCGAGGACAACGCGCTGGCCGGCTCGGTGAGCTGCGGCGCGACCTTTCCGACCGGGGACGTGATCCCCCCGGCGCACTCAGGATGCCGATGCATCCTGGTCCCACCCCCTCGGTAACCTCCTCCGCCGTGCGGATGCCCGACGACATGCCCCGCCCCTCGCGGCGCGAGCGGCGCAAGGAACGGGGTCCGCGGCCGAACCGGGTGCGCTGGATCGTCGGCATCCTCATCGGCGTGCTCGTGGTGCTGGCGCTGTCGCTGCGGGCCATCGCCACCTTCTGGACCGACTACCTGTGGTTCGACTCGCTCGACCTGACCGCCGTCTGGCGACGGCTGCTGTCGGCCCGGCTCACGCTCGGCATCGGCGCCACGCTCGTCTTCTTCCTGATCCTCTGGATCAACCTGCTGGTCGCCGACCGCCTGGCGCCCAAGTTCCGGCCGGTCACCGGCCCCGAGGACGACGTCGTGGTCCGCTACCGGCAGCTGGTCGCCGGTCGCCAGCGGGTCCTGAGCTTCGGCCTCGCGCTCCTCGTCGCCGTCGTCCCCGGGCTGGGCGCCGCGAGCCAGTGGCGGTCCTGGCTCCTGTTCCGCTACGGCGGCTCGTTCGACAAGGCCGACGCGCAGTTCGGCACCGACATCGGCTTCTACGTCTTCAAGCTGCCGTTCCTGTCGCAGGTGGTGGACTGGCTGTTCGCGTTCCTGCTCGTCACGGTCGTGATCGTGGCGATCGTCCACTACCTGAACGGCGCGATCCGGCTGCAGCCGATGGGCGAGCGGATCACCCAGAACGCCAAGGCGCAGATCTCCGTGCTGCTGGCCGCCACGGCGCTGGTGAAGGCCGCCGACTACGTGCTGCAGCGCTACGAGCTCACGTTCACCGCCGGCAAGTCGTTCGACGGCGCGGGCTACACGGCCGTGAACTCCCGCATCCCCGCGATCGAGTTCCTCATCCTGATCTCGGTCTTCGTCGCGGTGCTGTTCATCATCAACATCTGGCGCCGCGGCTGGATCATGCCGGGCATCGTGGTGTCCCTGTGGGTGCTGGTCGCCCTGGTGGTCGGCTCGGTGTACCCGGCGTTCGTCCAGCGCTTCCAGGTCTCGCCCGCCGAGCTCTCGAAGGAGCGGCCGTACATCGAGCGCAACATCGAGGCCACGCGGGACGCACTCGGCCTGGCATCGGTGGAGCAGGTCAACTTCGACTACCAGAAGACCGTCACGCAGGAGGCCATCGACGGCCAGCGGGTCAACCTCACCGACGCCCGCCTGCTCGACCCCGACGTCATCAAGCCGACGATCCAGGAGCTCGAGTTCGAGCGCGAGTTCTACCAGTTCGACGACGTCGACGTGGACCGGTACACGGTCGAGGACCCCGAGAGCGCGGGGGCGACGAGCCGGGTCCCGGCCATCGTGTCGGCCCGGGAGCTGAACGCCAGCGGGATCCAGAACCCGACGTGGGAAAAGCTCCACCTCGTCTTCACCCACGGCTACGGCCTGGCGCTGGCGCCGGCCAACACCACCAACGCCCGCGGCGAGCCCGACTTCCTGGTCCAGGGCATCCCCGCCCGCACGACCGGGCTCCCCGAGCTGGAGCGGCCCGAGATCTACCACGGCGAGGACATGGCGGGGTACGCCATCGTCGGCACGGACCAGAAGGAGCTGTCGACCGACCAGGTGTCGACGAAGTACACCGGCAAGTCGGGCGTGGCGCTCGACTCGGTCTTCCGCCGGGCCGCCTTCGCCCTGCGCTTCGGCGAGATCGAACCGCTGATCTCGAGCAACCTCACCGACAAGTCGAAGGTCATCTACCAGCGCGACGTCAAGGAGCGGGTCCGGACCATCGCCCCGTACCTGACGCTCGACACCGATCCGTACCCCGTGATGGTCGACGGCCGGATCAAGTACATCGTCGACGCCTACACGACCGCCGACACCTACCCGTACGGCGAGGAGATCGACGCCCGCACCATCGACGCGTCGGTGAACGGCTCGTTCAACTACATCCGCAACAGCGTCAAGGCCGTGGTCGACGCCTACGACGGCACGGTGACGATGTACCTCACCGACACCCTGTACGGCGGCGAGAAGGACCCGATCATCCGGGCGTACGCCAAGGCCTTCCCCGACCTGTACGAGACCGACATCCCCGACTCGCTCAGCCGCCACTTCCGGTACCCCGAGCTGCTGTTCGAGGTCCAGACCACGCTCTGGGGCCGCTACCACCAGTCGGACCCGTCGGCGTTCTTCAACAACAGCGACCGCTGGAGCGTCGCCCAGCAGCCGCCGAACTCGGCGTCGACCCCGATCACGACGGACCCGACGACCGGGCAGGCCACGTCGAACCTCGACCGGATCCAGCCCTACTACCAGATGATCCAGCTCACGCCCGACTCCCAGCCGGAGTTCGTCCTGACGCGGCCGTTCGTGCTCGCGTCCGGCGACGAGAGCGGACGCAACCTGACCGCGCTGATGGTCGCGTCGAACGACCCGGGCAGCTACGGCAAGCTCAGACAGATCGTCATGGCGTCCGACGGCGAGACGTCCGGCGGGTCCGCACCCAAGGTCGACGGGCCGCTGCAGGCCAACCAGACGATCGTGACCGACGCCCGCGTGTCGGAGTACCAGACGATCGTGGGCCGGAACGGGTCGAGCGTCCGCTACGGCAACATGCTGATCCTGCCCTTCCGGGACTCGCTGCTGTACGTGCGGCCCGTGTACGCGAAGGCCGAGCAGAGCGGGCGGTTCGCGCTGACCCGGGTCGCGGTGACCAACGGCGACGTCGTCGGCTTCGGCGACACGATCGACGTGGCCGTGGCGGACCTGCTCGACGGCGACGCCGACGGGGCGGTGGAGCAGCCGGCCGAGCCCGTCCCGCCCCCCGACGGCGGGACCACGACCACCACGACGACGCCGCAGGAGGGCGGCCGGACGGCGACGCAGCTGCTGGCCGACGCCGACGCGAAGTTCGCCGAGGCGGACGACAGGCTGAAGGCCGGCGACCTCGGCGGCTACCAGACCGCGGTCGCCCAGGCCCGCGACCTGGTGCGCCAGGCCGACGCCGCGCTCGAGAAGGCGACGTCCACGACCGCGCCCGGCTCGACCGCGTCGAGCACCACGACGACGACCGCACCCCCCGCCGCGACGGGCACCGCCGCCGGCGGCGGCTGAGCCGGGGCTGGGTCGTTCCGGTGATCGACCGCTACCCTGATCGCCCGTGCTGACCCTGGCGACCGTGTTCGCGCTGCTGCCGGACTGGCTGGATCCCGAGAAGCTGATCCGCAGCGGGGGCTACATCCTCCTCTTCGCCATCGTCTTCGCCGAGTCCGGCCTGCTGATCGGGTTCTTCCTGCCGGGCGACTCGCTGCTCTTCATCGCCGGGATGGCGTCGGCCGGGGCCTTCCGGACCGGGACCGACTCGATCCACTTCAACATCTGGGTGGTGCTGATCGGCGTGTTCGTCGCCGCCGTGGCGGGCGACCAGGTCGGGTACCTCTTCGGGCGCAAGGCCGGTCCGGCCCTGTTCCGGCGCCCGGACTCCCGGTTCTTCAAGCAGGAGCACCTCGAGAAGGCGCAGGAGTTCTTCGAGAGCCACGGCCCGCGCGCCATCGTCCTCGCCCGCTTCGTGCCGATCGTCCGGACCTTCTGCCCGATCGTGGCCGGGGCCGGTCAGATGGAGTACAAGACGTTCGTCCGGTTCAACGTGATCGGCGGGTTCCTGTGGGGAATCGGCGTCACCACGCTGGGCTACTTCCTCGGCAACGTCGCGATCATCCGGGACAACATCGAGATCGCCCTGCTCCTCGTGGTCGCCGTGTCGCTGATCCCGATCGCGATCGAGGTCATCAGGTCCCGGCGCGAGAAGAAGCGCGCCGAGGACCACGCCGCCTGAGGCGGCCGCCGGCCTGACGGCGCCGATCCCGATCCGGCCCGACCGGTGGTCGGGACGGCACCCGGGCGGTTTTGACGGCGGCTCCGGCGTCCACTGAACTGCCCCGGTACCGCTGGGACCGGGATCTCTCCCGGTCCGCGCCCGCGTCGCCCCAGGGGGTGGGCTCCACGGGTGAGCCGGTGCGGGCCTGACACGACCATCGCGAGGGATTCAATGTTGCAGACGTTCGCCGCCGAGGGCGGCTACCAGATCTTCACGCTCGGGGGAGCGGAGTGGTTCTGGCTGATCTTCGCCGTGGCGGTCGCCCTGATCGCCCTGGTGGCCGGCTGGATCATGATGCAGGGCGTCCTGCGCAACGACACCGGCACCGCCGAGATGGGCGAGATCGCCTCTGCGGTGCAGGAGGGCGCGATGGCCTACATCAAGCGCCAGTTCCGCACGATCCTGATCATCGTCGTGCCGCTCGCCGTCGTCGTGTTCATCACCTCGACAGAGGTGCTGAACGTGTCGGGCACCGAGGGCCTCGACCGGGTCCAGTCGGGCATCTTCCGCACCCTCGCGTTCCTCGCCGGCGCCCTGTTCTCCGGCTTCATCGGCTTCGTCGGCATGTGGCTCGCCACGCGGGCCAACGTGCGCACCGCCGCCGCAGCCAAGACCGGCTCGATGGACGCCGCCCTCCAGGTGGCGTTCCGCGCCGGCGGCACGATCGGCCTCTTCACCGCCGGCCTGGGTCTGCTCGGCGCCACGCTCATCGTGATGATCTTCCAGAACACGGCCTCCGCGATCCTCGTCGGGTTCGGGTTCGGCGGCTCGCTGCTCGCCCTGTTCCTCCGCGTCGGCGGCGGCATCTTCACCAAGGCGGCCGACGTCGGCGCCGACCTCGTCGGCAAGGTGGAGGCCGGCATCCCCGAGGACGACAAGCGGAACCCGGCGACGATCGCCGACAACGTCGGGGACAACGTCGGCGACTGCGCCGGCATGGCCTCGGACCTCTTCGAGTCCTTCGGCGTCGTCCTCGTCGCCAACATCATCCTCGGCGTGACCGCCTTCCGGGCGATCGGCATCGGCGGCGCCAACGCCGCCAAGGGCCTGATCTTCCCGCTGGCGATGATGGCCGTCGGCCTGCTCGCCTCGCTCGTGTCGATCTACCTGGTCAAGGCCCGGGCCGGCGAGACCGACGCCCTGAAGCCGATCAACCGCGGCCTCAACATCGCCTCGGTCATCGCGCTGGTGGGCGCGGCGGTCATCGCCTTCGCCTACGTCGGCGACCCCCGCGGCGCCGAGGTCAGCAACGTCGGCCTCCGCATGTTCCTGGCCATCGTGGCCGGCGTCGTGCTCGGCCAGGCCGCCAGCCGCATCACGCAGTACTACACGTCGAGCCAGTTCCAGCCCGTGAAGGACATCGCCGAGTCGGGCCGCACCGGTCCCGCCACCGTGGTGCTGTCGGGCATCTCGTCCGGCATGGAGTCCGCGGTGTGGGCGGTCGTCGCCATCGCCGTCGCCATCCTCGTCGGCCTCGGCCTCGGCGGGGGCAGCTCGCTGTTCGCCTTCTACATGGTCGCCCTGACCGGCATCGGCATGCTGTCGACCACCGGCATCGTCGTCGCCGAGGACACCTTCGGTCCGATCGCCGACAACGCCCAGGGCATCGCCGAGATGTCGGGCGAGCTCGAGGGCGAGACCGAGCGGATCCTCGACGGCCTCGACACGGTGGGCAACACCACCAAGGCCGTCACCAAGGGCTTCGCGATCGGCTCGGCGGTCATCGCGGCGGTGGCGCTGTTCGCCTCGTTCCGCGAGACGATCGCCTCGACCGCGCAGACAGGCGTCGGCAACGCCGTCCGGGAGCTCGACGTGGCCGCGGCGTTCGACGCGATCTCGATCAACATCGCGGATCCGAAGACGTTCGCCGGCGCCCTCGTCGGCGGCACGGTCGTGTTCCTCTTCTCGTCGCTCGCCATCCTCGCCGTGGGCCGCACCGCCGGCACCGTGGTCCAGGAGGTGCGCCGCCAGTTCCGGGAGAAGCCCGGGATCATGGACTACTCCGAGAAGCCCGACTACGGCCCGGTCATCGACATCTGCACCGGTGCCGCCCTGCGCGAGCTGACCACCCCGGCCCTGCTGGCGGTGCTCATGCCGGTGGTCGTCGGCTTCGGCCTCGGCGCCTACGCCCTCGGCGGCTACCTGGCCGCGACGATCGTGGTCGGCGCCCTGATGGCCAACTTCCTGTCGAACTCGGGCGGTGCCTGGGACAACGGCAAGAAGTACATCGAGGAGGGCAACCTCGGCGGCAAGGGCTCCGACGTCCACAAGGCCGTGGTGATCGGCGACACCGTCGGCGACCCGTTCAAGGACACCGCCGGCCCGGCGATCAACCCGCTCATCAAGGTGATGAACCTGGTGTCGCTGCTGGTCCTGCCCGCGATCCTGACCCTCGACGACAACGACGTCGCCCGCTACCTGATCGCCGGCGCGGCGCTGGTCGTGGTCATCGGGTCGGTCATCTACTCGAAGTCGCAGACGACCTCGTTCGGCGACGACGAGGCGGCTGCGGCGTCGTCCTGACGCCGCAGCCCTGAACGACGCCGTCACCGCGACGGCGGGGTGGCCGAGTTGGCGTTGGATCGCCGAGAACTGCTGCGAGACTGGTCCGATGGCGTCAGGAGCACAGGCGGGGGGAGGGTCGGACCCGTGGCGACTCGGTCCGGCCGACCGTGACCAGCCGGCGGGCCGGGTCCTGCCGCTGGTGCTCGGCGGCTACCTGGAGGCGTTCCGGGACCGCGAACCCGGCGTGCGCGTCGACACCGACGCCGAGGAGCTGCACCAGTTCCGGGTGAACCTGCGGCGGGCCCGGTCGCTCATGGCGGCCGGCCGGCACGTGTTCCCCGAGGAGGAGCTCGTCCTGTTGATGGCGCTGGCCTCCTGGATGGCCAACGTCACGTCGCCGGTCCGGGACCTCGACGTGCTGCTCGAGGACCTGCCGACGCTGGGCCGCCGTGTGGTGCCCGAGCTGGGCGACGGGGTGGACGACGTGGTCGCGGCGTTCGAGCGCCGGCGCGACGCCGCGTTCGACGAGCTCGTCGCCGCGCTGGACGGCGAGCGCTACCCGGTGCTGCTCCGGCGGTGGCAGGCGATGTCGACGGTGTTCCGGGTCGGCGGCGGCGAGCCCGGGCCCGACGCGCGCCGACCCACCGGCGCGGTGGCGGACGCGCTCGTGCTGCGGGCGTTCAAGCGGCTGCGCAAGCGGGGCAAGCTGGCGATGAAGACCGACGACCTCGAGGCGTGGCACGACCTGCGCAAGGCGATCAAGCGGTTCCGCTACCTGATCGCGTCGTTCGCGCCGCTCTACGAGAAGGGCAGCTTCGACAAGGTCCTCCGGGACCTGTCGGACCTCCAGGACACGCTCGGGCGGCTGCAGGACCACCACGTCCAGGCGGCGCTCATCGAGCAGACCGGTGTGGAGGAGGGCGGCCGGGCCGCGCTGGCGGCGGGCGTGCTGGCCGACTCGCTGCACCGGGACGCCGAGCAGGCCCACGCCCACTGCCGTGACGCGTGGGCCGAGTTCGACCGGCCCAAGCTGCGCCGGCGCCTCCACGCCCTCCTCGACCCCGACGACTGACGCCCAACCCGTCTTTGACCCCCACCCCGTCTCTGACCCCACCCCGCTCTGACCCCCGGTTTCTGACGCCACCAAGTGGGCTCTGTGACGCACGGATGACATGAGAACCCGCTGGGGCGCGGTCCCCGGTGACGGTCGTCAGGGGGCCGTGCCAGTCTGGCCGCCATGCCTGATGCGCACCGCCCCCGGCCCGACGGCACCGACGAGGTCGACGACCGCCGGCTGGCCACGATCCGCAGCCTGCTCGCCAAGGCCGAGGCCACCGAGTTCCCCGAAGAGGCCGAGGCGTTCTTCAACAAGGCGTCCGAGCTCATCGCCCGCTTCGCCATCGACGAGGCCGTGCTCTGGGCGGCCCGGTCCACCGCCAGGGAGCAGCCGACGGAGATGCGCCTGGTCGTCCACGCGCCGTACGTCGGTCAGAAGGCGGTCCTCGTCGGCGGGGTGGCCCGTGCCCACGGGTGCCGGGCGATCCGCTTCGGCGCCGGGTCGGCCCGCGAAGGAGAGGTGATCGCGATCGTCGGGTTCCCCACGGACCTGCGCTGGGTGGAGACGCTGGTGACCAGCCTGATGGTCCAGCTCACGTCGGCCATGCTCGCCCGATACCCGAAGGGCCTGAGCTCGTCGCAGTCGGCGGGGTGGCGGCGCAGCTTCATCATCGGCTTCGCCGAGGAGGTGGGCACCCGCCTCCAGGCCGACCGCGAGGTCGCCGCCCGGGACGCCGACGCCGCCCACGCCGACGCCCGTCGGGGCAACCAGGGCGAGCACTCCGTGTCGCTGGTCCTCGTCGAGCGGTCCGAGGAGGTGCGCGACGAGTTCCGCAAGCGCTTCCCGTACACCCAGACCACCCGGGCCTCGACCGGCGGCTCCCGGGCCGGGCACCACGCCGGTCGGGCGGCGGGCCGGGACGCCGCCCTCACGCGGGACGCGGTGGGCGGGCGGCGGACCTTGCCCCGTGGCCGCTGAGCCCACCAGGGCCCAGGTCCGATCGGCCGCCGCGGCGTCGGACCCGGCCCGCTCGGCCGTCTACGCCGCCGAGGACGAGGCGCTGCCCGACGGTGGGCGCCGCTTCCGCCGCTTCGCCGATCTCGAGGCCTTCGTGCAACTCGCCATGGCCGAGCCGTGGTGGGAGGAGCAGTTCCCCGAGGCGCCGGTCTCGGCCGCGCTCCACCGCCGGTCGCGCGGCGCGACCTACTCGGCGGCGCACGTCACCGACGACGGGTGGGACGCCGTCATCTGGATCCGGGACGGCTCGTGGGACGCGGTGACCGTCGTGCACGAGCTCGCGCACGTCGCCGCCGGCTCGTACCGCAGCCCGCAGCGCTGGGCGGTCGAGCCCGGCCACGGACCCCGGTTCGTCGACGCGCTGTGCCGCCTGTGGCGGCGGCACCTCGGGGTGCACGCCTACGGCGCGCTGCGGCTCGCCCTCGCGGATCGCGGCGTGATCCTCGCCCACCAGGGGCCCGGCTCCGGCGCCAGCGAGTAGACCTCTGCCTTCTCCCGTCGCCCGCGCACGGCGATGCGCCCGGCGGGCTGCCACTCCTCGGGCCGGCCCGCGGCGTCGACGGTGGCCCGGGTCGCCAGCACGCCGGTGCCGTCGTCCTTGGCCAGGTCGCACAGCCGGGAGGCCACGTTCACGACGTCGCCGATCACGGTGTACTCGAACCGCTCGGGTGTCCCGACGAACCCGGCGATCACCTCGCCGGTGGCGACGCCGATGCCGGCCCGCAGCAGGCCGTCGGAGCGTTCGAGCTCGCGGGGGATCGCCGCTGCGGCCCGCAGCGCTCGCGCCGCGTGGTCCGGCTCGTCCTGCGGTGCGCCGAAGAGGCAGAGGGCGGCGTCGCCCTCGAACTTGTTGATCCAGCCGCCCTCCCGGTCGACGACGGCGACAACGATCGAGAAGAAGCGGTTGAGCATGCCGACGACGTCCTCGGGGCTGTGGCGCTCCGAGAACCGGGTGTAGCCGCGGAGGTCGACGAACAGCACCGTGACCTCGCGGCGGTCCCCGGTCCGGGTGGGCTCGTCGTGGGACAGCGCCAGGTCCGCGAGGTCGGCCTGCCCGACCTGGCGACCGAAGAGGTCGCGCAGCGCTTCGCGCTCGCGGATGCCGGCGACGAGGTCGTTGACGCCCTCGGCCAGCCGGCCGAGCTCGCCGAGGTCGTCGACCGGCACGTGCACGTCGAGGTCGCCCTGCTCGATCCGGCGCAGCGCGTCGCGCACGCGGTTCAGCGGGCGCGACACCGAGATGGACGCGATCGCCATCACGAGGCCGCCCGCGAGCGCACCGACGACTGCGATCCAGGCGAGGCGATCGCCGTCGAGCGGCACCGGCGCGATCAGCGGGTTGAGCCCGATGGCCAGCAGCGGGACGGCGCTGCCCAGCAGCCACGCCAGCATCAGCCGGGGCAGCACGTCCCGGCGGTCCTCGGGCAGCTCGGCGTCGACGAGCGCCAGCGCGTAGAGCGGTCGGAAGTACCCCTCGAGCAGCAGGTAGAGCAGCGTGCAGGTGATCACGCCGGCCAGGGCGAGGCCGAACGAGATGCGCTGCACGTCCTGGTTGATCGCGCCGAACAGGATCGCGGCGCCGAACCACGACACGAGCGCGGACAGCGTCTCGAAGGCGGGGAGGCTGAACAGGAACCGGCGCTGGCGCTCCGACGGCGGGTTGCCGAGCCGGACCCAGCTCACCGCCCGGCGGAGGAGCAGCGCATTGATCGGGAACGCCACGAGGACCATCACGCCCACGTAGATGCCGAACGCGATCAGGTTGATCGTGCGGGACTCGAGCTCGCCCTCGGCGGAGCCGGGGAACAGGAACTGGAAGTAGGCGACGACCGCGGCCAGGCCGAGGCCGTTGGCGAGCAGCTGGAGCAGCACGACGCCCCGGACGGTGGCGCGGGCCCGCGCCGGTCCCGGGACGTCCAGCGCGGCCTGCTCCACGCCGCGGCAGTGTACGGGTCCGACCCCCGCTCGACCCGATGCCGCCTCCGGATCCGTCGCACCGCAGGGTGCTCGGGGACGGGTCCGGCCGCTGGGTGATTCCCCCAGTCGCTCGACCTCGGACCGTCGGCGATGGTTCCATCCGGGTCGGTGATTCGGCCGGTCGACGAGGACCGGCGGGGGGCGATGGAGGCGGGGATGGCTGAGGGACAGGTCCGGACCGGGCGCGCCCGATGGGTCCAGCTGCTCGTTGTCGTGGTCGTGGCGCTGGGGTGGGCGGCGGCGCCGTTGGCCTCGGCCGGTGCCGCCGACGCACCCGGGACGATCAGCGGTCGGGTCACCGGCCCGAACGGCGACCCGGTGGGTCCGTCGTCCGGGATCTGCGCCCTGCTCGGCAACTCCTCGAGCGGCTGGTCGAACCTCGCCGCCGACGGCACCTACACGTTGACGAACGTCGAGCCGGGCGTGTGGTCGGTGAAGTTCGAGTACTGCTCGTCCAGCGCCGTCCGGACGTACGCACCCGAGTACTACCCGGACATCCACGTGCGAACCGGCGCCGCGCTCCCCAACATCTCCGTCGCCGCCGGGCAGACCGTGACGGGCATCGACGCCCAGCTGGAGGTGGGGGGCACGATCAAGGTCAAGGCGGTCGATCCCGCCAACGCACCGCTCGCCGATCTGTGCGTCTCTGCGGAGGACCCGCCCGACGCAGTGGGGATCCCGAGCGTCGGGAACCTGCCGACCGTCGGTTCCGGCATGACCGCTGCCGACGGCACGGCGACGCTGTCCGGCCTGCCGACCGGCGACTACTTCGTGCTCGTCCGGGAGTGCGACTTCGCCCACCCGGTGCACATCGGCCTCGCCCGGTACCAGTACCTCGGGGGCGGGTTCGACCAGGGGACCGCCGCCCGGGTCCTCGTCGCCCCGGGGGTGACCGTGACGCCGACGGTCACGGTGAGCGCCGGCGCGACCGTGACGGGCCGCGTCACGCGGGCCGGCCAGCCGGTCGGCGGGACCTGCGTCTACTGGGACGGCCGGGACAAGGCCGAGGAGATCTCCACGACCACCGACGCCGACGGCAACTACACGTTGCGCGGCATCACGCCGACGGTCCCCGGCAAGGTCTACGCCTGCGGCACCGCCACCACGACCACGACCTGGTACCCGCAGGCGTCGTCGCGCTGGACGGCGGATCCGACCCCGTTCGCGCCCGGCTCGACCCAGGTCCGCGACATCCAGCTGCAGTCGATCAACACCGTGGGCGTGATCATCCGCGGCCTCCCGAACCCCACCGGGTGCGAGGTCGTGGTCACCGACAACCTGGGCAACGTCCAGCGGGTCGGGCTCCGACCGACCGCGCTGGCCCAGGCCTACGTGGCCGACGCCTTCGGGCTCCCGTCCGCGGCCCGGAGTGCGAACCTCGAGTGCGGCGGCAAGCGGGTCGGAGTCGGCCAGGTGCCCGACTCGTCGACCCCGTTCTGGCAGAACTGGTTCCCGCAGCCGGCGGTCATCTCGATCGCCTACGACGTCGCCGGTCCGGCCATCAACGCGACCCCGTCGGTCGTCGGCCGGTGGTCCCGCACCCCGGTGACGGTCAGCTTCTCCTGCACCGACGCCGGCTCCGGCGTGGCCTCGTGCCCGGCTCCCGTGGTGCTCGGCGAGGGCCAGGCCGTGTGGGTGAGCGCGACCGACAAGGGCGGGAACGTGTCGTGGATCCCGGTCGGACCGGCGCTCGTCGACGCCACGCCGCCACGGCCGGCGATCACCGGCGACGGTCGGACGTTCAAGAAGGGCCAGCCGCTCGCGCTCGGGTGCGACATGGTCGACGACCGCTCGGGGCTCGCGTGGGTGCGCTCGGACTGCCCGGCGTGGGGTTCGACGTCGCTGCCCGTGGGCACCCACCGGTTCACGGTGACGGCGTCGGACTGGGCCGGCAACGTCACGACGACCACCGCCACGATCACCATCGTGAAGTGACCCCTGACCGCTTTGTCACGCCTGGCGGTGCCGTTCGGGGCCGCCAGCCGTGACAGAGCTCGCAGGGCGACCCACCGAGGTGCGGTCGGGAAGGTCTGCCCAGGGGGACCAGGTCTCTGGGTAACCCTGCGGATTGCCGGTGCCCGGGCCGTCGGTCACCCTTGGGCCATGGCGTCGGAACCAGGCGGGGCTCCGAACCTGACCGCTCCGGAGATCGAGGAAGCCCGTGCGCTGCTGCGCCGGTCCGACGAGGAGTCCCGGCGGTCGGGTCTGATGATGGTGGACCGGTGGGGCGACCGGCCGCCCGATCCCGCAGCGGCCAGCGCCCTGCTCAGGGCGGCGACCCTGGCGTACCCCTGGGTCCGCAGCCAGCGCGTCGACCCCGCCCTCCGACTCATCCGGTTGCTGTGCCGGTCACCGCGTTCGGTCGAGGTCCGGGAGGTCGAAGCGGCCTACCTCGTCTCGGCCGAGCGGGTGCGCCGGGTGCTGCTCCACCTGCTGGCCCTGCGGCGCGACGCCGAGGGCGTGGTGTCGCTGTCGTTCCTGATCGGTCCCGACGGCCCCGCCGACCTGCTGCCGCTGCCCACGGGCGGGCTGCTCACCCCGGCCCTCTCGGTCCCCGGATCGGCGGACATGGTGCCGTCGCTCGTCCACGTCGCGTCCCGGCCCGGCTGGGCGTGGCACGCGGCCGAGCTGCTCCAGCAGCTGGTCGAGGAGGGGCGCCTGGACGAGGGCCAGCACCGCGCGGTCGCCCGGGGCCTCGCCCCGGTGGTGGCGTCGCTGGTCGAGGCGTGCGACCGGGCCACGCTCGGCACGGCCACGTCCGCGGGCGCGCCGTCCGACGGCGAGCGGCCCGGCCGTGACGTCACCCGCGCCGACCGGTTCCGCCTGCGGTCGCTGGTCTCGCTGTTCCGGGCCCTGCCCGGCGACGTGTCGGCGCCGGTGCTGCGCCGGGTCCTCGCCTCGGCCGACGCCCGGGTCAGCGCGCTGGGGGCGACCGCCCTGCTGTCGGCGGGCCAGCCCATCGCACCCGAGCGGCTGGACCTCGTCGCGCGCGACCCCGAGGCGCGGGCCGAGCTGCTCGACGGCCTCGACGAGATCGACCGCCTCGCCGACCTCGCGCCGCGGTGGCGCTCCGGCCGGTCGAGGGCCGAGGCCGAGCTGGTCCGGTGGCTCGCCGCCGACACCGAGCTGGGTGCCCGGCCCGACGAGCTCGAGCACGTGGTGACGATGGCCGCCGGCGAGCACCCCGACGACGGGGCGGTCCACATGTTCCGCTTCCGACTGCGGGCCCCGCACTGGTCGTCGGCCCGGGGGTGGATGATCGGCGCGGCCGGGCCGTACCGGGAGGACGGTTCCGTCGCCGAGGGCTTCGACGCCTTCGCCTCGTCGGTGTACTCCGCCGAGGACGAGGACGAGCTGGACGGCCACCTCGACACGATCCTCGACTCGCTCGGGGTCTGGCCCGACGCCGACGAGCTCTGACCGCTGCCCCGCCGGGGTCCGGGGAACTAGCCTCGGCGCCATGGGGACGGGGCCGACGCCCGGGCCGGACCACGTGCGTCCCGGCTACGTCCGGGGGCTGCACGAGGTCGCCGACGGCGTCCACGCGTACCTGCAGCCCGACGGCGGCTGGGGGTGGTCGAACGCCGGGCTGATCACGGGCGACGGCGGCTCGCTGCTCGTCGACACGTTGTTCGACTCGAACCTCACCCGCGAGATGCTCGACTCGATGCGGCCGATCACCGGCACCCGGCCGATCGGCACGCTCGTCAACACCCATGCCAACGGCGACCACTGCTACGGCAACGGGCTGGTTGGCGATCCCGCCGCCAGCGGGTCGGCGGGATCGGTCGAGATCATCGCCTCACGGGCGACGGCCGAGGAGATGGACGACGTCCCTCCCGAGCTGCTCGGCGCCATGGTCGACAACGACCTCGGCGACGAGGACCTCAACCGCTACGTCGACGCGGCGTTCGGCCGGTTCGACTTCGCCGGTGCCACGCCCGCCCCGCCGACGCGCACCTTCGACGGGTCGCTGGGCCTCGACGTCGCCGGCACCGCCGTCGAGCTGATCGAGGCCGGGCCGGCCCACACCGCGGGCGACGTGATCGTCCACGTGCCGGACGCGGGCGTCGTCTTCGTCGGCGACCTCGGCTTCATCGGCGGCACGCCGATCGTGTGGGCCGGACCGCTCGGCAACTGGTGCGACGCGATCGACCTGGTCGCCGGGCTCGGCGTCCACACCGTGGTCCCCGGCCACGGTCCGGTGTGCGGGGTGGCCGAGCTGCTCGAGGTCCGCGACTACCTCTGCCACGTGGAGCGCGAGGCGACCGAGCGGTTCGAGGGCGGCATGTCGGCCGAGGAAGCGATCGCCGACATCGACCTCGACCGGTGGGCGGACCTCGGCGAGCGCGAGCGCATCGTCGTCAACGTCCACACCGTCTACCGGCACCTGGACCCCGACGCCCCCCGGCCCGACGTGCTCGAGCTGTTCCGCCAGATGGCGGTCTACGGCCGCTCGTGAGGGCGCCGGTCAGTATGCGGTGATGCCCCGGCCGATCGAGTCGAGCGCCTTCAGCGCGCCCGGGTGGCGGGCCACGCGGCGGTAGAGCTTCTCGGTCAGCTCCTTGCCCTCGCGGTCCTCGACGGCCTCCTCGTACGAGGCGCCGAAGCGGTCGACGATGGCCTGCTCGGTCGCGAGCTCCTCGGCGGAGGGCTGGGCGTCGGGCAGGTCGACCGGGAACTCCTCGAGCTCCCCGGCGTCGAGCCAGATGAACTGGTTCTCCACGTCGACGTCCACGACGACGGTGGCCGTGGTCGGGCCATCGCCGGCCTGGCCCTCGGGGACCTCGTCCTCGTCGACCTCGACGGTGACGCGGGCCATCGGCGCGCCGTGGAACGGACTCGGGAGCGGCCCGGGCGCCGCGGTGCGGGCCTGCTGCCAGATCTGCGCGATCTCGTCCTCCTGGAGCCGCTCGTAGCTCTCGGAGAGGGTCATGGCGAGGCCGTGGCCGTTCGGGCACGTCCAGCAGTGGAAGGTGTCGGTGCCGTCGGCGCTGGGCGTGCCGCCCAGGTGCAGGTCCGCCGAGCAGACCGGGCAGCTCGGCACGGACACGCCGGTGGGCGGGTGGCTCAGATCTGCGTCAAGGGTCACCCCGTCAACGGTAACGACCGACCTCCCGGATTCCACCCGCTCCTCCCGTCGGCATCCTCGGACCGGGGGTCGTGCGGCTCCGGCCCAGGACCAGAACGGCGGGTGACGGGGCGAGGTGGAGGGCTAGCGTCGACCGGGTGAGCGAGGGAGCCTCCAGCACGGCCGCCGTGACGGTGGACCGGGACGGCCCGGTCACGATCGTGACCATCGACCGTCCCGAGGTGCGCAACGCCGTCGACGGGCCCACCGCCCAGCTCCTCGCCGACGCGTTCCGGGCCTTCGACGCCGACGACGACGCGTCGGTCGCGGTGCTCGCCGGGTCCGGCGGCACGTTCTGCTCGGGCGCCGACCTCATCGGCTTCAGCGACGGCCGGGGCAACCGGGTCTCCGAGGACGTGGCCGACGACGGCCCGATGGGCCCCACCCGCATGCAGCTGTCCAAGCCGGTGATCGCCGCCGTCGAGGGCTACGCGGTGGCCGGCGGGCTCGAGCTCGCGCTGTGGTGCGACCTCCGCGTCGCCGCGGAGGACGCCACGTTCGGCGTGTACTGCCGGCGCTGGGGCGTGCCGCTGATCGACGGCGGGACCGTCCGGCTGCCCCGCCTGATCGGTCACAGCCACGCGCTCGACCTCATCCTCACCGGCCGGGGCGTGTCGGGCGACGAGGCCCAGACGATGGGTCTCGCCAACCGGCTGTGCCCCCCGGGCCAGGCCCTCGAGGCGGCCGTGGCGCTCGCCCACCAGGTCGCCGGCTTCCCGCAGGTGTGCATGCGATCGGACCGGCGATCCAGCTACGACCAGTGGGACCTCCCGTTCGTCGAGGCGATGGCCCGGGAGACCGAGCTCGGCCTCGAACCGATCCGCTCGGGCGAGACGTTCGCCGGGGCCGAGCGCTTCGCCGGCGGCGAGGGCCGCGGCGGCGCCGGCGTCTGACCGCAGGCCCGGCCCGTCGTGCGCCGGTCGGATCCCGCACAGCCCGAGCCGCACCCCGCTCGCACCGACACCCAGACGAGGAGCCTCCGTTGACCGGTCCCGACCTGTCGCCCAAGCCCGCCACGCCGAGCACCGCCGCGGCGAACGACCGCGTGGCCGGGTCGCTGCCGTTCGCCGACCGGACGGACTTCGACCTTGCGGAGCGGGGTCGCGTGACGTCGTCACCGCAGCGCCAGATCACCGGCGAGGGCGGAGGGGTCACCTGGGACCTGGACTCGTGGTCGTTCCTCGAGGGCCCTGCGCCCGACACCGTGAACCCGAGCCTCTGGCGGCAGTCGCAGCTCTGCTCGATCGAGGGCCTGTTCGAGGTCGTCGACGGCATCCACCAGGTGCGGGGCTTCGACCTGTCCAACATCACGTTCGTCCGCGGGGAGACGGGCTGGATCGTGATCGACCCGCTGACGTCGGCCGAGACCGCCCGGGCCGCGCTCGACCTGGCGAACCAGGAGCTCGGCGAGCGTCCGGTCAGGGCGGTGATCTACACCCACAGCCACGTCGACCACTTCGCCGGCGTGCGGGGCATCACGACCGACGAGGACGTCGCCGCGGGGCGCGTCCGCATCATCGCCCCGTCCGGTTTCCTCGAGGCCGCGATCTCCGAGAACGTCATCGCCGGCAACGTGATGACCCGCCGCGCCACCTACATGTACGGCACGCTCCTGCCCCGGGGGCCGCAGGGCCTCGTGGGGAGCGGGCTGGGCCAGACCGCCCCGCTCGGCACGTTCGGGCTGATCGCGCCGACCGAGCTCATCTCGGCGACGGGGACCGAGCTCGTCGTCGACGGCGTGCGGATCGAGTTCCAGCTCACGCCGGGGACCGAGGCGCCGGCCGAGATGAACTTCCTGTTCCCCGACCACCGGGCGCTGTGCATGGCCGAGAACTGCACGGCGGTGTTCCACAACGTCTACACGCCCCGCGGTGCCCAGATCCGCGACGCGCTCGGCTGGTCGACCTACCTGCACGAGTCGCTGGAGCTCTACGCCGACCGAGCGGATGTCAGCTTCGCCAGCCACCACTGGCCGAGGTGGGGCGCCGAGGCGATGCGCCACCACCTCGCCTCGCAGCGCGACCTCTACCGGTACCTCCACGACCAGACGATGCGCCTGGCCAACCACGGCCTGACGATGCTGGAGATCGCCGAGGAGCTGGCGCTGCCGCCCTCGCTTGGCGACGAGTTCTTCAACCGCGACTACTACGGCACGCTGAACCACAACGTGAAGGCCGTGTACCAGCGGTACCTCGGCTTCTTCGACGGCAACCCGGCGCACCTGCACCCGCTGCCGCCCGTGGAGTCCGGACGGCGGTACGTCGAGTTCATGGGCGGTGCCGACGAGCTGCTGCGGCGGGCGCAGGAGAGCTTCGACGCCGGCGACTACCGGTGGGTCGCGCAGGTGGTCGACCACCTCGTGTTCGCGGACCCCGAGAACATGGCGGCTCGGGCGCTGCAGGCCGACGCGCTCGAGCAGCTCGGCTACCAGTCCGAGTCGGGTCCGTGGCGGTCTTTCTACCTGACGGGTGCGCAGGAGCTCCGCACCGGCCCGCCGCCGGTCGTCGTGAAGAGCGCCGAGAAGCCCGACGTGATGGCGGCGATGACCGTCGACATGCTGCTGCAGTTCGTCGGCGTCCGGCTGAACGGGCCCCGGGCCGCGGGCCTCGACCTGTCGTTCACGCTCGAGGTGCGCGACGCATCCGCCGAGGGCGGCGGTGCCGGCGCGGGCGAGGTCCACGCCGTCGGCCTGGCCAACGGCGCGCTGCACCACCGTGCCGGCGGCCCGCACCCCGACGCGGGGGCGACGGTCAGCACGACCCACGCCGCGCTGGTCGCGGCCATCACCGCCGGTCGTCTGGATCAGCTCGCGGACGACGGGGACAGCACGGTCGACGGCGACGTCGGCGTGCTCTCGCAGCTGTCGGACCTGCTCGACGACTTCGAGCTGTTCTTCCCGATCGTCACGCCCTGACCGGACTCCCCGAGGCCGGCGCCGGGTCCGCTCAGCGCATCAGGCCCGTGCCGGTGATCAGCGGCAGGTCGAGCACCGACAGCAGCCCCGGCCGGGCCTCGCAGACGGCGGGGATCGCGTTGACGATCCGACCGGCGGTGCCGGCGAGCCCGGCGGTGTTCGGGTCGCCGTCGTCGCCCATCATCTGCAGGTCGAGCGTGTAGCTCGGGTTCCCGGTGATCTCGACGCGGTAGCCGTCGTGGCCGCGGGCCCTGGGCCACTCCGGGGCGAGCTCGTCGTCGAGCCGGGTGACGTGCTCGACCACGATCCTGGGCTCGCCGTCGACGATCCCCTGGATCTCGAACCGCAGGGCTCCCGTCGTGCCGGCCTCGACCACGCCGAAGCCGAGGTCGATGTCGACCGGCGTCGGGACCCGCTCGCTGACCTCGCGCAGCTCGGTCACCTCGACGCCCAGGCCGCCGGCGATGGCCTTGACCACGCCGCCCCAGGCGAAGCCGAGCACGCCGGGGATGAGGATCAGGGGCGTGGCGTCGAGCGGCTGACCGAAGCCCATCGTCTCGAACAGCACCTGGGGCTGGGCGTACGTGGCGTAGTTGACGATCTCCATCATCCGAACCGAGTCGACGTACTCGGCGGTGCCGGTCAGCACCAGCGGCAGGAGGTCGTTGGCGAAGCCTGGGTCGATGCCCGAGGTGAAGCACGACGTGCCGCCGGTCGTGCAGGCGTCCTCGAGCGGCGCCCGCATCATCGGGTCGACGTGGTCGGGGAACAGCAGCGGCACGACCGACGACGACACGACGTTGGCACCGGAGGCGAGGATGCGGGCCATGTCGTCGATCGCCTCGGTGGGGCGGAGGTCGGCGGTGGCGGTGTAGCAGACGCAGTCGGCGCCGAGCGCGAGCAGCTCGTCGACGTCGCTCGTCGCCGTGACCCCGAGCGGGTCGATCCCGACGATCTCGCCGGCGTCGCGGCCCGCCTTGTCGGGGCTGCTGACCCACAGGCCGACGAGCTCGAGGTCGGGGTGGCGGGCGATGAGGCGGGTCGCGTGGCGCCCCACGTTGCCCGTGCTCCACTGGATCACCCGGTACGTCATCAGATCCCCCTGTCGTCGGTGCGGTCGCCGGCCGCTCACTTCGTCGGCGATCGTCGCGGCCGCAACCTACCGGGCTGCCATCATGCGGTGATGGGCGACGCCGCTGACCGACCGACGATCCTCCTGGCGATGATGCCGGGGCTCCTCGACTACGCCTTCACCCCGGAGCAGCGGGCCCGGCTCGACGCGGTCGGCGAGGTCCTCAACGGGGGCGAGCCGCTGGACGACCTGTCATCGCCCGAGTCGCTCGACCTGCTCGCCCGCGCCGACGTGCTGGTCGGCCACTGGGGCTGCCCGACGTTGACCGAGGAGGTCATGGCCGCCGCGCCCCGGCTGCAGCTGTTCGCGTACGCCGCCGGGACGGTGAAGTGGCAGGTGACCGACGCGGTGTGGGAGCGCGACGTCCGGGTGACCTCGGCGGCGGCCGCCAACGCCGTGCCCGTGGCCGAGTACACGGTGGCGGCGATCCTGTTCGCCAACAAGGGCGTCTTCTCGTTCGCGGCGCGGGAGCGCGACCCCGAGGCGTTGGTGCCGATCGACCCGACCCGCATCGGCAACGTCGGCCGGCGCGTCGGCCTGGTCGGCGCGTCGCACGTCGGTCGCATCGTCATCGAGCTGCTGCAGCCCTACGACCTCGAGCTCGCCGTGGCCGACCCGTACCTGTCCGACGAGGACGCCCGCTCGCTCGGCGTCGCCCGCATGGAGCTCGACGAGCTGTGCGCGTGGGCGGAGCTGCTCAGCCTCCATGCCCCGGAGGTCGAGGCCACCAAGGGGATGATCGGCGCGGCGCAGCTGACGGCCATGCCCGACGGCGCCACGTTGGTGAACACGGCCCGCGGCGGTCTGATCGACGAGGACGCGCTGGTCGCCGAGCTGTCGACCGGACGGATCGCGGCCGTGCTCGACGTGACCGCGGTGGAGCCGACCCCGGCCGACTCGCCCCTGCGGACGCTGCCCAACGTGTTCCTCACCCCGCACGTCGCCGGCGCCGCCGGCACCGAGATGGTGCGACTGGCCGAGCTGGCCGTCGAGGAGGTCGAGCGGTGGTCGCGGGGCGAGCCGGCGCGCTACCCGGTCGTCGCGGCCGACCTGGACCGCATCGCCTGACCCGCCCGGGTCGCGCCACCCGCCCGCCCGCTCTGTTCCACCTTTTCGACGCGGCAACGTCGAAAAGGTGGAACAAAGCGGGCCGGGGAGCAGTGCGGGTGGGTCAGCGGCCGGCGAGGACGTCCTCGAAGAGGGCGAGGGTCCGGGCCGAGATGAGGTCCCACGCCAGCTCGTCGCGGCGGACGACCGCCGCCCGCCGGGCGGAGCGCACCGCCTCGGGGTCGAGCGCGTCGAGCGCGGCGGCGACCGAGTCCGCGGTGTGGCCGACGTCGATGCCGGCGTCGCCGAGCACCTCGACGAGGAAGCTCCAGTCCGAGCGCAGCACCGGCATGCCGAGCCCGACGGCGTCGAAGACCGTGCCGGTGGCGAGCATCTCGCCCTCGGGGTCGAACGGCATCGCCAGCAGGTCGCACACGGCGAGCCGCTGCGCGTAAGCGGCGCTGTCGGTCATCTCGTACGGCTCGGCCACCACGATGCGGGGGTCGTGGGGCACCTCGTCGGTGTCGGCGAGCGACCAGCACGCCACCTGGATGTCGTCGCGGGAGCTGGCGGCGACGCCGCGGAGGAACTCGACGACGAGCTTCTCCCGGCGGGGGGCCCCGACGATGC
Source organism: Dermatobacter hominis (assembly GCF_020715685.1). Classification (GTDB taxonomy): domain Bacteria; phylum Actinomycetota; class Acidimicrobiia; order Acidimicrobiales; family Microtrichaceae; genus Dermatobacter; species Dermatobacter hominis. The sequence goes on from NZ_CP085840.1 coordinate 3,469,006, forward strand.
CGATGCGGAGGTCACACGGCGTCAGGCCGAGCGCGCGCTCGGCGTCGTCGCGGTCGGTGCCGGGGTGGTCGGCCCAGAGGTCGCCGAAGTGGCCATGGGGGATGACGGCGTGGAGGGCCCCGTCGGCCGACGGGTAGCGGCTGCGGAACCGCTCCATCCCGCCGTGGCTGTGGTGGATGATCGCATCGGAGCTGGTGGCCCACAGCTCGTAGATCGGGTCGAAGGCGTCGGGCCGCTTCTCGTGCGGGGTCAGGTTGTGCGCCGTCCACACGACGGGGATGCGGCGGCCCTTGACCTCCTCGACGATCGAGAGGTGGGTGGGGAGGTCGTCGAACGCCAACCACTCCGGCCAGTGGAGGTGGAGGAGGTCGACGGCGCCGGCGTCGACGGTGGCGTCGCCGAGCGGACCCCAGGGGCAGGCGACCTCGCGCACCAGCCCGGTGAGCGGCCCGTAGAGGCTGCGGTCGTAGTGGTGGCCGAAGGCGGTCGACGCGACCCGCAGCTGCGGCGTGACGGTCAGCGACACCTCGGCGCGGATCGAGCCGTCGCCGACCGGCTCGGGTTCGACCTCGACCTCGTGCACGGTCGAGAACGACGACCAGTGGCTGCGCCACTCGGCGATGCCGCTCACGTCGACCTCGTCGACGTGGACGTGCGTGCCCGCCTCGCCGTGCACGGTGACGCGCAGCGGTTGGTCGGGTCGCTCCGGGACGACGAGCGAGACGGCATCGGGTGCCCGCTCGGCCGTGACCGTCCAGCGGGCGTTCACCGTCCGCCCGCTGACCGAGTAGTCGACGGTGGCGGACCCGGGCGAGGTGTACGGCTCGGCCGGCGGGTCCATCTCGGCGCCGAAGGTGAAGGTCCCCCACGTGGCCCGCACGCCGCCGGGCCGGTGCTCGACCGAGGCCGGCACCCCTGACGGCACCGCCCGGCGGTCGCCGTGCCACAGCACCGGCAACCAGGCGGCGAGGTCCGAGTCGACCGGGACCTCGAACCGGCCCGGCGCCCTCGGGGCGGCCAGGTAGTCGCTCCGGCTGGCGCCGACGAACGGGACGACGAGGCCGCCGGTCGGACCACGGTGGGTCCACACCGATGCTGGACGGTCGCTGTCGAAGGGGATCAGCTCGTCCCGCGGGGCGAGCACCTCGCCATCGACGGCGGCCGTGAGCGCGGGGTCGGCGCGGTCGAGCTCGTTGGCGGCCCACGCCAGCTTGCCGAGGAGGTCGAGCGTCAGCTGCAGCCGGCGGAACGGGCCCCGGTACCCGTCGGCGTCCCGGTGCTGGTGCGCGTTGACCACGCCGCCGTCGAACCAGCCGGGCATCCCCGACGAGGCGAGCGCGGCCCGCCCCAGCCAGGTCGAGGCGTCGTCGCCGAGGCGCCGGGCCACGGCCAGCGCGCCGAGCTCGATCGTCAGGGCCCCCGCGAGCGGGCCGGTCGACCGACCCCACGTGACGGCGCTCCCGTCGTCGGCCATGACCCGCTCGACGAGCGCGAGCGCGGTGGCCATGCCCTCGTCCCACAGCTCGCCGAGCCGGTCGGCGAACGGCTGGGTGAACAGCCACACGTCGGCCGAGTAGATGTCGAACCGGCCGACGTGGTGGTTCGAGTCGTCGAGGTAGTGCCCGGGGTTGGACGACAGCACCGTCCGCGCCCGTTCGACGAGGTCGTCCACCACCGCTTCGTCCACCGGGAGCCCGAGGCGCAGCCGCGCCGACTCGCACCGGGCCAGGACGCCGGCGTAGTTGAGCGGCAGGATCGACTCGTCGAGGAGCGGCAGCCACTCCGACGAGTCGCAGGCGATGCGGACCTGCTCGACCTCGGCGTCGGTCAGGCCGTCGAGGAGGGGGTTGCCGTCGAAGGTCGGCCCCCATCGCAGCAGCGTCTCGGCGACCCGGTAGGAGAAGAACGTGTGGGTGCGGGTGCCGTCGATCCTCGACAGCACCGTGCGCACGGCATCGGTGAGCGGCGTCCCGGCGATCGCCTCGACGCCGCCGGCGTGGAGGTGGCCGAGGGTGTAGGCGAGGTCGGCGGCGACGTCGGGCTCGACCCGGTGGCCGCCGAACGTCGCCGGCAGCCGCCAGCCGGGGGCGTGGTCCGCGACGAGGTCCTCGACCCGCTCGACGGCGAAGCCGCGCAGCCAGCTCGCCAGGCCCGCGGCGGTGACTGGTCCCTCGGTCCCGTGCAGCATCGCGCCGACCGTACCCCGTCCCCCCACTCGCGTTCCGACGCCGGTGGGACGACCGTGGCGGTGCTCGGATGTCGCGCGAACTCGGCCGCGCGGGGCGCGGAGATCCGGCCCCGGACGCGACGGAGGGGCCGACCCGCAGGCCGGCCCCTCCGTCGACGAGATGTCAGCGACGACGCGTCAGCCGAGCGCCTTCGCCTTGAGCGCGTCGTACTCGGCCTGGTCGATCGCGCCCGAGTCGAGCAGCTGCTTGGCCTGCGCGATCTGGTCCGCTGGTGACCCGCCGCTGCCGGCGACCTGCTGGACGTAGTCGTTGAACTGCTGCTGGGCGTCGGCCTGCGCCTTGAGGTTGCGCTTGGCCATGCCGTTGCCCCGCACGATCAGGTAGATCAGCGCGGTGAGGAACGGGAAGATGATCAGGAAGATCACCCACACCGCCTTGGCCCAGCCGCTCTCCTCGTGATCCCGGAACAGATCCCCCAGGATGCTGAAGAGGATCATGAAGTACATGATCATGAAGAAGATGACCAGGGTGGTCCACAGGATCTCGCCCAGGTTCACGTCGGCCAGGATCATCGTTCGCTCCTTCGATGGGTGCCACGAACGTCGCGGACCCGCTCACACTGCCTGGGTCACCGTAGCGTGACCGACGAGCGCGACCCTGGATGATCGGGACCCGCGGGCCGTCCGGTCGTCGAGCGCCACGGCACCGCGTCCGGTGCGTGCGACACACCTCGGGTCGGTCCTTTCGCAGGCGGGTGCGCGCGGGGGAGAATCGAGGCTCGCCGCCCTGAGAGTCCGGGGCTCGACCCACGAGGTGCCCAGATGCCGGAACTGCAGCCGAACCAGTTCGTCGACCGGGCGACCGCCGAGCTCGAGCGGCTGGTGTCCGAGGCCCGCGACGGCGCCCGCAGCGCCGAGGACCTCGTGGCCGGATCGATCGAGAACCTGCAACAGCTCGTCGAGGACCTGGTGTCCTGGGTGACCGAGCAGATCGATGACGTGCGCACGCAGGCCGACGAGCAGCGCAGCCGGTTCGAGTCGCAGGTGAGCGATCTGCTCGGGACGGTCACCAAGCCCGCCAAGCGCGCCGCGGGTCAGGGCCGCAAGGCGGCGGGGCAGGGCCGCAAGGCGGCGAGTCGCGCCGCGGACCGCGCCGGCGATGCTGCCAACCGGGCGGCGTCGACCGCCTCGGGTGCGGCGGCCAGCGCGGCCTCGACGGCGAGGGATGCGGCGAGCTCGGCGGTCGACGTGGCGTCGTCCGCCGTCGGCGCGGTGCGCGAGGCATCACCGCTGCCGACGGGTCGCACCTCCACGGCGAGGACGGCACCCGCCACCCCGCAGGCCCCGACGCCGTCGACGGGCGGCTCGCCCGCCTCCCCGAAGAAGGCGGCGGCGAAGCAGCCCGCCAAGAAGCGGGCGACGAAGAAGGCCGCGGCCAAGAAGGCGCCGGCGAAGAAGGCGCCGGCCAAGAAGCGGGCAGCGAAGAAGGCGTCGGCCACGAAGCGCGCCACCAAGAAGGCGCCGGCCAAGAAGCGCGCCACCAAGAAGGCGTCGCCCCGGACCTCCTCGTCCTCCGGGTCGTAGACCGGCGTCCGCCGGGACGGCGGCGTCGCACGCCGTTCTCAACCGGCTCTCACCCTCCTCTCACCCTTCCCCTCCACCCTCTGGGGCATGGATGAAGCGGGTCGGAAGGCCGCACGGCGACGGGCGATCATCTCGTTCGTCGCCGCCGGCGTGCTGGTGGTCGTGAGCATCGTGGGGCTGATCGCGGTCGATCGTCGCCACCACCGGTGGGACCGGCCAGGTCTCGAGCGCATCGAGGAGCGCCTCGACGACGGGGCCCGGCGGTTCCCCGGCGCCCCGGGCCGCCAGGACGGCGATGACGACGGTCCTCGGGGTGGCGACCGCGAGTCCCGGCCGGCCGTGCCCGACAAACCGGGACGCGGGCCCCGCCAGCAGGACGGCGGCGCGCAGTCCCGACCCGACGGGTCGGACCGCGGCGGCTCGGACGGCGGCGACTCGACGTCGAGCACGACGACGTCCACGAGCACGACGACCACGGCGCCCGGCGCCGGCGGGATCTGAGGAGGAGCGATGTTCGCACCAGGCGTGTTCATCTTCGGCGTGTTGATCCCTCTCGCGGTGGTGGCGTTGATCGCCTACGGCGTGTGGGAGCTGGCCCGGTCCCGGCAGGAGCCCGCGGTGGTCGGCGGCGTGGCGAGCGGCCCGGTCGCCTCGGCCAGCGCTCGGACGATCCTCGACGAGCGCTTCGCCCGCGGCGAGGTCGACGCGGACGAGTACGTGCGGCGCCGGGCGCTGCTCGACGGCACCGTGCCCTCGCCGCCGGTCGACGGCACCCTCTCGACGCCGCCCGCCGGAGCGACGGTCGTCGACGCGACCGAGACCGGTCCGATCGAGGCGCCCGCCGCCCCGGTCGCGACCGCCGCTCCGATCGCGCCGGGCGAGGCGCCGACGGCCGAGGTGCGCGCCGGCGACGTGCCGTCCGACGAGGTGCCGCCGCGGGCCGACCCGGCCTGACCGGCCTGGCCTGACCGGCGGCGCCGGCCGTGCCGGCTTCACCCGACGCCCAGCGGTCGATCCCCGAGTTCGCCGTGGACCGTCGGCGTGGTCCCATCGGGTCCGGCGGTAGGTTGCGGGCATGGCTGACCTCGGCGAGCCCCCGGACTGGCTCCGTCGCTCGCTCGGCATCGAGCCCGAGCAGCGGACCGTCCAGGTCGACGGCTGCGAGATCAACCTGCTGGTGTGGGGCGAACCCGGCAAGCCGGGGATCGTGTTGGTCCACGGCGGCGCCGCGCACGCCCGGTGGTGGTCGCCGATCGCGCCGCTGATCGGCGACTACCGCGTCGTCGCCCTCGACCTGTCGGGTCACGGCGACAGCGGGCGCCGACCCGAGTACGAGGTCGGCTCGTGGGCGAACGAGGTGCTGGCCGCGGGGGAGTCGGTCGAGGCCGACGGGCCGCCGGTGGTGGTCGGCCACTCGATGGGCGGGTTCGTGGCCGTGGCGACCGCCGTCGCCGGCGGGGACCGCGTCGCCGGGACGATCGTGCTCGACTCACCGATGGTCGAGGACGACCCCGAGGTCGAGGCCGCCCGGATCGGCGCCGCCTTCGGCGTCCCCAAGCGGTACCCGTCGATGGACGTGGCGATCAGCCGGTTCCGCACCGTCCCTGCCCAGGACCACTACGACCCGTTCATCCTCGACTACGTGTCGCGACACTCGCTCCGCCAGGTGGGCGACGAGTGGGAGTGGAAGTTCGACCCGATGCTCTTCAAGGCGATCAGTCGCAACGCCGCGGCGGAGCAGCTGCCGAAGATCGGGACCCGGGTCGCACTGCTGCGGTCCGAGTTCGGACTGGTCACGCCCGAGATCGGCCAGATCATCTACGACAACCTCGGACGGGTCGCACCCGTCGTCGAGCTGCCGCTCTCCGGGCACCACATGATGCTGGACCAGCCCCTGATCCTCCTGACCGCGCTGCGGGCGCTGCTCGCGGACTGGGAGCACTCCGTCCCGGTCCGGCGCTGAGCGAGCCGGACCGTGGTCGAGCCGTCGCCGACACCCGACCCCGTGCAGGAGCGGGAGTTCGCGGTCGAGTCCGTGCTCACCCTGTTCCGAGCGGGCGAGCGGGACCTCCTCCGACTTGCGTTGCACCCGTACCTGCACTGGACGACGCCGGAGGGCGGTACGATCCGGGGCCGGACGAAGGTGCTCGAGCTGCTCGACGGTCGGGCAGAGCTCGACGCGCCGGAGTCGGCCGAGCTGCGGGACGGCCAGGTCTACCGGTGGCGCGAGCTCCCTCAGGAAGGTTGACGGCCGGCGCGGATCCGACTGGCCGCGCTCCGATCCGCCGCACTATCGTGACCGGCACGCCGCGGGGTGGAGCAGTTCGGTAGCTCGTCGGGCTCATAACCCGAAGGTCGCAGGTTCAAATCCTGCCCCCGCCACCATCGAAAACCCTTGCAACGGCAGGCCTCCGGGCCTGCCGTTCGGGTTCAGGGGGTGTCGCGAGCGGCCGTTTTCTTCCATTTTTTCTTCCATTTGCGCCGAATCGTGTCGCGGGGCTTCCGGAGTTGCCACGATCTGATGGACACCTGATTCTGGGGAGGACCCCAGAGGAGGGAGGCCCGGAAGGGTCGTCCAGCGAAGTACCCGACCGAGTTCCGTCGGGAGGCCATCGAGCTCGTTCGTAGCTCGGGACGACCGGTTGCGGAGGTGGCCCGGTCGCTCGATATCGCCGAGGGCACCTTGTGGAACTGGGTGAAGGCCGACCGCGAGGCCTGCGAACGCCACGCCGACCCGGACGCGCTGAGCGAGTCCGAACGCGAGGAGCTGAAGCGTCTCCGCAAGGAGAACGCCCAGCAGCGCCTGGACATGGAGATCCTGCGGAAGGCCGCAGCGTTTTTCGCCAGGGAGACGAACCGGTGACCGGCTTCCGGTTCGTCGACGAGCACCAAGCCGAGTACCGCATCTCTGATCTGTGCCGTGTCGCCGGGGTGGCCCGGTCGGGCTTCTACGCCTGGTCGACCCGCGAGCCGTCACCTCGAGCGGTCGCGAACGCCGAGCTGCTCACCGAGATCCGCGCGATCCACACGACGTCTCGCGGAACCTACGGGGCGCCACGCGTGTGCGGGCAACTGCGCCGCAACGGCATCCACGTGTCGCGACATCGTGTCGCTCGGCTCATGGCAGCCAACGGCCTCGTCGGCGTGCATGGTCGACGCCGCTGGCGGCGCGGCACCCACCCCGAGACGGTCACCTCGCAGGACCTGCTGCAACGCGACTTCACCGCCCCCGCCTCCGATCTGCGCTGGGTCGCCGACATCAGCGAGTTCCGCTGCTGCGACGGCAAGCTCTACCTCGCCGGCATCTTGGACCTCCACGACAAGACCGTCGTCGGCTGGTCGATGAGCGAACGCCAGACCACCGACCTCGTCGTCGCCGCACTCGTCATGGCCCTCGGCCGACGTGAACCCTCCGACGAGCTGCTGCACCACGCCGATCACGGATGCCAATACACCTCGGTCGAGTTCACCAACCGCCTCGCGGACTGGGGCCTTCGAGCGAGCCACGGATCCGTCGGCGACTGCTTCGACAACGCCGCGATGGAATCGTTCTGGGCGACACTCAAGCGGGAGATCCGCCACCTCCACGGCGCATGGGAAGAGCTCACCCGATCCCAGCTGCGCACGATCCTCTTCGACTACATCGAGGTCTTCTACAACCGCTCACGCCACCAGCAGCGCCTCGGAGACCGCACCCCCGCCGAGACCTACGCTGCGACCCGAGCAGCCTGATCTGTCACAACCACGTGTCCACGAGATCGTGGCAACTCCACCACGACCCGTCTTGTGGTGAGCCGTTGAACCTTGATCGCGGACTGTTGCCCGGTTATGTTCCGCCTGGCTGTTGCCGGGGAGGGCAGGGAGCATGGGGTTTCGCGTAGCTGCGACCGACGGTACGTACGCGTTCGTCGGAGGACCGCGAGGGCTAAGGCGGCTCGCTCAAGGATTCCGGCGGTTTGGATGGCTCGGGGTTGCGCTACTGATCGCCGCCGCTGGCTCGTTGCTCGGACCAGAGGCGCTTTCAAGTGCGGATCCATCGCAGCCCGTCACGGTGGCCCGTCTGGTTTCGTGGGATGACCGCGGTTACGTGTCCCCTGACGGGGATGGCTACGACGACGCTGTGTCGTCTTCGTACTGTCTCTCTGAGGCTGCGAACGTCACTATTCGGGTCGTTCCTGCTGGTGGCGGGTCCGCTGTTCGGACCCTGACGACGTCGTCGCCACGTCCCGCGACGCCGTCGTTCGACCCCTGCTACTCGGGTTCACAGTGGCAGTGGACGTGGGACGGCAGGGGTGCAGACGGGACTGCGGTTGCTGATGGCCGGTACCGGGTCGAGGTGACGGCGGTTGACGCGCAGGGCGACAGCGGGTCCGCTGGCTTCCTGGTCGAGGTCGACCGGGGAGCGGTCGGGACCGTCGAGTCTCCCCAGGCCACATCGACGCTGTCGGGAACGGTGGAAGTTAGGTTTGCGCCCGGGTCTGGCAGGACGGTGACCGGTGTGTGGGTCAACGTCGTGGGTTCTCTTGCCGCAGCGGGTGATGGCAAGTGGCGATCGAACTGGGACACCACGACGAGCCTCGATGGGCCGGCGACCCTCGAGACTTACGTCTCCTTCCTGGACTCGTTCGGAGCAGGTCGAACGCGTCGAGTTTCTGTTCCCGTCGGGATCGACAACGCGTCGGTGCGGCCGGTCGTGGTGTCGCCGTGGGGGTGGACCAACCGGGGTTTCTCGCCTGACGGGGATGGGTCCGAGGACACGATCGCAGGGTCCTACTGCCTGTCCGAGCCGGCGAACGTCACCGTGTCAGTCGTCCCGGACGGTGGCGGAGCGCCAGTGCGCACCATCGAGTCCGATGTCTCGAAGCCGGGTGCCGGTTGCTCATGGTGGTCCGTGCCCACCTGGTCCTGGGACGGCCTGACCGACTCCGGGACGGTCGCCGACGATGGCCGGTATCGGGTGGTCCTCTCGGCTATTGACGCTCAAGGGCAAAGCGGGTCCAGCGAGTTCCTGACCGAGGTCGACACAGCCCCGGTCGGGATCCTCGAGACGCCCGTGGCTGGTGCGACTGTGTCGGGGTCCGTCGAGATCGTCTTCAATCCGTCTCCGGGCCGCGACGTCCAGTCAGTCTCTGCTCCGGCGGTCATGACCGAGGGCGCAGACGGGAAGTGGCGCGGCAGCTGGGATGCGTCGGCATCGCTCGACGGGGCGGTGGAGCTCGGCGTCACCGTGAACTACCCGGACAGCTTCGGCCAGTGGCGCTCCAAGTCGTACCGGGTGCCGGTCACGGTGGACAACGCAGCGACGCAACCCGTCGCCGTCACCAAGTACGGGTGGTCAGACCGGGGCTTCTCGCCGAACGGTGACGGGTACGACGAAAACATATCCGCCTCCTACTGTCTGTCGGAGTCGGCGGACGTCACGGTCACCGTGGTCCCCGACCAAGGCGGGTCACCGGTCCGGACCATCGAGTCGGACATCGCTCGCTTCGGTTCACCGTCGTGTTACTGGTGGAACAACCAGAGCTGGTACTGGGATGGCCTGACCGACTCAGGCGCGACCGCCCCGTCCGGCCGATACCGAATCGTCGTGTCGGCCAAGGACGCTCAGGGGGAAGTCGGGGAGGCGGAGTTCCGCACCGAAGCCCGTAGCACGCCGGTCGGTTCCATCGAGGCACCCGCGAGCGGGGAAACCCTGGCCGGAACGGTGCCGATCCGCTTCCGGCCTGCGGCCGACGTGAACCTGGTGTCGGTCACCCTGCCCTCGGGTACGCCAGCGAGTGTCCAGCCGGACGGCACCTGGGCTGGAAACTGGGACACCACGGGCACCGCCGACGGCCCCGCCTCGGCCGAGGTCTACGTGACCTACCGCGACTCGTTCGGCCAGGACCGGCCCGCCCGAGCGGGCCAGCCGGTCACCATCGACAACGCCTCCGTGAACCCGGTCGCTATCTCTCAGTACGGGTGGACCAACCGCGGGTTCACCCCTGACGACGACGGCTACGACGAAGCCATCGCCGGGTCGTACTGCCTGTCCGAGCCCGCAAGCGTGACGGTGTCGGTCATCCCCGACGGGGGAGGTACGGCGATTCGGACGATCGAGACCGACGTGGCCCGCACCGGTGGACCCTCCTGCTACTGGTGGTCCAGCCAGCAATGGGGCTGGGACGGCAAGACAAACCTTGGAACGATTGCCCCGGAGGGCCGCTATCGGGTCCGCGTGTCCGCCTTGGACGCTCAAGGTGATGTCGGCCAGACAGAGTTCTCCACAGAGGTGATCACCTCGCCCATGGGCACGATCGAGGCGCCAACCAGTGGGGCGAACGTCTCGGGGATCGTCGAGCTTCGGTTCCGATCGGCGACGGGCCGTACCGTCACCGCCGCGTCCGGGCCGTCCGGGGTGCTTTCCGGCCCCGGCCCGGACGCAATCTGGGCCGGCGACTGGGATACCACCGCGACAGCGGACGGCCCGACGTCGGTCGACGTGTACGTCACCGGAGTCGACTCCTTCGGGCAGAGCCTCACGGCAAGAGTCGGAACACCGGTGACCATCGATAACGCGACCGGTCGACCGGTCGAGGTGACCAAGTACGGCTGGAACAACCGAGGCTTCACCCCGGACGGAGACGAGTACGACCCATCCATCTCGGGCTCCTACTGCCTCTCGGAACCGGCAAACGTAACGGTTTCCGTCACCCCCGAAGCCGGAGGATCAGCCGTCCGGACAATCGAGTCCGACGTTTCCCGGCCGGGCGGTCCGGGCTGCTTCTGGTGGAATCACCAGCAGTGGTCCTGGGATGGCCTGACCGACGCAGGAACCGTCGCTACTGACGGTCGCTATCGCGTCGTGGTCTCAGCGACAGATGCACAGAACGACGGTAGCGAGGCGGTCTTCCTCACCGAGGTCCACACCGCACCCGTCGGGGCCATCGAGTCCCCGACCAGCGGCGCGACCGTCGCGGGACTCGCTCGTCTCGCCTTCCGCCCTTCCGCGAACGAGCAGGTCGAGCAGGTCGACTTCTGCTTCACCTCGGGACAATGTGCGACCGGGTTCAACTCCGGTTCCGACGGCGTGTGGCGAACCTCGATCCTCACGGGCCTTGTGCCGCCCGGCCCCAACGTCGTCTCGTCCCAGGTCCTCACCAGGGACAGCTTCGGCACCTCTATCTGGCGTCGCGTCTTCCCATCCGTCGACGTCGTCGTCGACAACACTGCGATCCCGCTCGACCTCACCGTCACACCCGGCTCTGGCGTTGCGCCGCTCGACACCACCCTGACGTTCACGACCTCTGACCCCGGAGGCCAGGAGCTCTCGTACGTCGTGAACTGGGGCGACGGCAGCCCGACGCTGAGCGGTTCCGTGGCGAACCCGTATCCGACGGTCTCGCTCGCACACACCTACAACACGCCGGGCCAGTACCAGCCCCGGGTCACCGTCACCAACGGAGCCGGAGGATCGGCGCAGCGCTCGGCCGTGGTCGTCGCCCAGACCACCCCGAACACCGCACCCCGCGTGACGTTCGCGGCCGCCCCGGGCGCGGGCTCCGCCCCGTTGCCCGTCACGTTCTCCGCAACGGCGAACGATCCAGACGGTGATGCGCTGACCTACACCGTCGACTTCGGCGACGGCACCCAACCCGAGGCCGGAACCGGCGTGCCGCCAACCACCGTCACCCACACGTACGCCGGCGCAGGCACCTACAACGCGCGCCTCTCCGTCAGCGACGGAACCGCGACCACCGTCAAGGTCGCAAAGGTCACCGTCGGTCTCGCCGAGCCCCTCTCTGCCCGAGCTGGTGACGACCGTGCTGTCCTCGCCGGCGACCAGGTCACATTCGATGGTGGCGATTCCCGGCCGTCGGTCGGCATCACCTCCTACGAGTGGGACTTCGGTGACGGAACAACGGCGACAGAGGCCCGGACCACCCACGCGTACGCACAACCCGGCACCTATACCGCCCGCCTCACCGTTCGCTCCGGGAACCAGAGCGCCACCGACACCACGGTGGTGACCGTCACCAACCCGCCACCGGAACCCGGCCTCCGGGTGAACATCACCACCGGCGGCAACCCACTGGCCGGGGCCGAGGCCATCGTCATCCGGCCCGACGGAACCCGTCTGACCGCCGTGTCCGGCACCGACGGTCGGGCCGTACTCCAGGGCCTGAACGATGGACCGGTGACCGTCTACGTCTGGGGCGACGGCTACCAGCCAAGAGCGGTACAGGCCACGATTCAGGGCGGATCAGGGTCAGTTGACGTGAGCCTTGCATCAGGTGAGGTCGGCGCCGCCACGCTCGAGTCCCGTCGGCTCACGCTCGAAGAGATCATCGAGAAGGGTATCGACGTCGCCGATCCCGAGAACCAGAACGTCTACGAGGCCACCATCAACCTGTTCTTCGTTCCGATCGACGAAGAGCAGCCGATCCAAGAGCAGGTGCGTGTATTCGTTACGCCCGAAGGCGTTTCGTGCGCGTCTGACTGTGGCGGTGGTGGTGGCGGCGGCTGGGGCGTTGGCGGCGGGTTCCCCGTGTTTACGAGTGGTGGATACAGGTTCAGCCCGTCAGTCCAGTACGTGGAGGGCCAGCCGGTCATCCAGTGGCTCGTGATTCCCGTGAAGGCCAGCTGGCTCAAGGAGTTCTTCGACGTCAAGCTCGTCGTCCAGAACTTCACCGGCGCCTTCGCTTTCACGGAAGGAACAGCACAACTCAATCTCCCGTCAGGGCTCAGCCTTGCGCCCACTGCCGAACCTCAGAGCCTTCAGGTCGACGTGGCCGACATTGCAGCGAACAGCTCCAAGGACGTGATCTGGACGGTGCGAGGGGACGTCGAAGGCGAGTACGACCTGTCGGCGTCATACAGCGGCATCGTGGACCCGATTGGTAAGCCGGTCTTCCTCCAGGCGCTCACCCCGACGCCTCTGAAGGTGTGGGGCGGATCAGCGGTGAAGATGATCGTCGAGGTCGACGACAAGATCCACCGGTGGGGTCCTTACGAGATCTGGGTCACGCTCGAGAACGTCTCCGACATCGACATCTACAACGCGGAGGTCGAACTCAAGGACAGGCCACCGGATGCCCCCGAGTGGCAGGCCGAGTACCTCATCGACCCATTGGCGGACCTGACGAGCTTTACGCCGAAGCTGCCTGCACACGGGCGGTTCACCGCCAAGTACACAGTCTTCGCCGGCGTCGGCAACGACGAGGTGCAGAACCTCAAACTCGTTCTCTCACAGAGCTTCATCCAAAGAACCGGCGGCAACGTCAACATCCAGACCGAACTCCGGGAGAAGACCTCCGAGGTCTACCAGGCCTTCGACAACCTGAACGTCGAGGTCGATGCCGGCGAGGGCCGTGGCGACGACCGCGCCGTCCTCAGCTGGGTCGGCCCTGCAGCACCCGACGGGCTGACCGTGTCCGGGTACCAGGTCCTCGCAGGCGATCTCCGTAGCCGGGCCGGCAACTGGCGCCTCATTGGGGAGGTCTCCGAGGACGGCGATGGACAGAACGAGTTCTCGGTCCCGTCGACCGACCGCTCACTCGGCCGGTACTTCATCGTGCGCACGGTGTTCAGCGACGGATCCCAACGGGTGTTCCACAACCTGGCCACGGGCCCGGCCCGGTACCTCTCGCTCGGCGACTCCTACTCGTCGGGCGAGGGCCTGCCGGCCTTCGATGTCGGAACCGCTTCGGACGTCACGCCGGTGCCGGACAATCTCAAGGAGCAGTACCCGTACGACAACAAGTGTCACCGGTCGAACGGTTCCTATGGCCGACTGATCTCCAGGGACGATGACCTGCCGGTACTCATGGAACCGGCCGAGTTCCACGCGTGTTCAGGTGCGGTCACCCGGGACTTCGAGACACCGAACCCCGACAACGAAGGCGAAGCCGCCCAGCTCGACCACGTCAACGAGTTCACCGATGTCGTCACCCTCTCTGTTGGTGGCAATGACGCCGGGTTCGGCGACGTGGCCCTCATGTGCCTTGCTGTCGACTGCGGTCTGACTCTGGGGCCGGCCGAGGTGATCGGCTCGAACGCCTGGCTGAGTCGGGCTGATGACATGTGGACCGCTGGATCGTTCCTGAGCACGCGTATCAAGGCCGTCGTCGACGCGTTCGGTACATGCGCAGCCGCCCAGACGCCGCCGACTGCATTTGCCTGCACGTACAAGACCCAGAAGGCCATCAAGGGTCTCGAGGAGCTGACCCAGTTCCCCGATGCCATGCAACGCACTGCCAAACCGTCCTTCGCATTCCGACAGGGGGCGCTCCGCGGTCGGCTCGAGCGCATCTACACCCAGATCGCCGATCGTGCCCCGAACTCCCGCGTCTTCGTGCAGCTGTACCCCTATCCCGTCGACGCGGTGTCCGACGGAACGATCTGCAACATCGCCCCGGTCGACGGTTTCGGGCTCTCTGATACTGAACGGCGTGCGGTGAGGAAGTTCGTCGACGAGATCAACGCCCGGATCCGTGAGGCGGCGAACGCAGCCAACTCCTACGCCGGCCGCCAGCAGTTCCGGGTCGTCGACCCGAACCCGGCCTTCGCTGGAAAGGAACTCTGCAACGGTGGGTCATTGAACCCGCAGACCGGATTAAACGCGATCGTCAACCCGTACTTCAGCCAGCCGGGGAACTATGGCCCGGTGGCCTACTCGCTGCACCCGAATGCGGTCGGCCAGCAGGCCTACTACCAGGCGCTCAAGTCGGAGATCGACGACACGTTCAACACCAAGGTCGTGACCACGCCGGAGAGCACCACCCAGGCCGGCACGGTCAACGTCGCCGCCGGCCAGCGATACCTCAACGTGTCGACCTACTGGCGCGGCAGCACCGTCACGACCACCGCCGTCGGTCCTTCCGGACAGCGCGTCACGGCTACAACCGATGGGGTCCGGTCCGATGTGACGCCGACCAGCGAGTGGCTGGACATCCCCAACCCCGAGCCCGGCATCTGGACGATTGAGGTTTACGGAACGGACGTGCCGTCGGATGGGGAGGACACGATCGTCCGAGCCTGGACGACCCCGATTGAGATCGTTGGTCCCACCGCGTCGGGAACGGCCGCGGTGCTCGACGAGGTCACCGGGGTGGTGGCCTTCGACGCCTCCGCTTCCGAGGCCGGCGACAACACGATCCAGGCGTACCGCTGGATCCTGCCGGACGGCAACGAGGTCGAAGGAGCCATGGCGATGGCCACGCTCGGGCTCGGCCCCGCACGAACGGCTCTCCTGGAGGTGACCGACGCCTCGGGCCGTGTCGGGTACGCGGACATCGCCATCCCGCGCTTCGGACCGGAGAACTTCCCGCCGACTGCGAGCGATCTGTCGACCGCGACCACTGTGGACACGCCAACACAGATCATCCTGGCCGGCAGCGATCCCGAGGCCAGCGCCCTGACCTACGAGATCGTCTCCCAGCCGGGCCAGGGAACCCTCTTGGGGACCGCGCCGGCGCTCACCTACATGCCGGCCGGCGGGTTCACGGGGACCGACACCTTCACCTTCAGGGTCTTCGACGGGGAACTCTGGTCCGAACCTGCAACGGTAACGATCTCCGTCACCCCCACCACTGCGACCGTCGCGGGGCGGGCCCTGGTGGGTGGTACCGCAGTGCGCGGCGCCCAGATCCGGCTGTACCTACCCGGCTCCAAGACTCCGGTCCGCTACGCGGTCAGCAACGCCTCCGGGAACTGGACGGTCTCGGGTCTCCAGCCCGGCACGTACCAGATCCAGGTGGTGCCCCCGAGCAGACGATGGCAGCGGACCTGGGTCGGACCATCGGGCGATCGCACTACTGCGACCAGCTACACCCTGACTGCCGGTCAGGAGCGAACAGGGGTCGACGTGGTCCTGAAGGTGCGGGGGTGACGGGCATGGACACGAAGCGAACGAGCATTCTGACGGCGCTCGCCGCGATCACCTTCCTGATCGCGGCCTGCGTGCCCAACGAACCCACACCTAGCACCGTCCCCTCGACGACCACCCCGACCACGCTCCCGGCGGGTGTCACCGTCTCCTCGTTGTCGGCGGGGTCGGCCCGTACCTGCGCGGTGTTGAGTGACGGCACCGTTCGATGCTGGGGCGATGGTGCCCAAGGAGCACTTGGCACCGGAAGCGGGACGGACAGCGCCTATGCGGTCAAGGTCACCGGCTTGACCGGCGCCACCGGCGTGGCGGTCGGAGGCAGCCACTCGTGCGCCATCGTCGCCGGGGGAGTGGTGCGGTGCTGGGGTGACAACTCCTCCGGACAGCTCGGTGACGGCAGCACCACGGACCGACTGAACCCGGTCGAGGTCACCGGGCTGAGCAGCGTGGATGCGATCACGGCCGGCGACGACTTCACCTGCGCTGTCGCCGACGGCACCGTCAGCTGCTGGGGAGCCAATGCCGCCGGCCAAGTCGGTGACGGCACCACGACCAGCCGAAATGTTCCCACGCTTGTGGTCGGTGTGACCGGAGCGACGGCCATCGCCGCCGGGCTCGAACACGCCTGCGCCGCCCTCGCCGACGGCACCGTCAGCTGCTGGGGGGCCGGGGGGGCAGGCCAGCTAGGCGACGGCTCCGGAGCGAGCCGGCCAACGCCGGCACCCGTCCCCGGCCTCGGTGGCGCGACCGGGATCGCGGCCGGCGAGTTCACCACCTGTGCGGTCACCGCCACGGGCGTCTGGTGCTGGGGCGGCAACACCGACGGTCAGCTCGCCAACGGCTCGACCGCCAATGCTCTGACCCCGGTCCAGTTGCCGGCCACCGATGATGCGTCGGGGGTCTCGATCGGCGCATTCACCGTCTGCGTCACCGCCGCAGGCACCATCCGCTGCGCCGGAGGCAACCAGCAGGGAGAGCTCGGCGTGAGCGCCGTCGTCTCCTCGGGGCTCAATGACCTGGGTCTCGTAGATGCCGCTGCTACACCGGTGTCTGGCCAATCGCACACCTGCGTCCTCCGAGCCGGTAGCCACCCGTGGTGCTGGGGAGCGAACGGCGTAGGCCAGGTCGGTGACGGAACGACCACCGACAGGTTCCTACCGACCGCAACCTTCGGTCTGTGAGCAGCGTCAGATGACGCCTTTTGACGTTGAGGTCAGGAAGCGGCGGAGCTCTTCGGCGGTCCAGCACGGCACTCGGACCGGGGGCTACCAGCCTGTCAACATCGAGTTCTCACCGATCGTCACGCTGAGTGACGACTCTGCAGTCCACGACGCATCTCGGGATGCCGCCGGGTGTCTGCCACATCTTCTGCCAGATTCGTCCGGAACGGGAGGTACTGGCCGGGACGAGCCGGCACAGCCGAATGCCGAGAACCCTGCAGCTACAAGGGGGAGCGGCACCTGGCGGCATAGGCCGTAACGAGGGTCGTCGAACTCATAACCCGAAGGTCGCAGGTTCAAATCCTGCCCCCGCCACCATCGAGAACCCTTGAAACGGCAGGCCTCCGGCCTGCCGTTCAGGTTTTCGAGGCCCCCGAAACCGGAGTTGCCTCCAGATCCGCGAAATCGTGTCGCCGACGGCCTGCCAGAAAAGCGGAAGAACTCCGACCTCGCGACCACTGTCAGCGGTCGACTGGCTCTCCCGGTAACGGATGACTGAGGTCGGTGGAGGTCGCATCGGCTGAGCTGAACCGGTTCCCGCTAGACAGGATCCGCTGCCACGCCGTTCAACCAGGTCTCGGTCATCGCCACACTCGTTACGCCGACGCTCCTGAGCGCATCGACGATGTCTCGGCCACTGATGAGCGCAACAGGGTGTTGGTCGGCCCGGATCTCCTCGTAAGCCTGCTGCCCGAAGTACGAGGTTGTGACGAAGACTCCGAACTGGCGGTGTCGAAGACGGCTGACGAGTCGCGAGGTCTCGCGGACACCCACTCCGTTCGTCAGCGCGTAGCACTTTGCCTCGAGGGCGAATTCGACGGGGACCGGGTCAGAGCTCGGACCGATCAGGTAGTGGCCAACAGCATCACGCCCGCCGTCGCGCCATCGTCTCGTGAGGTCAGCCTGACCCGTCGCAGGCGCCAGCATCCGCCACACATGGAGAGCACACGCCTCGAACCCCCACGGATCCTCTGAGTATCGAGAGGTGATGGCCCCGAGCATCGCTCGATCAGCATCGGTGGACGGAAGCTGCTCAGCCTTCGAGCGGTAGGTGACCGCGGGCTCCGAGATGAGGGGCCTGGGCTGCCCCGTACTGATCCAGTCTCGCCAAGCCTCTGGAGCATGCGCGCCAAGTGGCTCACCGTCGAGCAGCTCGTCCAGCCACACCCTGGGAACGGTGGCAACGTCCAGGATGGTGAATGTCGCTCGGTAGTTCTGGAAGCGTTGGTCCTCTCGACTGCGCCACACAGCCACCAGGCTCTCGGTCAACGGTGTGGTCGCCGAGCCGGGGACAGCGATCCCTCGGAATCGCACGTCTCGTCCAGCTTCGGCCTTCTCGAAGACCAAGAACGGAGGGACTGCCGCTCGGCTCCCCGCCGACGCAGCCGCTGAGGCGAACGAGTCTCGAAGCAGCGAGTTGCCACCTTTGGGCGTGTCGTGGAGTTCGCGGCCTGGAGTCCGGTTGTCGCCGAAGTAGGTGTACTCGCCGAGCTGGAAGTCCAAATGGTCAGGCCAGTCCGTGGACGCACCACTGGTGTAGAGCACAGCGACGACGGTGTGGCCCGATCGGGTCTTTCGGCGGAAGCCGCCTTGGTTTCCGACGGGCACGATCCGCGCGATTGGGTCGTCAGAGGCATTCCCGTTCGTGCCGCCCCGGTAGACGGCGTCGATCAAAAGGTCGCACCCAAAGAGCTCGTCGAATTCGATCACCGTCGATGCGGCCACGGAACCTCCCCGTCTCGACCTCGCGGTTGGGACAGCGTAACGACGACTAGTTCAGGAGACCGCCTGGCAGGCCAAGCGGCGGCCTCTGAGTCCACAGGCTGTCCCAGCCGATCGGTAGCCTGCTCGTCGTGTCTCCGACCCGGAGTTGCCACGATCTCGTGGACACGTGGTTGTGACAGACCAGGCTGCTCGGGTCGCAGCGTGGGGGTCTCGGCGGGCGTGCGGTCTCCGAGGCGCTGCTCGTGGCGTGAGCGGTTGTAGAAGACCTCGATGTGGAGCTCGCAGACCGGCTCGGAACGAAGCACCGTCCCGGTGGCAAGGCAGTCAGCGATTCCACCAAGAATGCTTCGATGAGGCGACAATTGGGCCAACTGGTCCAGCCCAACGTCGAGTTGACGTAGGCGGCAACGGCAGGCCCTCGGGCCTGCCGTTGTGGTTTTCGGTCATCCGGCGAGCGGGCGGAGCGATAACGGCGTTACAGACCGATGTAACGCTGTTATCATCCGGTCACGCGCTCGGTACTCGCACAGGGGGGCCGCATGGGGATCTACGAGCAGCAGATGAACGAGGCGCTGCGCCCGGTCGCACCGCCCCGGGTGATCGAGGGGCTCTACACGGAGGACCAGCACCGACGGCTGCTGGGCATCGTGCAGGACAAGGGGCCCTGGCCGACGCTGCAGTCGCACCACTTCACGACCGTCGACGAGCTGATCGCGACGGTGACCGGCGTCGTGCCCGAGGGCCACGGGCTGACGCTCGACGACATCGTCGGGCCGCTGTTCCGCGGGTTCTACGGCCAGGACTCGGTCTGCTACCACCCCGAGATCCACGACTGCTTCTACAACGAGCGGTTCCTCGACCTGGTCAAGGACTACTGGGGCGTCGAGTACGCGAAGCCCACGATGATGCTGTTCAACATCTGCGGGCCGAACCCCGAGCACGCCCCGCCGCCGCCGCACCTCGACGCGGTCACCTTCCGAGGGATCCGCTACGAGAACGCACCGGTGTGGCTGCAGAACGTCATGGGCAAGTCCGGCCTGTTCACCGACCACCTCGTCAAGATGGCCCAGGTCATCAACTGGTGGTACCTCGGCGAGAACGGCACCTTCACCTACTGGCCCGACGGCCCGCTCGGAGAGCCGAAGGTGCTCGACCATCCGCTCTGGAACAAGGGCATCGTCGTGCAGAACGAGCTGATGTTCCACCGGGGCGACCCCGTCGGCCCCTACGACGGTCCTGCGGTCTCGGGGCTCAAGAACCGTTCGATGATGGAGTTCGACCACAGCGGTCAGCGCTGGAACATCACGACCGACGGCGAGGTCGTGCACAGCTACGAGCCGGGCGAGATGCGCTTCCTCGTCCATTGGAACGCCGAGCTGTACGCCGACATGGACGAGCTCAAGACGTCGATGGACCACACCGACGACCTGACGATCGAGGAGGCCGTCGGCCGCCTCGTCTCCGACATGCGCAGCAAGGGCACGAAGATCGCCGAGCCGACCGATCCGCTCAACGACCACGACTTCATCAAGGCCCTCGTCGACACGTACACGATCGCTCCGGCGACCGAGTGGCTCGACCTGCCCGCCGCCTGACCGAGAGCCCGAGACGAGGGACGCCATGGACGAGACGACGTTCTCCCGCCTGTTCGACATGACCGATCGGGTCGTGATCGTGACCGGCGGGACTCGTGGCATCGGTCGGGCGCTGGCGGAGGGCTACGCCCTCGCCGGCGCCAAGGTCGTCGTCGCCAGCCGGAAGGCCGAGGCGTGCGACGAGACCGCTGAGCACCTCCGCAGCCTCGGTGCCGACGCCATCGGCGTCCCTGCGCACCTCGGCGAGCTCGGTGACCTCCAGGTGATCGTCGACCGCGCGGTGGATGCGTTCGGCGGGATCGACGTCGTCGTGAACAACGCGGCGACCGCGCTCGCGCAGCCGGTGGGGGAGTACACCCCCGAAGCCTTCGAGAAGTCACTCAACGTCAACCTCCGCGGGCCGGTGTTCCTGATCCAGGCCGCCCTCCCGCACCTGAAGGAGAGCCCGAACGCGGCGGTGCTCAACATCCTGTCGGGCGCCGCGTTCATGTTCTCCTCGTTCGTGTCCATGTACGGCATCGGCAAGGCCGGGCTCCTCTCCGCGACCCGGTCGGCCGCCGCAGAGCTCGCCCCGCACGGCATCCGCGTGAACGCGCTGTCGCCGGGGACGGTGGACACCGACATGGTCCGCGCCAACACGCCCGAGATGCAGGACGTGATGGCGGAGGTGATGCTCCTCAAGCGCATGGCGTCGCCGGACGAGATCGTCGGCCCCGCCCTCATGCTGACCTCCGACGCCGGCAGCTTCATCACCGGGCAGGTGCTGCTCGTCGACGGCGGGATGGTGCCCCACTGAGGCGCCGGTACGCTCGGCGGCCGTGACCGAGCCGCGCAGCAGTCGAGAGAAGCTCCTCGACCTCGCGTCGAGGGTCTTCGCCGAGGAGGGGTACGCCGCCGCGTCCGTGCGCGACATCGCGAGCCGGACCGACCTGACCAGCGGGGCGATCTACGGCAACTTCGGCAGCAAGGCCAACCTGCTCCTCGCCGCGATCGACGCACACATCGCCGAGGAGCTGGTGCAGGAACCGCCGGAGGGCATCAGCCGGATCGCCGACGTGCTCGCCGACCTGTACGGGCGCTACCCGGAGCGGCGTCAGCTCCGCGCGCTGCTCGTCGAGGGTGCGACCGCGGGCCGGTCGGATCCCGAGGTGCGAGATCGGCTCGCCGCCGACCAGTCCCAGCGCATCGCCCTGTGGGTCGACATCTACCGCACGTGGCAGGAGCGCGGGGAGATCGCCGCCGACGTCGACCTGAACGCCGCGCTCACCCTGCTGTGGGCGACCGAGCTCGGCCTCGGCGTGCTCGAGGCCATGGGCGTCCCCCTGCCCGACGGCGAGCAGCTCGGCGACGTCGTCAGGCGGCAGGTCGAGGGCCTGGCCCCGGACTGAGGGCGCTCGTCGCGGGTCCGGGGTTCCTCGTCAGGCGGCGAGGCGGCGGCCGATGCGCTGCAGCTGGCGCGTCGCCCCGCCGAGGAAGAGCTCGAGCTGCTTGGCGAGCAGGAAGTAGCGGTGCAGCGGGTAGTCGCGGTCGACGCCCATGCCGCCGTGCAGGTGCTGCGCAGCGTGCACGACTCGCTGGCCGCCGGCTGCCGCCCAGTACTTGGCGATCGCGACCTCCCGAGATGCGGGCACGCCGGCTGCGATGCGCCATGCCGCCTGCAGCATGGTGAGGTCCACGGCCTGCGCATCGACATAGGCGTCACCGGCTCGCTGCGTGACGGCCTGGAACGACGCGATCGGGCGGCCGAACTGCTCGCGCTCGGTCGTGTACCGGCCGGTGATCGCCACGGCCTCCGCGCACAGCCCGGCCATCTCGGCACAGGCAGCCACGTTGGCCACGTCGAGCATCCAGGCCAGCACCTCGGCGCCGTCGGGGCGACCGTCGGACCCGGGTGCCCCGCCGAGCACCGCATCCTCGTCGAGCACCACCCGGTCGAGGGTGATCAGCGCTTCCGGTATCCCCGACGTCGTGTCCTGGCGCCGGACCTCCACTCCAGGAGCGTCCAGGGGAACAACGACGACGACGGTCGTGTCCCGGTCCGTCGCCGGCACGAGCACCACCTCGGCGACCGTGCCGGCCGGGACGTTGCTCCGCTGACCGGAGAGCTCCCAGCGGTCGCCCTCCCGGAGTGCGCCCACCGACGGCTGCGACGGGTCGCCCGACTGCTCCGAGAGCGCGGCGGTGACGACCAGCGATCCGTCGCCGATTCCGGGCAGGAGCGCCGCGCGCTGGGCGGCGGTGCCCCATCGGGCGATCGGCAGGGCGCCCAGCGCCAGTACGGCGAGCGCAGGGACCGCTGCGGTGCGCCGTCCGACCTCTCGCAGCACGAGACACGCCTCGACCACACCCAGCCCGGCGCCGCCGAGGTCCTCCGGACCGAACAGCCCGAGCAGCCCGGTGTCGGCCATCTGCGCCCACAACGTCCGGTCGAAGCGATCGGCCCCTTCGGCGTCGCTGATGCCGTCGCTTCCGCGTTCGAGTGCGCGCAGCCGGTCGGGAGTCGACGTGTCGGCGAGGAGGGTTCGTGCGAGCTCCTCGACCGCCGACTGCTCCTCGGAGATGTCGAAGTCCATGTGGTGATCCTCTGTGCTCGGGTGCGGGGTCAGCGCGTGGCCATCGGCATGCCGGCGCCGAACGTCGCGATGAGGTCTCGCTGCAGCTCGTTGGCGCCGCCGGCGAACGTGAGGGCGACGAGGCTTCGGTACAGGTCCTCGAGCCGCGACCCTTCGATCGCTCCCGGCGTGCCATCGACGAGGTACGCCCGCTCGCCCAGGATGCCCATCAGCAGGCGGAAGGTCTCGAGGTAGTGCTGGGTGCCGAACACCTTGATCGAGCTCGCGTCCGCGACGGGGAGGTCGTCGTGGGACGCCGCCCAGGCGATCTTCCAGTTCAGGAGCTTCAGGTACTCGAAGCCGGCCTCTGCCCGAGCGAGGTCGAGCTGCACCCACTCCTGGTCGATGACGCGCCGGCCGTCCGGGAGTCGGCTCCGCCGCGCCCACTCGGTCACCTCGTGCAGCGTGTGCTCGGCCATGCCGGGACTGCACAGGGTGACTCGCTCGTGGTTCAGCTGACTGGTGATGATCCGCCAGCCCTTGTTCTCCACGCCCACGAGCGCAGTGGCGGGCACGCGTACCTCGTCGTAGTGGACGGTGCAGAGGTCGTGGTCGACGATGAGGTCGAGGGGCTGCGCCTCGATCCCGGGCGAGTCCATCGGGACCAGCATGATCGAGATGCCCTTGTGCCGCGACCCCTCCTCGCCGGTCCGTACAGCGAGCCAGCAGTAGTCGGCGTCGCTGGCGAGGCTCGTCCACATCTTCTGGCCCGAGATGACGTAGTCGTCGCCGTCGCGCACCGCCTTGGTGGTGAGCGACGCGAGGTCCGATCCGGCTCCGGGCTCGGAGTAGCCGACGCAGATGTTGATCTCGCCGGCGGCGATCCGCGGCAGGAACTCCGCCTTCTGCTCGTCGGTGCCGTGTTCCATGAGCGTGGGGGCGACGGAGTTGACCATGATCATCGGCACGGGGGCCCCGCAGCGCATGGACTCGTCGAAGAAGATGAACTGGTCGACGGCGCCGCGGCCTTGGCCGCCGTACTCGACGGGCCAGCCGATCCCGAGCCATCCGTCGGCGCCCATCTGGCGGACGACGCGACGCACCACCGGGCCGACGCCGCGACTGAGGGCGAGCTCGGCGCGCGTCGCCGGGTCGAGCAGCTCGGCGTAGTACGCGCGCAGCTCGTCGCGCAGCGCGGTCTCGCGTTCGTCGTAGGCGATGTGCATGGGTCGTCCTCCGGCGCGGTGTGCCGGGCGTCGGGCAGCGGTGGCCGAGCCCGTCGAACCCCCTGCGGACGCCGCCTTGACCATCGCGACATTCCTTGACTCTGTCAAGTAGTGACGGCAAGGTGGGAGCGTTCGACGATCGGGGGACCCATGACCGAAGTGCAGGACCAGGGCCTGGTGATCCTGGAGCGTCCGACGCCCGCGGTGGCCATCATCACCCTGAACAACCCGGACCGCCTGAACGCGCTGTCGTTCCGCATGGTCGACGCGATCCACGACGCGCTCGACGAGATCCAGGCCGACAACGCCTGCCGCGTCGTCATCCTCACCGGGTCGGGCCGGGGCTTCTGCTCGGGCCTCGACCTGAGCAGCGTCGAGGGATCGTCCACGTCGGCGGGCACCACCGGTCCTCGGGCGGGGATGCTGTCCCAGGAGCGGATCGCCGAGCTCCCGATCAAGCTGCGGCGTCTCCAGCAACCGGTGATCGCTGCGGTGAACGGGGTCGCCTACGGCGGCGGCTTCGCGCTGAGCCTGGCGTGCGACCTGCGCGTCGCCGCTCCCGGTGCACGGTTCTGTGCGCAGTTCATCAAGCTCGGGATCGGCGGTTGCGACATCGGGATCAGCTACACGCTGCCCCGCGCCGTCGGCTCGTCCCGGGCGTTCGACCTGCTCCTCACCGCACGGACGGTGCAGGCGGAGGAGGCGCTCGACATGGGCATCGTGTCGGCGCTCGCGGACGATCCCGTCGCCCACGCCCTCGAGCTCGCCGAGCTCATCTGCACCTACAGCCCGTTCGGCGTCGTCATGACGAAGGAGGTGATGTGGTCGAACCTCGACGCGGTGTCGATCGAGCAGGCCGTCCACCTCGAGAACCGCACGCAGATCCTGGCCTCCACCGGCGGCGAGATGGCCGAGGCCGCGACGGCCTTCATGGAGAAGCGCCCTCCGGACTGGTCCAAGGTCCGGCCGAGCGGCGTGTGGGCTCGATGACCGACGTCGACGTCGACCGACCGCGGCGCTTCGAGGGTCGGCGCGCGATCGTGACCGGATCGAGTCGTGGCATCGGCGCCGGCATCGCGCAACGGCTCGCCGCCGAGGGCGCTGCGGTCGCGCTGGTCGCCCGCACCGCCGAACCGGGCGGCAAGCTCGCCGGCAGCCTCCGGGACACCGCCGAGCGGATCGCCGAGGGTGGTGGGACCGTCGTGACGGTCGTGGCGGACCTGACCGACCCCGACGACCGCGCCCGTGTGGTGCCGGAGGCATCCGCTGCGCTCGGCGGACCGGTCGAGATCCTGGTGAACAACGCGGCTGCCGCCCTCTACGAGCCGGTGGCGACGCTGTCGCTCAAGCGTCGACGGCTGATGTTCGAGGTCAACGTCCATGCGCCGCTCGATCTCTCCCAGGCCGCCATCCCCTCGATGGCCGAGCTCGGCGCGGCGTGGATCGTGAACATCTCGAGCGGCACGGCGCGCCCGATGGCGGGACCTCCGTTCGATCAGGGCGTCACCGGCACGACGACCGCGGTGTACGGCGCGTCCAAGGCGGCACTCGACCGGATCAGCAACGGTCTCGCAGCCGAGCTCCACGGGAGCGGGATCCGGGTCAACGCGATCTCGCCCCGAGCCGCGGTGATGAGCGAAGGCGCCGAGGCACTGGTCGGTGGCCGCATCGCCGACGACAAGATCGAGTCCCTGGAGCACATGGTCGAGGCGGTGGTGGCGCTCTGCTGCTGCGGTCCGGAGATGACCGGGCGCACGACCACGAGCCATGACGTCCTCGACGAGACGGGCCTGCCGGTGCGGTCGCTCGACGGTTCCCCGCTGGTCGGCGCGGAACCGTGACCGGTCTCGCCGAGCGGCTGTTGGACGAGGGCTGCATCCGCATCCCCGCCGCCTTGGATGCGGCTTTCTGCGAGGACGTCACGCTCAGGGCGATCGGTCGCCTCGGCGTGCGGGAGGACGATCCGACCACGTGGCCCACGGGCACCGAGCACCTGCCCGTCGAGGAGAACTGGTCGGTGGCGGACGTGGCTCCCGCTGCGGCCGCCGTCATCGACGAGCTCTGCGGCGGCGGCCGTCGGATCGCCTTCGCCGGCATCCAGGACAACCTGATCGTGAACTTCCCGGCCGATCCCGGCGCGTGGTGGCCGCCCGACCGGTGGGATGCACCGTCCGCCGGCTGGCACAAGGACGGCGACTGGTTCCGCCACTTCCTCGACAGCCCCGAGCAGGCGCTGCTCGTCATCGTGTTCTGGCGCGACGTCGTCGAACGCCAGGGTCCGACCTACCTCGCGGTCGACTCCATCCGGGCTGTCGCGGACCTCCTGGTCGCACATCCCGAAGGTCTCGAGCCCGCCGAGGTCCTCGCGTCCGTTCCGGACATCCTCCGCAGGTGCGACCGGTTCGAGGCGCTGACGGGAGCGCAGGGCGACATCGTGCTGTGCCACCCCTTCGTGCTCCACACCGCGTCGGTCAACGCCGCTGCGAGGGTTCCTGGTTCGCTGCGCTGCATCTCCAACACGTCGGTGATGCTCCGGCGTCCGATGGACGTCGCGGCCGACGAGCCGACACCGCTCGAACGCTCGGTGCAGCTGGCGCTCGGCGGGGGTCCGGTGCACTTCCACGCGACCGGCGAGCGCGGCAAGGTCGTCTCGGCTCGAGAGCTCCGCTGGAAGGCGGAGCGTGATCAGTCGGCGCGGTCAGACGGATAGCGCACACCGAGCTGGCGCCGGACCTCGTCCATCGCCTCGGCGAGCGCGATGCTGTCGCTCCAGCGCACGGTGGGCGACTCCGTCGCTCCCCGCGAGATGCACCGGTGGACCTCGTCGATCTCGAAGCGCAGGCCGTCGCCGTCGTACGTGCCGTCGACCACCTCGGTCCCGGCTGCATCGATGAACCGCACCCGCGGTGGGTCGTGCAGTGGTGCTGCGAGCTCGATCCGGCCGCGCTCGCCCCGGATCACCGCGTTCCAGTCGAGGTCGATGCGGAGCGAGGAGATGGATACGCCCGCGCCGCCTCCGGCGTGGCGGGTGAGGACGGTGGTGACCTCGTCGACGCCCGTCGAGCCGACGACGCCGGCTGCGTGGACCGACTCGATCGGACCGAGCGCGAGCTCGGCGAGCTGGAGGGGGTAGATGCCGAGGTCGAGGAGCGCTCCGCCGCCGAGAGCCGGGTCGAACCACCGGTGCGACGAGTCGAAGGGTGCTCGGAAGCCGACGCTGCCCTCGACGAGCACGGGCCTGCCGATGCGTCCGAGTGCGAGCTCGTCGCTGATGCGACGGTACGCCGGGAGGAAGCGGCTCCAGAGCCCTTCCATGAGGAAGCGCCCGTTGCGCTCCGCGGCATCGGTCATCGCCCTGACCTGCGTAGCATCGGTCGCCATCGGCTTCTCGCACACGACGTGGTGGCCGGCGTCCAGGCACTCGACGGTGAGCGCTGCGTGGTGCGAGTTGGGGAGGGCGACGTAGACGACGTCGACCTCGGGATGGCCGACGAGCTCGAGGTGGCTGCCGACGGCGATCGGCGCACCGTGCGCATCTGCGAAGCTGCGGGCGCGTCGGAGGTCTCGCGACGCGACGACCGTCAGTTGGCCTCCGTCGCACGCCGCGAGCGCCGCTGCGAACCGCTCTGCGATCCCGCCGGGGCCCGCCAGACCCCATCGGAGCCGTGCCGGCCCGCTCATCGCGGATCCTCGACCCGGCCGGGTCGAGCGACGTCGTCGGTCGGGCCAACGGGCTCGCTCTTCCGTCGTTCGTCGGTCACCAGCACGCCCCGATCCGCCCGCACACGGCGCCCACCGGGCGTATGTGCGATAGTGGGCGATCGCACGCTAGCGCACGTGGGCGTGCACCGACGCCAGCAGCGGACAGGGGGTCCGATCGTGTCGTCACCGGTGACGGACGCAACCTACGAGGTGCGCGTCCTCGACGTGCGCATCGAGCACCGCGACCCCTTCGGGATCGGCACCAGCAGGCCTCGTCTCACGTGGCGGACCGACACCTACATCGACGGCTGGCGACAGGCCGCCGCCGACATCGAGATCGACGGTGCGGTCTCCAGCCGGATCGGCCCCGGTTGCGTGCTCGTCGACTGGCCAGGTGCACCACTGCGGTCCCGTCAGCGTGCGACGGTCCGGGTGCGCGTGACGGGAACCGATGGATCGCACTCGGGTTGGTCGGCCCCGCTCGAGGTCGAAGCGGCGTTGCTGACACCGGCCGACTGGCGCGCCGAGTGGGTCTCTCCCGCGGTGTCGATGGAGCAGACGGCGCTGCTCCGCTGCGACTTCGACACCCCGATCGCAGGGGATGGGGCCCGGCTCCACATCAGCTCGCTCGGCGTGTTCGAGGCGGAGCTCAACGGGTCCGTCGTCGGTGATCACGTCCTCGATCCCGGATGGACCAGCTACCGGAGCCGCGTCGTGGCCGAGACGTTCGACGTGACCGACCTCCTGCGCCGCGGTCGCAACACGCTCGGCATCCGCCTGGCGGACGGCTGGTTCCGCGGGCGCCTCGGAGCCGACGCCGCCGCGCACCCGGCGCACTACGGCGATCGGATCGCAGCCATCGCCCAGCTCGACGTCGTGACCGACGACGGCGGCGCGTCGACGGTGTGCCGCACCGACGCGAGGTGGCGGTGGATCCACGGCGCGACGACCCGGGCGAGCATCTACGACGGCGAGGACCACGATGCCAGGGCCGAGCCCGCTGGCTGGAGCAGGCCCGAGTTCGACGACACCGGGTGGTTCGACGTGGACGTGATCGAGCACGACGTGGTGCTGGTGCCACGTCTCGGCCCGCCGGTGCGACGGACCGAGGAGGTCGAGGTCGCGGAGGTGCTGGACTCCGGTCCCTCCGACGGCTCCCGTCTGCTCGTCGACTTCGGACAGAACCTCGTCGGCCGGCTGCGCCTCGACGTCGACGGTCCTCGCGGCACGACGATCGAGCTCCGCCACGTCGAGGTGCTCGAGTCCGGTGTGCCCAACGCGGCGTCGCTGCGCAGTGCCGAGGCAACCGATCGCTACACGCTCCGCGGGGGAGGCCCCGAGCGATGGGAACCTCGGTTCACGTTCCACGGCTTCCGGTACGCCACCGTGGACGGGTGGCCGGGCCGGTTCGATCCGGGCGACCTCCGGGCCGAGGTCTGCCACTCCGACATGACCCGCACGGGGTGGTTCAGCTGCGACGACCCCCTTCTGGAGCGGTTCCACGAGAACGTCGTGTGGGGCATGCGGGGCAACTTCCTGTCGGTGCCCACCGATTGTCCGCAGCGCGACGAACGACTCGGCTGGACGGGCGACATCGCGGTGTTCGTTCCGACGGCCTGCTTCCTCTTCGACTGCGCCGGCATGCTCCGGTCCTGGCTGACGGACCTCGCCCTTGAGCAGCGTGACGACATCGGAGTCCCGTGGGTCGTCCCGAACGTGCTCGACCAGTGGATCGGGTGCTCGGTCTGGGGCGACGCGGCGGTCACCGTGCCCTGGACGATCTACGACCGGTTCGGTGACGCCGGCGTCCTCGAGGACCAGTACGACAGCATGAGCCGTTGGGCCGACCTCATCGTCGGCTGGGCCGGTGGCGACGACGGAGATCTGCACCTCGAGTGGGTCTTCCAGTTCGGCGACTGGCTCGACCCCACGGCTCCTGGTGACGACCCCTCCGCCGGCGCCACGGACAAGCACCTCGTCGGCAACGCCGCGCTGTGCCGCACCCTCGACCTGATGCGGCGCATCGCTGCCCTGCTCGGGCGCGACGGCGACGCCGAACGGTATGCACAGCTCCACGAACGCGCTCGCTCGTCGTTCGTGAGGAGCTACCTCACCGCCGACGGCCTCCTGACGTCCGACGCACAGACCGCGTACGCGATCGCCATCGCATGGGACCTGTTGCCCGACGACCTTCGGACCGTCGCGGGGACCCGACTCGCCGAGCTCGTCCGCAGCGCCGGTCACCGCATCGGCACGGGCTTCGTCGGCACCCCCCTCGTCTGCGACGCCCTCTGCGACACCGGCCACGTCGCCGACGCCTACTCGCTGATCCTCCAGACCGAGGCCCCTTCGTGGCTCGGAACCGTGGGACGAGGGGCGACGACGGTGTGGGAGCGGTGGGACGCGATCCGAGCCGACGGCTCGCTCCACCCTGCCGCCATGACCTCGTTCAACCACTACGCATTCGGTGCGGTCGCCGACTGGCTGCACCGCTCGGTCGCCGGGCTCGCACCGGACCAGCCGGGCTACCGGCGGCTCCGGGTCCGGCCGCTCCCGGGGCCCGGGCTGGACCGCGCCGCTGCACAGCACGACACCCCCTATGGACGCGCAGAGGTCGGCTGGGAGCGCAACGGCGGCCACATCCGGGTGTCGGCCGTCGTCCCGCCGAACACGACGGCGCGCGTGGAGCTCCCGGGATCCACGACGTCGTTCGACGTCGGCGCCGGACGCCATCATTGGGACGTGCAGGATCCGAGCCGTGCCGTGGAGGCCCAGCGATGAGCATCGGGGCAGTCGACCGGGCGCAGCGCATCCGCGAGGAGCTCGACCGAGCCGGCCGCGTGCGCGTCGTCGAACTGGCGAGCGACATGGGCGTCAGCGAGATGACGATCCGCCGTGATCTCGACGACATGGCAGAGGACGGCCTGCTGCAACGTGTCCACGGCGGCGCGATCGCCGTCGGGCCGCAGCCGTTCGCCAAGCGGCTCCACCAGCACGGACGAGCGAAGGAGCGCATCGCTGCGAAGCTGGTGGAGCTGGTGGGGGAAGGCGGCGCGATCGGCATCGATGCGTCGACGACGATGCAGCGCCTCATCCCCCGTCTGCAGAACGCCGGCGACCTCACGGTCCTCACCAACGGGCTCGACTCGTTCGCCGCAATGCAGGGCGTCGCCGGCGTGACGGCGCTGCTCACCGGCGGCCGCTCCGACGCTCGGACCGGAAGCCTCGTCGGTCCACTCGCCGTCAGGGCCACCCACGACGTGCTCCTGCGCCGACTGTTCGTCTCCGCCGCGGCAGTGGACCCCCACCGCGGTTCTTCGGAGGCGACCCTCGACGAGGCGGAGATCAAGCTGGCGATGGCGGACGTCGCCGCCGAGGTGGTGCTCGCCGTCGACTCCTCCAAGCTCGGCCAGCGCGCTCCGGCCGCGGGCCTCGGGCCCGAACGGGTCGCGATGCTCGTGACCGAGCTCGACCCGGCCGATCGTGCGCTCGATCCCTACCGGGAGCGGTGGACCCTGCTCTGAACCGTCCCGTGGTGGTGGTCGACCGCCGCCGAGAACGTTGACCGGGTCAAGGATGTGCGGTATCGTGCGATCGCACAGAAACGGTCATAGCATCGTTACATCGGCCTGGCCGGTGGATGAACATCTGCGGAGCGAGCCGCGACCGGGGGGACCGGGATGGGACAGCACACGCGGGGACCGGCGTCGTGACCGACGCACCGTCCCGCTCGGCCAGCGACCTCGCGGACGCGATCCTGGTCCTGGAGGACGAGCGAGAGCCCTCCCCGGCTGCCGAGGTCCTCTTCGCGGACGACCTCCTCCCCGGTGTCGGTGACCAGGCACTCCCACTGCGCGAAGGACTTCGCCGAGGTGGGTGGTTCGTCTTCGTCGTCCTCCTCCTGATCGCCGCGTTCGACGAGCTCGAGAGCGCTGCATTGAGCGTGCTCGCACCCGACATCCAGCAGACGTTCGGCATCAGCACGGGAGCGATCGTGTTCATCAGCGCGACCGCGGGGGCGTTCCTGGTGCTCGGCAGCCTGCCGATGGGCTACCTCGCCGACCGGGTCCGTCGAGGCCCGGTGATCGGCGGCGCGTCGGTGCTGTTCGCGGCGATGGTGTGCTGTTCGGGGCTCGCGGTCAACGCGTTCGGTCTGTTCCTCGCCCGCGTCGGCGTCGGCGTCTCCAAGTCGGCCAACCTGCCGGTCCACACCTCGCTGCTCGCCGACACGTACCCGATCGCCACCCGAGGGCGCGTCGGCGCCTCGATCGCGACCGCTGGACGGGTGGTCGGCACCATCAGCCCGCTGCTGGTCGGTGGCATCGCCATCTGGGCCGGCGGCGTCGCAGGGTGGCGCTGGGCGTTCATCATCCTGGGCATCCCCGTCCTGATCGTGGGCATCGTCGCCTTCAGGCTTCCCGAACCCCCTCGGGGGCAGTTCGAGAAGCTCGACGTCCTCGGCTCTGCGCTCGAGGAGTCCGATCCGGCGCCGATCTCGGTCGAAGCGGCGTTCTCACGCATCATGCAGATCCGCACGATCCGCAGTGCGATCGTCGCCTTCGCCGCCATGGGCTTCGGCATCTTCACGCTGCCCGTCCTCGGGAACCTCGTGCTCGAGAAGGAGTACGGCCTCGACGCCGGCCAACGAGGGCTCGTGGGCACGGTCAGCGGCATCGGTGTGCTGATCGCCCTTCCCCTGCTCGGCCGGCACTACGACACGCTCTACCGGCGTGATCCGGGCCGCGCGGTGGCCATGGTCGCGTGGCTCATCATCCCGGTCGGGGTGCTCACGGCCATCCAGTACGCCATGCCCAACCCGTGGCTGTGGGCCCTGTGGGCGGTGCCGTCGGCGGTGCTGCTCTCCGGTGCGTTCACGATGGTCGGACCCGTGCTCCAGTCGGTCGTGCCCTACCGGATCCGCGGGCTCGGTGCTGCGCTCGCCGCGGTCTACGTGTTCTTCATCGGGGCGGCCGGCGGAGCACTGCTGTCGGCCCTGGTGTCGGAGTCGGCCGGGCCTCGCGCTGCGATCTACGTGGTGATCATCCCGTCCACGACGATCGGCGGGATCCTGCTGCTCCGCAGCGCGGGTTCGATCCGCAACGACCTGTCGCTCGTGGTGGCCGAGCTCCGCGAGGAGCTCGCCGAGGCGGAGCGTCGGGCGACCGGGGAGCCGCCGGCGATCCAGGTGCACGACCTCGACTTCTCGTACGGAAACGTGCAGATCCTGTTCGACGTCTCCCTGGAGGTGCGCCGCGGCGAGGTGCTCGCACTGCTGGGCACCAACGGCGCCGGCAAGTCCACGCTGCTGCGCGTGATCGCCGGCCTCGGAACGCCGTCGCGCGGCGTCGTCCGCCTGAACGGCCGCACCGTCACGTACACGTCGCCGGAGCAGCGGGCCGCCCTCGGCATCGAGCTGCTCCCGGGCGGCAAGGGGATCTTCGACGAGCTGTCCGTCCAGGAGAACCTGGAGGTCGGAGGGTTCCGGCTCCGGCACGACGCCGACGAGCTCCGACGCCGCATCGACGAGGTGCTCGACCGGTTCCCCGATCTCGGGTCCCGCCGCCGCCAGACCGCGGGGTCCCTGTCGGGCGGCCAACAGCAGATGCTGGCGCTCGCCCGCGTGCTGATGCACCGGCCCGAGGTGCTGATCATCGACGAGCTGTCGCTCGGCCTCGCCCCGGCGGTGGTCCAGGACCTGCTCGGCATCGTCGAACGACTGCGCGACGAGGGCATGACGATCATCGTCGTCGAGCAGTCCCTCAACGTCGCCCTTGCGATCGCGGACCGGGCGGTCTTCATGGAGAAGGGCGAGGTCCGCTTCGACGGGCCGGCGGCGGAGCTCCTCGAACGGGGCGACCTCGCTCGAGCCGTGTTCCTCGGCACCGAGGAGGGCGGATGACCGCAGCGATCCTCACGCGCCAGTTGCTGCTGAACGGCCTCGTCGACGGACTCGTCTTCGGGTTGCTCGCCATGGCGCTCGTCCTGGTGTACCGGTCGAGCCGCGTCATCAACTTCGCGGTCAGCAACATCGGTCTCGTGGGCGCGTCGCTGCTCGCGCTGCTGGTCGTCCAGTGGGACGTCCCGTTCTGGATCGCCCTCCCTGTCTCGCTGGGCGCCGGCACGCTGTTCTCCGTCGTCGTCGAGCTCACGGTCATCCGGCGACTGTTCAACGCTCCGAGGGTCATCGTGGTGGTCGCCACGGTCGGCGTCGCCGCGCTCTCCCAGGCCGTCGCAGCCGCGTTGCCCGACGTGGACGACACCAGCGCCCGCTTCCCGGCAGCGCTCACCTCGGTGTGGGAGGACGTCGCCGGTCTGCGGATCACCGGGGCCCAGCTCACGATCATCGTCGTCGTCCCGCTCGTCGCCCTGGGTCTCGGGTGGTTCCTCGAGCGCACGGCGATCGGCAAGGCCGTGCGTGCCGCGGCGGTGAACCCGGACCTCGCCCGCCTCTCCGGAGTGAACCCCAAGACGGTCTCGACGGTCGTGTGGGCGATCGCCGGTCTCCTCGGCACCGTCTCGATCGTGCTCATCGCAGGGCAGGGGAGCGGTGCCGCGTCGATCGCTGCGCTCGGACCCACGACGCTGTCGCGGGCACTGGTCGCTGCGGTGATCGCCCGGATGACCTCGTTCCGCATCGCGCTCCTCGCCGGCATCGCCATCGGCCTCGGCCAGGCGATCCTCGGTTTCAACTACCCGTCCGAGGTCGGCCTCGCCGACGTGATGCTGCTCGTCGTCGTCCTGATCGCAGTCGCGCTCCAGGCGCGCGGGACACGGGCCGGCACTGCCTCGCTGTCGTTCGCGCCGCGCGCTCGCCCGGTACCACCCGAGCTGCGCACGCTGTGGTGGGCGAGGAACCTCGACCGCATCGGCGCCCTCACGCTGCTGGCTGCGGCAGTGGTCGTGTGCCTCGTCGTCGACCAGCCGTCGCGACTGGTGCTGTACGCCGTGATCGCCTCGTTCGCGATCGTCGCCAGCTCCCTGACGGTCCTCACCGGATGGGCCGGTCAGCTCTCGCTCGGCCAGATGGCGTTCGCAGGGATCGGTGCGCTGGTCGCAGCGGCCTTCACGCGGGGTCTGTCGCTGCACGTCGGCGTCGGCTCGTTCGAGGCGTTCGCGATCGAGCTCTACGGAGTGCCGTTCGCCCTCTCGATCGTCATCGCCGCAGGCGTCACGTCGGTGCTCGCCGTCCTGCTCGGGTGGGGCGCGATCCGGGTTCGCGGTCTGCTGCTCGCGCCGGTCACGTTCGTCTTCGCACTTGCGGCCCAGCAGTACCTGTTCCGTCAGGACGTGCTCACCGGCGGATCCGGTGGCACGGTCTCGTTCCCTCGCGGGACCCTCCTGGGCCTGGACCTGCGCGACCAGCGCACCTACCTGCTGGTCGTGGTGGCGATCCTCGCGGTGGTCCTCGGTGGTCTCGGCGTGCTTCGCCGATCGGGATTCGGCCGCTCCGTCGTCGCCGCGAGGGACAACCCGGTGGCGGCAGCCGGGTACACCGTGTCGCCGCCCTCGGTCCGGCTCCGGGCGTTCGCGCTCTCGGGGGCGCTCGCCGGCCTCGGCGGGGCCCTGCTCGCAGGCGCGGCGCAGTCGATCAACATCCGCGATGAGACGTGGTTGGTGGCCACGTCCCTGCTCCTCGTCGCGATGGTCGTCGTCGGCGGCCTCGGATCGATCATCGGTCCGGTCCTCGGGGCGCTGTGGATCGTCGGCCTGCCCACGTTCTTCCCCGACAACGACCTCGTCCCGCTGCTCACATCGAGCCTCGGTCTGCTGATCGTCCTGCTGTACCTGCCCGGCGGCCTCATGCAGGTGGTGTGGTGGGGCCGCGACGCGATCCTCGACCGTGCGGCCCGGGGCCGCGAGCCCGTGGCCGCCGCAGCGCGACGCGACGTCGCCGTGCCGCGACGTGCGGAGCGTTCGGAACGGGATCCGGCCCGGCCGGTGCTGGAGGTCCACGGCGCGCGAGTCCGTTTCGGGGGCGTGCTCGCAGTCGATGGCGTCGACCTGGCGGTGCACCCCGGGGAGGTGCTGGGGCTGATCGGCACGAACGGCGCCGGCAAGTCCACCCTCATGGACGTCGTGTGCGGTGTCGTCTCCGCCGACGGCACCGTCACCGTGCTCGGGCAGGACGTCAGCCGCAGCAGCGCCTGGCAGCGTGCTCGTCTCGGTCTCGGTCGGACCCACCAGGCGGCGGTGCTCTTCCCCGAGCTCACCGTCCGTCAGTGCGTCGAGGTCGCCCTCGAATCCCGCGGGCGGACCGGTGTGACGAGCACTGCCCTGTTGCTGCCGCACGCCCGTCGGCGAGAGCGCGCCCGTCGCGCCGAGGCCACCGACGTCATCGACCTGCTCGGGCTCGGCCGCTACGCCGAGGTCCAGGTCGGCAACCTGTCGACCGGCACGAGGCGCATCGTCGAGCTCGCCGGCCTTGTCGCGCTGGACGCCCGGGTCATGTGCCTCGACGAGCCCACGGCAGGTGTGGCCCAGCGGGAGACCGAAGCGTTCGGTCCGTTGATCCTCGAGCTCCGTCGAGAACTCGATGCGTCCGTGCTCGTGATCGAGCACGACATGCCGCTCATCACCGGCATCAGCGACCGGATCGTGTGCATGGAAGCGGGCCGGGTCATCGCCGAGGGCACCCCTCACGCGGTCCGCAACGATCCGCTCGTGGTCGCGAGCTACCTCGGCACCGATGCTCGGTCGATCGAGCGGAGCGGGCCCGTCCGGAGCGACGCCCCGATCGGTCTCACCACGTGAAGTTCGACATCCAGGGAGGACAACCATGAGAACCACGATCCGCAACGCGGTGGTCGCGGGGCTGGCGCTGGCGGTCGTCGTGACCGGCTGCAAGTCGTCATCGGACGACGAGGGCTCGTCGACGACCGCGAAGGCGACGACCACGACCGAGCCCGACACGCGGAGCACCGGTGTGACCGACGACGCCATCCAGCTCGGTGTCGCCTACCTGGACCTCTCGGCGGTGGAGAACGTCGTGAACATCCGCCACGGCGACTACGTCAAGGCGTACACGGCGGTGATCGACGACATCAACGCGAAGGGTGGGATCAACGGCCGCAAGCTCGTTCCCACCTTCGCGCCGGTGCCGCCCAGCCAGCTCAACCCGAACGGCGCCGATGAGGCCTGCCTCAAGCTCACCGAGGACGCGCAGGTGTTCGCCGCGATCGGCTACTTCGATGGCGACGCCGCCCTCTGCTACGTCGAGCAGCACGACACCCCGATCGTCGGCGGGAACATGAGCACCGAGCGCCGGGACCGGGCGAAGGCTCCATGGTTCGCGATCGTGACCGACAACGACACCCGCACCACGGAGGGCATCGCTGCGCTCGCGAAGGCAGGCGAGCTCGACGACGCCAAGGTCGCCGTCGTCGCGAACCCCGTCGACGCCAACTCGGTCGAGCTCGCCACCGACGCGCTCGACGAGGCGGGCGTCGACGTCGTCGACACGGCGGTGTTCGACGCCTCCGGCGGCGACGTCGAGGCGGCGGCGGCGCAGGCGACGACGATCGCCGAGCGGTTCAAGTCCGAGGGCGTCACCACGATCGTCACGCTGGGCGACGGCGCGGTGAACATGTCTCGAGGCCTGGCACGCAGCGGCTTCACCCCGCGGCTCGTCGCGTTGAACCCCGACGGGATCCAAGCCGTCGCAGCGGACAGATCGAGCGACAAATCCGTGCTGGAGGACGCGATCGCCATCACCGACAACCCCCGGAGCCAGTTCACCGAGGAGCACTTCCAGGACTGCCTCGAGCTCGTCGAGGCCTCGACCGGCCAGACGGTGCAGGACCCCAACACGAAGCCTGAGGGGAGTCCCGACTACATCGTGTCGGCGCTCGCCGCCTGCCAGAACACGCTGCTGTTCGCCGCCATCGCCGAGAAGGCCGGCAAGGACCTCGACAACTCGACGTTCCGCACCGCGGGCGAGGAGCTCGGAGCGTTCGACCTGCCCGGCATCCCGGGCTCGAACTACAGCGCCGAGCGCCCTGACGGCGCACTTCCGCTCTACATCACCCGCTACGACTCGGACTCGGGCCGGATGATCACCGACGAGAAGCCAGCATCGTCGTGACCGCACGGTCCGTCCCCCCCGCGGACCTGCGAGTGGAGCACCTCGGTCCCGATGTCCTCGGGACCGGGGTGCCCAGTCCTCGTCTCTCCTGGACGCTCCCTGCCCCCGCCCGGGAGCAGCTCGCGTTCCAGGTCCGCAGCGGCGACGTCACCACCGAGCGCATCGAGTCGCCGACCCACGTCCTCGCGACCAACCCACTTCCCGCTGCCGCATCCCGTCAGATCGTGCCGTGGCAGGTCAAGGTCTGGACCGACCTCGGCGAGAGCGAGTGGTCGGACCCCGCGATCTATGAGGTCGGCCTGCTCGACCCAGGTGACTGGACCGCTGCGGCTTGGGTCGCCCCGGCCGACGACGGCGGCGAGCCCGGTGACCGGCCGGCCCACGTGTTCCGCGCCGCCTTCGAGCTCGACGCGGGCTCGGACGTCGCCCGAGCCCGGGCGTACGTGACCGCCCACGGCATCTACGAGCTGTTCATCAACGGCGAGCGCGTCGGCGACCTCGAGCTCACACCGGGCTCGACCCAGTACCGCTCGATCATCGACGTGCAGACCTTCGACATCGCGTCGCACCTCCATCGTGGGACGAACGTGGTCGGCGCAGTCGTCTCCGACGGCTGGTATCGCGGGCGCAACGGCTTCAGCCGGATGGCGAACTGCTACGGCGAGCACCTCGCGCTGCTGGCACAGCTCGAGGTCGTGCTCGCCGACGGGCGAGACCTCCGGTTCGGAACCGGGCCTGACTGGACGACGGCGACCGGTGAGATCGTCGCCGCCGATCTCATGGACGGCGAACGGGTCGATCTCCGTCTGGCTGACCTCGCGTGGTGCACCGCGTCGGGGATGGCCGTCACCGGTCGCCGTTGGACGCCGGTGGTCGTCCGCGGCTTCGGCTTCGACGAGCTCACCACGTCGCCGTCGCCGCCGGTCCGGCGGATCGAGGAGATCGAGCCCGTGTCGGTCACCCGGCTGGCCTCCGATCGCCAGGTGGTCGACATGGGCCAGAACATCAACGGGTGGGTCCGTCTCCGAGACCTCGGCCCTTCGGGTCAGCGGACCGTGCTGACGCACGGCGAACGCGTGGGGGAGGACGGCGACGTCGACATGGCGCATCTCACCGCCTTCGACTTCATGACCCGCGAGCCACTCGACACCGGTCAGGTCGACGAGGTGGTCTCCGCAGGTCGCCCCGGCGACACCTTCGAGCCACGGCACACGACCCACGGCTTCCAGTTCGTCCGCATCGACGGTCATCGCGGACCGCTGACCAGCGGCGACATCGCCGGTGTCGTCGTCCACACCGACCTGCGTCGGACCGGCTGGTTCCGCTGCAGCGACGAGCGCCTCAACCGGCTCCACGAGGCCGCGCTCTGGAGCTTCCGCGACAACGCCTGCGACGTCCCGACCGACTGCCCGCAGCGCGAACGCGCGCCCTGGACCGGCGACTGGCAGGTCTTCGCGCCCACCGCTGCGTTCCTCTACGACGTCGCGGGTTTCACGGCGAAGTGGCTCCGGGACCTCGATGCCAGCCAGTGGCCCGATGGCCGCGTGTCGAACTTCGCTCCCGAGCCGATGTCGCCGGAGGGCTTCACGAACCCGACCGCCCGGTTCATGAACGGCTCCGCCGGATGGGGCGACGCCGCGGTCATCGTCCCGCACCTGATGTGGCAGGCCTACGACGACCGCCGGGTGCTGGCCGACCAGTACCGCTCGATGGTCCGTTGGGTCGACTGGGCTGCGGGCCGGGCTGCCGGCGGCCGTCACCGCAGCCGCTCCGAGGCCCGACCGGAACCTGCGCCGCACGAGCAGTACCTGTGGGACACCGGCTTCCACTGGGGGGAGTGGTGCGAGCCGGGGGGCAACGACCCGAAGCTGTTCACGATGGAGCTCGACGTCGGTGACGTCGCGACCGCCTACCTGCACAGGTCGGCCACGCTTCTCGCCGAGATCGCCGCCGAGCTGGGCAACGACGCAGATGCCGACCGCTACGGCGTGCTGGCAGAGCGGACCCTCGAGGCGTGGAGAGCGGAGTTCATCGCCGCCGACGGCACACTGCGCCCCGACACCCAGGCCAACCACGTCCGAGCCCTCGCCTTCGGGCTCGTGCCCGACGAGCTCCGGGCCCGGACCGCAGCCCGCCTCGTCGAGCTGATCCGCCGAGCCGGCACCCACCTCGGCACCGGCTTCCTCTCGACCCCGCAGCTGCTGCCGGTCCTCGTCGACGCCGGCTACCCCGACGTGGCGTTCGAGCTGCTCCTCCAGGACAGCATCCCGTCGTGGCTCGCGATGATCGACCGGGGCGCCACCACGATCTGGGAGAACTGGGAGGGGCTCGACGCGTCAGGGCTCGGCTCGCTCAACCACTACAGCAAGGGCGCGGTGGTCTCGTTCCTGCACCGGTACGTGGCGGGGATCCGACCGATCGAAGGGGCGCGCGCCTACCGGCGCTTCCGGATCGAGCCGATCGTCGGCGGAGGTCTCACGAGCGCAGAAGCCGAGCTGGACTCGCCCCGTGGGCGCATCCGCTCGGCCTGGGAGCTCGATGACGGCGTCATGCGCCTCGAGGTGACCGTGCCGCCGGGTTCGCAGGCCACGGTGGTCCTGCCGGACGGGACGCTGTCGACCCAACCGCCGGGTGCCGTCGAACATCGCTGCCGGGTCTGACCGCAGCCGCACATCCACGTGCGGCTGCGGTGACTCGACCGGAGTAGCCGCCGTTCAGATCTTGCGACCGGGGTCGACCTTGCCCTGACCGACGTCCGCGGTGACCTCGGTGACGCCGTCGCTCGGGCAGTGGAACCCGTCGCCGTCGTCGTCGGTGCCGTCGATCTCGGGATAGAGGCGCTCGTATTTCCCGTCCTTGACGACCATCAACATGCTGCACGGGCTCGCAGTGATCTCGGGCCCGCCGGCGAGGTCCTCCTTCGCGTGGAGCCCCCCACCGGTCCATGCGTCGTTGGCCGCTGCGGCCTCCAGGATGCATGTCCGGTCGAGCGTGCCGCCGTTCTGCTCAGCGCACGTGTTCGCCGAGGTCGCGAACAGCAGCCACGCCGACATCGACTGGATGCCGAGCAGTGCGGTGTCGCCGTCGGGCACGTACTTCTCGACGAGATCGAGGTACTTGCGGATCGCCGGCCACTTGTCGGCCTCCTCCATCATGTGGACCGCCATGCGGACCACCGAGCCCTCGACCGCCTCGGGGCCGGCCGTTTCTACGAAGATCGGGTCGTACTGGTTCGACTCGAGCAGGGCGCGCCCCTCCCAACCCTGGGTCCTGAGCACCTGGAGGACCTTCGCCACGTCCGCGGACTCTCCGGTCCACGACAGGCTCTCGGCGCCCTTCTCCTTGATCGAGAGCGCCAGCGGCGTCCAGTCGGTGGTCCCGGCGACCGGATAGTTCAGGTCGCCGACCTGCTCGAAGCCCGTCGCCTCGGCGACCGCGACCTGCTTCGCCTTCACGATCTCGAGCGACGGCAGATTGCCCCACACCGGGATCCAGGCCTTGGAGTCGTCCGGGTACAGCTTCTTGAAGTCCTGGAACCACGTGTTCGACGCGTTGTGGGCGGGGTTGGGGATCGGCTGCACCTGCCCGTTGCTCTCGGACTTCTCCGTCGATACCGCGTAGGCCGGGATGTCGATGAGGCCGCAGCGGTGGAAGTCGGATCCGTCCTTGCCGGAGAACTGCAGGTTGTCCTGGGCCATGCCGCCGCCGACCATGGCGAACGCAGTGCCGCAGGCCTGCTGCATGGCGGCCTCGACGTCGAAGAGCTTGGCGTCCATGTCCACGATCTCGATCTTGAGGCCGCCGATGCCACCCTGGTCGTTGCACCAGCCGGCGAACGCCACCGATGCATCCCAGATCGGCTTCTGCAGGCCAGGGCGCAACGTGGAGCCCCGATCGTTCGGCACCCCGATCTGGATCGTGCCGGCGGCAGCCTGCTGCTCGCCGTCCGCCACCGTGAACTCGCCGGCGTGGCACGGCGCGGAGATCGATCCGAAGTCGGGGGAGTCGACGTCGGCACCCTTCGATCCCTGAGCGGCCGCCGTCGTGGACGGTGACTCGTCCTCCGATGCGTCGTCCCCGCCGGACGCGCCGCACCCGGCCACGATCGACAGCGCTGCGGCGACGGCGAGGACGGACACCATCGCACGTCGTCGCCGGTCAGTGGTCCGTGAAGCAGCCACGGCAGTCCCCCTCGAGATCTGGCGGCCCCCGCCGCATGTAACGGTGTTACGATCGGTCACCGTAACACCGTTACATCCGTGACGGTGGTGGGAGGCGCATCTGCCTCGCCCGAGGGGCGGGGCTGGTCCCTCCCGGAGCAGAGGGGGACACGTTGGCGTCATCAGACATCTCGTTCGCTGAAGCAGAGGAACTGGTCGGACGCTGGTGGTTCCTCTACGACGAGGGCCGCATCGAGTCCTTCGAGGCGATCTTCACGTCCGACGCGGTCTTCACCGTCGGCGTCGACGATCCGACGGTCGCGTGGGCCGAGTTCGCGACGGCCGAGGCCAGCGGGCGCGACGCGATCGTGGCGTGGCAGACCGAGCACCGCCTCGACAGCCCGGCGCCCCTGCGGCACCACTCGTCGAACTTCCACCGGACCGGCACCGATGGCGACGGGGTGACCTTCGCGTCGTACATCCTCGTGAACCACGTCGTCGACGAGATGCCCGCGATGCTGCCGTCCGGTGTCGTGACCGGCACCGTCCGCCGTGAGGACGGCGAGCTCAAGATCGCTCGACTCGACGTCGTGCTGGACACG
This sequence comes from Dermatobacter hominis, assembly GCF_020715685.1. GTDB lineage: Bacteria > Actinomycetota > Acidimicrobiia > Acidimicrobiales > Microtrichaceae > Dermatobacter > Dermatobacter hominis. Next base: position 3,511,507 of record NZ_CP085840.1, read on the forward strand.
CGGGCCTCGACACCCCTGCGCGAGCAGCGCTGATCGCGCACGCCGGGGCCACTGGCGCCGTCTCCTACGATGCGGCCGGATGGCGGGAACCGGCGACGACGACATCGACGAGAAGCTTCTCGTCGCGCTCCAGCGCCTGGGCCGGCTGATGTCCAGCCGACAGGTCGCTTCCGACATCAGCGGTGCGGCCGGCGTGGAGCTCTCCCAGCAGGGGGTCCAGCTCCTCCGCGCCCTGCACCGGTCCGGCGAGGCGCCCGTCGCCGCACTTGCGTCGGCGAGTCAGATGGACATCGGCGCGGTCAGCCGTCAACTGCGCCTCCTCGAGGACGCCGGCCTCGTGACCCGCTCGTCGTCGCCCGCGGATCGCCGCGTGGTGCTCGTCGACACCACGGACTCGGGGGCACGGGTCGCGGCGCGGATCAGGGACGTCGGCCTCCGGCACCTGACCGAGAGCCTGTCCGGCTGGTCCGCGACGGATCGCCGTCGGGTGGCCGACCTCCTGGCCCGCCTGGTCACCGACCTCCAGCGCACGGACATCCGCGCCGCTGACGAGTAACGGGCCGCTCACGAACTAGTTGACTGGGTCAAGCAATCTGGTACGGTGGTCGGCGCGCCCGGCCCGTCTGCACTCGCACGGTCGAGGCTCTGCAGTCCGTGCCCTTCGGGGTGGAGGTGACCCGATGACCGAGACCCCGACCCGCCGGATCGACTACGCCGGCTCCGTCCACGACGAGCGGGAGATCGAGGCCGTCGTCGAGGTGCTGCGCGGCGGCCCGACCGCGATGCGCATCGGCCGGAACGTGCGGGCGATGGAGCAGCGCGTCGCCGAGCTCCTGGGCAAGCGTCGAGGCGTCATGTGCAACTCCGGGAGCTCGGCGCTCTACCTCGCCATCGAGGTGCTCGGCCTCCAGCCGTTCGACGAGATCGTCACCTCGGCGGTGACGTTCTCGACCGACATCGCCCCGATGGTGAAGTCAGGGATCGTGCCGGCCTTCGTCGACGTCACCCCCGACACCTTCCAGATCGACGTGGACGGCATCGAGGCGATGATCGGTCCGCGCACCAAGGCGATCCTTGCCCCCGACCTGATCGGCAACTGCCCCGACTGGGACGCGATCCGAGAGATCGCCGACCGCTACGACCTGGTCGTCATCGAGGACTCCTGCGACGCGCTCGGTCAGACCTTGCGCGGCACCCCGACCGGACGCCGGGCCGACATCGCACTCACCAGCTTCGCCCTCTCGCACATCATCACCGCGGCGGGGACCGGCGGCATGGTGTGCTTCGACGACGACGAGCTCGTGGACAAGGCCTTGCTGCTGCGGCGGTGGGGGCGGCGATCGGAGGTGCAGCTCTTCGGGTCGACGCGCGGCGAGGACAAGCGGTTCTTCTCCGCCATCGAGGGCGACGAGTCCAACGCCGACCTCGAGTACGACAACATCTTCATCTTCGACGAGGTCGGCTGGAACTTCGAGCCCTCCGAGATCTCCGCCGCCTTCGGCCTGGTCCAGCTCGACAAGCTCCCGGAGAACCTGGCCCGCCGCCAGCGCAACTTCGAGCTCACCAGCAGCTACTTCGCGAAGTATCCCGACCTGTTCGTGCTGCCCCGACTGACCGAGGGCATCGAGACCGGCTGGCACATGTTCCCGTTCATCATCGAGCCGGACTCGGGGATCCGCCGCGCCGACCTGCAGCAGTGGATGGAACGACACGGCATCGACACCCGGATGGTCTGGACCGGCAACGCCACTCGCCAGCCAGCGTTCCGGGACACGTCGTTCCGCCTCCCGGAGGCAGGCCTCCCCAACGCCGACCGCGTCATGGAGTGGGGCCTCATCCTGCCGGGCAGCCACTCCCTGGACGACGACGACTGCGCCTGGATCGGGGAGTGCCTCGACCGCTTCGTCGCGCAGCTCTGACCGGGAGGTCGAGACGGCGAGCTGCAGCTCGTCCGTCGGCCTCCTCACGTCGGCCCCCGTCATGGGCCCACGGATCTCGCGAGCCTGTGAGGTCGACGCTGCGGACCGGATCGGTTGACCGGAGATGTGCGATCGTGTGAGAATGCGCACGTTCGAACACTGGCCGGAGGCGTAGCGCGCTGCGGGGTGCAGCCGAGAAGGCAGGGAGCGCAGATGACGTCCTTCGACGAGATCACCCCCGCGTTGGAGCGCCTCGCGATCGAGGTGCCGTCGTGGGCGTACGGCAACAGCGGCACCCGCTTCAAGGTCTTCGCCCAGCCGGGCGTACCGCGGGACCCTTTCGAGAAGATCGCCGATGCCGCCGAGGTCCATCGCGCCACCGGCGTCGCACCGTCCGTCGCACTGCACATCCCGTGGGACCGGGTCGACGACCCCGACAAGCTCCGCGCCCACGCGGAGGACCTCGGTGTGAGCGTCGGGACGATCAACTCCAACACGTTCCAGGACGACGACTACATGCTCGGGTCGTTCTGCCATGTGGATGACCGGATCAGAGCGAAGGCGGTGCGGCACGCCATCGACTGCATCGACATCATGGACATCACGGGCAGTCGCGACCTGAAGGTCTGGCTGCCCGACGGACTCAACTACCCGGGCCAGGGCGACCTCCGTGGCCGCCAGGACCGGCTCGCCGACTCCCTCGCGCAGGTGTACGGCCGCCTCGGCGACCGCCAGCGCCTGGTGCTCGAGTACAAGTTCTTCGAGCCCGCCTTCTACGCGACCGACGTGCCCGACTGGGGCACGTCCTACGTCCAGTGCGTGGCGCTCGGCGACCGTGCGGTGGTCTGCCTGGACACCGGCCACCACGCGCCGGGCACGAACATCGAGTTCATCGTCATGCAGCTGCTGCGGCTCGGCCGTCTCGGCGCGTTCGACTTCAACTCCCGCTTCTACGCCGACGACGACCTGATCGTCGGGGCGGCTGACCCCTTCCAGCTCTTCCGGATCATGTTCGAGGTCATCCGTGGTGGCGGTCTCGACGCCGACGTGGTCGACGGGCCGTCCCCGGTGAGCTTCATGCTCGATCAGTGCCACAACGTCGAGGCGAAGATCCCTGCTCAGATCCGCTCGGTGCTGAACGTCGTGGAGATGACCGCCAAGGCGCTGCTCGTCGACCGGGTCGCGCTCGCCGACGCCGAGCGCGCCGGCGACGTCCTCGCCGGGAACGCGGTGATGATGGACGCCTTCGCGACGGACGTCCGCAGCGACCTCGCCGACTGGAGGGCCACCCGGCACCTGCCCACCGATCCGATGGGTGCGTACCTGGCGAGCGGCTACCAGGAGCGGATCGTCGCCGAGCGAGTCGGCGGTGACCAGGCTGGTTGGGGAGCCTGACGTGGCGAACCACACGGTCGACGCGCTGATCGCCCGGTCCAACCGCCTCGGATCGGACCCGCGGAACACCAACTACGCCGGCGGCAACACCTCGGCCAAGGGCACCGGGACGGACCCGGTCACGGGCACCGACGTCGAACTGCTCTGGGTCAAGGGATCCGGCGGCGACCTCGGCACCCTGACCGAGGCAGGCCTCGCGGTGCTGCGCCTCGACCGGTTGCGGTCCCTCGTCGACGTCTATCCCGGCGAAGCGGACGAGGACTCGATGGTCGCCGCGTTCGACTTCTGCTGTCACGGCAAGGGCGGTGCCGCGCCGTCGATCGACACCGCGATGCACGGCCTCGTCGCCGCTGCGCACGTCGACCACCTCCACCCCGACGCCGGCATCGCCATCGCCGCCGCCGCGGACGGCGAGCAGCTCACCAAGCAGATCTACGGTGACAAGGTCCTCTGGGTCCCGTGGCGCAGGCCCGGCTTCCAGCTCGGACTCGACATCGCAGTGGTCCACGACGCCAACCCGCAGGCCGTCGGCGTCATCCTCGGCGGCCACGGCATCACCGCCTGGGGCTCGACCAGCGACGAGGCCGAGGCCAACTCGCGCTGGATCATCGAGACCGCACAGCGCTACCTCGATACCCACGGCGATACGACGCCCCTCGGTGCCGTCGTCGAGGAGCGCTCGGCGCTTCCCCGGGCCGAGCGGCGGGCGAAGGCTGCGGCCCTGGCGCCGCACCTCCGCGCGATCGCGTCGACGGACGCCGCCGCCGCCGGCCGGGCGACGATCGGTCACCTCATCGACGACGACACGGTCCTCGAGTTCCTCGCCTCCGAGAAGCTCTTCCGCCTGGCGGAGCTCGGCACGTCGTGTCCCGACCACTTCCTGCGGACGAAGGTGAAGCCGCTCGTGCTCGACCTCCCGGCGTCCGCGCCCGTGGAGGAGTGCGTGGCGCGGCTGGCGGAGCTGCACGACGCGTACCGCGCCGACTACGCGTCGTACTACGACCGTCATGCCGAGACGGACTCGCCGCCGATGCGCGGCGCGGACCCGGCGATCATCCTGGTGCCGGGCGTCGGCATGTTCTCCTTTGGCAAGGACAAGCAGACCGCCCGCGTCGCCGGCGAGTTCTACGTGAACGCGATCAACGTGATGAGAGGAGCCGAGTCCGTCTCGACGTACTCGCCGATCCCGGAGTCGGAGAAGTTCCGCATCGAGTACTGGGCGCTCGAAGAGGCGAAGCTGCAGCGGATGCCCGAGCCCAGGCGTCATGCCGGGCGGATCGCGCTCGTGACCGGGGCGGCGTCCGGGATCGGCAAGGCGATCGCCGCCCAGCTGGCTTCCGAGGGCGCGTGCGTCGTCGTCGCCGATCGCGATGCCGATGGTGCGGAGGCTGCTGCGAGCGAACTGGGTTCGACCGATGTCGCCATCGGGGTCGCGGTCGACGTCACGGACGCCGCCGCGGTGCAGGCCGCGGTCGATGCTGCAGCGCTCGCGTTCGGCGGCGTCGACCTTGTCGTCAGCAACGCGGGCCTGTCGATCTCGAAGCCGCTGCTCGAGACGTCCGAGGCGGACTGGGACATCCAGCACGACGTGATGGCGAAGGGGACGTTCCTGGTGGCGAAGGCCGCTGCCCGTGCGATGATCGACCAGCGCGTCGGTGGTGACATCGTCGTCATCGCATCGAAGAACGCCGTGTTCGCGGGCCCGAACAACATCGCCTACAGCGCCACCAAGGCGGACCAGGCGCACCAGGTGCGTCTGCTGGCGGCTGAGCTGGGCGAGCACGGCATCCGCGTCAACGGCATCAATCCCGACGGTGTCGTGCGGGGGTCGGGCATCTTCGCCGGAGGGTGGGGCGCGCAGCGGGCGGCGGTGTACGGCGTGGAGGAGGAGGACCTCGGCGAGTTCTACGCACAGCGGACGATCCTCAAGCGCGAGGTCCTGCCCGAGCACGTCGCTGCTGCGGTCGCCGCGATCGCATCCGTTGAGTTCAGCCACACGACCGGCCTCCTGATCCCCGTCGATGCCGGCGTGGCCGCAGCCTTCCTCCGCTAGACCGCCGTGGCCGCCAGGACCTTCGCAGCCGTCGACATCGGCGCCTCGGGTGGCCGCCTCATGGCCGGCACCGTCTCCCGTGACGGCATCCAGCTCGACGCCGTGCACCGGTTCCCCAACGGGCCCGTCGAGGTGGACGGGCACCTGCGCTGGGACTTCGAGCACATCGTCCAGCAGGTCGCGGCCGGCCTGAGGATGATCGACGCCGAGTCCGTCGGCATCGACACGTGGGCGGTCGACTACGGACTGCTCGACGCCAGCGGCGAGCTGCTCGCTCCGCCGATCTCGTACCGAGACGAGCGCACTTCGTCGGTCATCGACGAGGTGCACCACCTCATCCCGCCCGCGGAGCTCTACCGCCTGAACGGGCTGCAGTTCCTGCCGTTCAACACGATCTACCAGCTGGCTGCCGAGCGACGTGGGCCGCTGTGGAGCAGCGCCGCCCACGTCGCGCTGATCCCGGACCTCCTGGCCCATCGCCTCACGGGCGTCCTCCGCACCGAGCTCACCAACGCCTCGACGACCGGCCTGCTGGACCCGCGGACCCACCAGTGGTCTCCGTCGATCCTCGATCGACTCGGCCTTCCTGCGCAGATGCTGACGCAGGTGGAGCCGCCCGGGGTCGTCCGCGGCGAGACCGACGCCGGCGCCGCCGTCACGACCGTCGCGTCCCACGACACCGCGTCGGCCGTCGCCGCCGTTCCTGCCGTGACGGAGCACTTCGCCTACATCGCCTCCGGAACCTGGTCCCTCGTCGGTGTCGAGCTCGACCGTCCGCTGCTCACGGCCGCGGCGCGACAGGGCAACTTCACCAACGAGCTCGGCGTCGACGGACGCATCCGCTTCCTGCGCAACGTCGGTGGCCTGTGGCTGCTCCAGGAGTGCATGCGCGAATGGGACTGCCACGACCTCGACACGCTCCTCGCTGCCGCGGGGGAGACGGCTCGAGGCCCGCTCATCGACGTCGACGACCGATCGTTCATCGCGCCCGGTTCGATGCCCGAGCGCATCTGCGCCGCCGCTCGCCGCGAGCTCAAGAAGGTGGAGATCGTCCGCTGCATCCTCGACTCGCTGGCCGTGGCCTACGCCGGCACGATCGACCACCTCGCCAGCACCACCGGCACGCGCATCGACGTCGTGCACATCGTGGGCGGGGGAGCGCAGAACGAGCTCTTGTGCCGGCTCACCGCCGATGCGACGGGCCGCCCGGTGATCGCCGGCCCGGTCGAGGCCACCGCGCTCGGCAACGTCCTCGTGCAAGCTCGTGCCCACGGCGCCGCGCCGCGTTCGCTCGAGGAGCTGCGGGCGGTCGTGGCCGGGTCGTTCGATCTGCGGCGGTACGAACCGACGTGAAGGCGGCAGCTGCATGAAGGCACTCGACACGCTCCGGTCGGTCATCCGGTTCAACCGGCTGGAGACCGATCCGATCGAACGTCGTCTTGCGAGGGCGGCGTCCGTCGCGGACCTCAGGCGCATCGCCAAGCGCCGTCTCCCGGGCGGCGTGTTCGACTACATCGACGGTGGCGCCGAGGACGAGCGCACCCTCGCAGCCAACCAGGCCGCGTTCGCCTCGACGACGTTCCGTCCCCGCGTGCTCCGCGGCATCGGATCCATCGACACGACCACGACGGTGCTCGGTTCGCCCGTGGCGTGTCCGCTGGTGCTGGCGCCCACCGGGTTCACCCGCATCGCCGACCCGGACGGCGAGCTCGCCGTGGCCCGCGCTGCGCAGCGGGCCGGGTTGCCGTACACCCTGTCGACGTTGAGCACCCGTTCGATCGAGGAGGTGCGGGCGGTCAGCGACGGTCGGCTGTGGTTCCAGGTGTACGCCTGGCGCGACCGCGGACTCGTGAAGGAGATGATCGACCGGGCTGCGGCCTCGGCGTTCGAGGCGCTGGTGCTGACGGTCGACACCGCCGTGTTCGGTCGGCGCGAGCGCGACGTCCGACGAGGCTTCTCGCTCCCACCGGCCATCGGTCCCCGGACGATCATCGACGGAGCACTGCACCCCTCCTGGACGCTGGCGTTCCTCCGGAGCGAACCCATCCGCTTCGCGAACGTCGTCGGTCGTGACGTCGGCGACGGTGCCTCGCCGGTGACGTTGTCGGACTACATCAACACCCAGTTCGATCCCTCGCTGTCGTGGGATGACATCGAATGGCTGCGCTCGGTGTGGGACGGCCCGATCGTCGTCAAGGGCATCCAGCGCGTCGACGATGCCGTCCGAGCGGCCGAGGCGGGCGTGGAGGCCATCGCCTTGTCGAACCACGGAGGGCGACAACTCGACGGGGCCCCAGCGACGTTCGATCTGGTCGCGCCGGTCGTCGACGCGGTCGCCGGCCGAGCGGAGATCATCTGCGACGGCGGGATCCGCCGTGGCAGCGACATCGTCAAGGCGGTCGCCGCCGGGGCGACCGCAGCGATGGCCGGTCGGGCCTACCTGTACGCCCTCGGCGCAGCAGGGGAGCGCGGCGTCGATCGGCTGCTCGGGTGGTTCGCGGCTGACATCGTCCGCACCATGAGCCTGCTCGGCGCCGGCAGCATCGACGCCGTCGACCGCGACCTCATCGACCGGTCGGACGGACCGAGCGGTCCCAACTGACGCCACCTCGGTGCAGTTCTTCGGATGCGACCGAGGTCAGGAGAAGCGGTTCTTCGCCGCCATCGCGGCGTCGACCCCGACGACGGTCGGGGTCGACGCACGATCAGCGGCTGCAGCTCACGTGTCGATGGCGAACACGTGGGCCGATCCGTCCACGGCCAGTCGGACCTCGAAGAAGCCGTCGGTGCCGAGCAGGCAGCGGGTGCGCGTCGAGACGTCGTAGACCTCGAAGGTGCCGGTGAACACGTGGGTGACGATCGACGTGGGGATCTGCACGTCGAAGCCGCACACCTCGCCCATGCCGATCATCGAGATGTCGATGCCGGGCCCGCCGTAGGCGGACACGGTCGTGGTCGCGGACTCGCACTCGCCGGGACCCGGCAGGGTCCCGTCGTCGGCATCCACGACGGCCGCCACCAGGACTCGGGCGGAGCGGCCGCTGCGGCGCGCGAGGTCGCCCGTGCCGTTGACCACGACGTCGCCGAGGGCGTCTCGGACCTGCCAGGTCCCGTGTCCCTCGAGCGTCAGCTTCGGCCGGGGAGCCGTGCGGGCCTCGGTGCCCGCGGATGCAGAGGCGGACGTCGCGGCCAGCAGCGCTGCGATCAGCGCGACACCGGCGATCAGCCGGCGGATCGGGGTGGAGTTGCTCATCGGTCTGCTCCCTCACGCTGCGGGTTCGACGAGGGCGGCGGCGAGCATGGCGTCGAGCGCCTCCTGGCCGGGTGCCGCGATGTTCGGTCGGCCGGCGAGGGCCCGCACCCGGTCGAACGCTCCCGGGATGAACGAGCCGCGCAGCACCGGTCCGTGCGCCGTGGCGATGGTCGTGGCACCGATGGCCTCGATCGAGTCCACGTGGCGGCCGTAGACCTCGGGCGAGAGCCACTCGTGCCACGGCGACACCAGGCTGTTGAAGAGCATGAAGGTCTCGTCGTAGAGGTCCGACGGGACGTCGGGGGCGTCGTAGACCGCTCCGGTGGTCAGCGCGGCGAACGAATCGACCGCCCACATGACTCCGCTCACCTCGTCGTAGAGGCCGCGTGTCGTCGGCCCGTCGAAGATCGGCGGCCGGAACAGGTGCAGTCGACGGTCGCCGGCATCGAACGACGAGCCCGCCTCGAGCCACTGCTGACGGTGGAGGGGCATCGCCCGGTCGGGCTCCATCGCGGCCCGCTCGTTGGAGAAGAAGTTGGTGACGACGGTGGCGTTCGGCGCGGCGTCGAGCAGCGGGTGCATGTTGCCGATGTGATCGCCGTCGTCGTGGGACAGGAACACCCAGCGGACATCGTCCAGGTCGACGACCGAACCGACGTTCGCGAGCCACTGCTCGCGGTGCATCGGAGCACCGGTGTCGACCACGACCGGCTCCTCGGCCAGGATCACGAGGCTGTTGGCCATCACGAACGTGCCGGGCTGGGCGGGCACCAGGTTGGGGATGAGGTACGTGTCAGGAGCGATCTGGTACGGCTCGACGGCCGGGATGTCGGGCAGGATCGGCTGGCCGGGTGCCACATCGATGGAGGTCGGGGTGTTCATCTGAGGGTCCTTTCGGGTGGGTGACGGGGTGTCGTCGGCAGTTGTCGCATCCCCGGCTCGACCGGCACTCGACGATCGCTCGACGCACCCGTCGAGCGACCCGTCCCCGTCGCTAGGATCCGCAGGGATGCAGTTCGGTGTGCTGGGATCCCTCCAGGTCACCGGTGGTGGCGGCGTGCCGGTCGATGTCGGGGGCCGCCAACCCCGCGTCCTGCTCACCGCGCTCGTCGCCGCGGGCGGAGGACCGATCAGCGCCGACGCCCTGGTCGAGGTGATCTGGGGTGACGGACCGCCCCGATCCGCGCTCGGAACGCTCCAGACCTACGTGTCGCGGCTCCGCAGGTCGTTGCCCGAGTGCGGCGGACCCACGATCGAGCTCGAACCGGCCGGCTACCGCATGGATCTGGCCGGTCACCAGGTGGACATCGAGCGGTTCGAGCAGCTCGCCGACGAGGGTGCGCGCCTGCTCGAGGTCGACCGGCCCGCCGAGGCCCGGGACGTCCTGGAACGGGCGCTGGAGCTGTGGCGGGGCCCGGCGCTGATCGATCTGGTCGATCGCGGTCACGGCATCGCGCAGGCCGCGTACCTCGACGAGCGGCGATGGTCGGTCCTCGATCAACGGATCGCCGCCGATCTGCAGCTCGGCCGCCACGCGCTGGTCGTCGCCGAGCTGCAGACGCTGGTGGACGAGCACCCCTTGCGCGAACGCACCCAGGAGATGCTCGCCCTGGCGCTGTACCGGTCCGGGCGTCAGGCCGACGCGCTCCGGGCGCTGGCGGCTGCCGGTGAACTGCTCCGTGACGAGCTCGGCCTCGAGCCGAGCGCCGAGCTGCTCGCGCTCGAGTCGAAGATCCTGACCCATGACGCATCGCTCGTGCTGCAGCCCACCATGAGCTCGGCGGGCTCCGAGCGGGTGGACCGCACGTCCGGTGTGGATCTGGTCGGACGGGACACCGAGCTCGCCCAGTTGCGCGACGCCCTGACCGCGGCCTCCGACGGCGCTCGCTTCGTCGTGATCGAAGGGGAGCCGGGTATCGGCAAGACGCGACTCGCTCAGGAGTTCGCGGCCGGCGCCGCCCGTGACGGGTCGACCGTGGTCTGGGGGCGGAGTGACGAGTCCGGAGCTGCCCCCGCCCTGTGGCCCTGGCTCCCGGTGCTCCGCAAGGTGGTCGGCGCCGTCGACGAGCCGGCTCCCGCGCTCCTCGATGACGTCCTGGACGGCGGGGCGCCGCTGCTGGCGGGCCAGGGGGCCGCGCTGCAGTTCGAACGCTTCGACGCGGTCGCCGACCTCCTGGAGCTGGCCGGCGCCCGGCGACCGCTGGTGGTCATCCTCGAGGACGTGCAGTGGGCCGACGCGATCTCGCTGGCGCTGCTGCAGTTCCTGACCACGCGCCTGCGATCCGGTGTCCTGGTCGTCGCCACCGTGCGCACGCGGACGGTCGGCGACACCAGCGCGCTGACCGACGCCCTGGGCGCTGCGGCACGGCGTCCGGGCAGTCGGCGGCTGCGGTTGCGGGGACTGGAGGAGGCCGAGACGGAGGCGCTCCTCGGATCGGTCGCGCCCCGACCGCTGTCCCCGGAGCTGGCCGGCCGGATCCACGCCCGGGCGGACGGGAACCCGTTCTACGCGATCGAGCTGGCCCGGCTGTCAGCCGACGGCTCGGGCGACGAGGTGCCGTCGAGCGTCCGCGACGCCGTACGGCTTCGCCTCGGGAGCGTGCCCGACGCGACGTCGGAGCTGCTCACCATCGCCGCGGTGATCGGTCGCGAGGTGCAGCTGAGCCTGCTGGCGCAGACGGCGGACATCGCGATCGGCGAGTGCATCGAGCGGGTGGATCCTGCGTTGGCGCAGCGGCTGCTGGTTCCGTCGGAGGATCCCGGATCCGTGCAGTTCAGCCACGCCCTGGTGCGGGAGGTCCTGGCCGACGAGCTCACGGTCCTGCGCCAGGCGGCCATCCACCTCGCTGTGGCCGACGCCATGGCCGAGAGCAGCGGCGGCGATGAACTGGTGCCCCGGGATCGGTCGGAGGTCTTCGCCGAGCACCTGTGGAGGGCGAACCCGCTCGGAGTCCCCGCCCGCGCCGCTGCGGCGCTCGAGCGGGCCGCCGACACGGCGATCAGCCGGGTCGCGTACACGCAGGCCGAGGAGACGCTGGGCCGGGCTGCCCGGCTCCGGAGAGCGGCGGGGTCCGACGTCGCGTCGCGACAGGCCGAGCTGACGACGTTGTTGCGGTTGCTCGAGGTGATGCAGGCCACCCGCTACTACGCCGGTACGACCCCTGACGTCCTCGAGCGGGCCCACGAGGTGGCCGATTCGCTCGGGCTCCAGGACGTCAGCCGGAAGGTGGCGTGGTCGCAGTGGGCAGCGCTGTCGACCTCGTGCCGCCTCGCGGAGGCTCGTCCGCTGGCAGAGCGGTTCCTCCGGCAGTGGGGCGAGGACGAACGGGTGCAGGTGAGCGCCGCTGCCCACGTGATGTTCGGCGTCGACGAGTGGACCCGCGGGCGCATCGCCGGCGCCATCGAGCACCTCGAACGGGCGCTCACCCAACTCGCCGACGCACCGCCGCCCGCCGATGCGTTCGAGGCCGAGTACACCGTCATCGCACAGGAGTTCGTGCTGTGGTCCTACGCCGCCCACGGCGACATGTCCGTCGACGACGTCCACGCCGCGTTCGAGGCCCTCCTGCCGACGGTTCCCCCGCACGTGGTTCCGGGTGTGTGCGCGTTCGCCGGGGCCGTGTCCGCCGTGCACGGACGTTGGGACGACCTCGATCGGTTCGTGCACCGTGCCCTCGACGCCGACCACGCCTCGCAGTTCGCCTTCTTCGGCGGGCAGCTCCTCATGCAGCGCGGCCTGGTCGAGGCGGCGAGAGGACGGGTGGACGACGGCCTGAGCGGCTTCCTCGACGGCCGGCGTCGCTACCGGGCCCTGGGCGGCCGGACCAAGATCGTCGCCTACCAGTCGCTCGTCGCCGAGCACCTCGCTCGCCACGGTCGGGTCGCCGAAGCAGCCGAGCTCTGTGCCGGGGCCCGACAGGTCGACGAGTTCGACATGGGTTGGGAGGTGATCCCGTTGCTCGTCGCGGAGGGAGTCCTCGCCCACGCCACCGGCGACGAGCAGGCCTCGGCCGAGCGCTTCGCCACCGCCGTGCAGGTGGCCGACGAGGACGGTTGCCACGTCCTGGCCCGTCGGGCCGAGTCCGCTGCGGCGGACCTCGGCATCGAGCTGGTCGTGTCCCAACGGGACGAAGTGGCGGAACGCACGGCGGCCCGCCAGTCCCTCGATTCGTCTGGACGAGGCACCTTCGACGTGCTGCGTCCTTGAGAGCCGCAGCGGCAGGACGTCAGGGGTCCGGCAGCTCGAGCTGAACGCCGGACCCACCACGGCGACGCCGAGCGCGTGCACGCCGGTGGAGAGCAGCGAGGAGCCGCGCTCGACCTGGAAGTACTTGGTGATGAGGCCGAGGAAGGCGATGCGCGCCGACCGGTGCGCCGAGCGGCCAAGCGGGACGAGCCCTGTCGACCAAGACGTCGCCGTCGAGACGAGGCGGGCCACCCCGCTCGGTGGCGTCACTCGCGGCGTCGGGCGCCAGCGTCGTCGCTCGGTGGGAGCGACGACGGGAGGACGAACCGGGCCTCGATGTCCACGCCGCCGAAGCGGGTGATCGTCGTGACGCGGCGGTCGCTCACGGTGAGGACGATGAGCCCGTGGAGGCGGCCCCGGTCGCTCGCCGGGTCGGGGAGGTAGTAGCCGAACGCCGGTTGGCCGTTCGCTGCGGTCGGCACGACCTGCAGCCCGGGACCCCAGAACCCCCGGGCACGCAGGTACGCCACGACGGCCCGGGTGCCGTCGCACTGGATCGGCTCCGGCGGCATCGACAGCCGGACGTCGTCGCTGAGGAGGTCGACGACAGCTGCCGTGTCGCCCTGCTGGAAGGCGTGGACGAAGCGGTCGACGAGCGATGCCGCCTCGGGGGTGCGGGGCAGCGGGATCCGATCGGGCGTACGCCCGGGCCGGAACCCGGCTCGCGCCCGGACGAGCGCGCTGTTGACCGACGCGACCGACGACCCGAGGATCTCGGCCGCCTCGGCAGCAGGGAAGCCGAGGACGTCACGCAGCACGAGGGCGGCGCGTTGCTGCGCCGGGAGCGCCTGCAGGCCGGCGACGAACGACAACCCGATGGACTCACGGTCGTCGTAGCGCGCCTCCGGACCCTCGCTGGCCGGCTCCAGCCACGCGTCCGGGAAGGGTTCGAGCCACCATGGGTCGTCCGCACGCTCGACACCGGCCCAGGCCGGGATCTCGGCGGCGCGCGGCCGGCGCGACGCATCCCGCACGTGGTTCAGGCACCGGTTGGTGGCGATGCGGTACAGCCACGCTCGGAGGGAGCGGCCGTCGAAGCGGTCGAGGGCGCGCCACGCCGCGACCATGACCTCCTGCAGGACGTCCTCGGCGTCCTGGACCGATCCGAGCGAGCGGTAGCAGTGCACCAGCAGCTCACGGCGGTGCGGCCCGACGAGCAGCTCGAACGCATCGTCGTCGCCGGCTCTCGCCCGATCGAGGACCGACTCGTCCATGCGCACCGCGATCGTCTCGTCAGGGGATCCCACGACGGTAACAACACCGGACGGGGCACGAACTCATCGGTGATCTCCGGCGGATGTGCGGTGTTCCAACCGGGGAACGACCGCCGACCGAGGAGAACCCCATGTCCGACCTCCCACACGGAGCCACCGCCATCGTCACCGGAGCGGGCCGAGGCTTCGGACTCGGCATCGCGGCCGCATTGGCCTCGAGCGGCGCGCACGTCGTCGGCGTGGGGCGGGACGCAGCGGCGCTCGACGCGGCGCGGGACGGGCTCGGTCCGTCCTTCACCGCAGTGGTCGGCGACGTCACCGACGACTCCCTGGCGGGCCGCCTCATCGCCGAGCACCGCCCTCAGGTCGTCATGCTGAACGCCGGGGCGGCGCCGCGAGCGGCATCCATCCGGGACCAGACATGGGAGAGCTTCAGCCTGAACTGGCAGGTGGACGTCCGTCAGACGCTCTCGTTCGTCCGGGCCGCGCTCTCCGCACCACTCGCCGGCGGCTCGACCGTCATCTCCATGTCGAGCGGTGCCGCGCTGATGGGATCACCGATGAGCGGCGGCTATGCCGGCGCGAAGGCGACGATCCGCTTCATCAGCGACTACGCCGGCGCCGAATCCGAGCGACTCGGACTGGATGTCCGGTTCATCGCCCTGCTGCCCAAGCTCACCCACGCCACCGAGCTGGGGTCCACGTTCGTCGACACCTACGCCGACTACGAGCAGGTCGATCGCCTGGAGCTCCGCGAGCGGGTCGGGCCGATGCTGACCGTCGAGCAGGTCGGCGACGCCGTCCTCGAGCTGCTCCGCGATCCCGCCAGGGAGCCCGGAGGGTACGCACTCACCGCCGGCGGGCTCGGCGACCGCGTGGGGTGGTGACGCCGCGTCCCCGAGACGAGTACGAGTACCGAGGACAACCCGGTCGGCGGCTGGTACGGCCTCCGCAAGGGCTACCGAGGTCGGTTCGCCAACGACATCCCGCCGGTGCTCGAGCACCTCGGTCTCGTCGAGGTCGAGCACAACGCCCGGAACAACCGGATGCGAGCGACCTGACCGCTGCCGTCGTGTGCGGTCCTTGGTCGATGCCACGGCCTCTACGGTCGGCGCATGCGCGACGTGGAAGTGGGCGTCTTCGGGGGCAGCGGTCTCTACGAGCTGTTCGGCGAGGTCGAGCGGATCGAGGTGGACACGCCATACGGGCCGCCGAGCGCGCCGGTGGCGGTGAGCGAGGTGATGACGGATCGGGGGCCGATCGGCGTGGCCTTCCTCCCTCGCCACGGCACCGACCACGACCTCCCCCCGCACCGGATCGACTATCGGGCCAACGTGTGGGCGTTGCACTCGCTCGGCGTGCGCCGCGTCCTCGCCCCGTGCGCTTCGGGGTCGCTGCAGCCCGACATCCATCCCGGCGACATCGTCGTGTGCGACCAGCTCGTCGACCGCACCTCCGGTCGACCCTCGACCTTCTTCGACGGGCCGACGGTCAACCACGTGTCGTTCGCGGAGCCCTACTGCTCCGAGCTCCGCTCGATCGTCGTCGACCGGGCGATCGCCACGGGGGTCTCCGTCCACCGGTCCGGCACCGTCGTGGTCGTGGAGGGTCCGCGGTTCTCCACGAGGGCGGAATCGCACTGGTACCGCCGTCAGGGCTGGCACGTGATCAACATGACCCAGTACCCCGAGGCGGTGCTGCTCCGAGAGCTCGGGATCTGCTGCTGCGCCATCGCCGTGGTGACCGACTACGACGCGGGCGTCGACGATCGCCCCGGCGTCGGCCCGGTCAGCCAGGACGAGGTCTACGCCGCCTTCGCCGCAGCCATGCCGGTCACGCGGCAGGTCATCGTCGACGTCCTGGGCTCCATGCCGTCGGAGCGATCCTGCGGCTGCGCGCAGGCGACGAATGGCCTCGAACCCGACGTGCCGCCGGTCGCGGGCTGACGCCGCCCGCCCCTGCGCTCACCAGGGCGATCGCAGCCACGCCTGGAGCACGACCCCGATGGCCAGCTGCGCAGCCAGCCATCCACGGCGCGCCACACGTCCCCGCAAGCTGCAGGAGGCGATCACCAGGAAGGGGACGAGCGGCAACCAGATCCGTTCGACCTCGCCCTTGGACAGCCCCGAGACGTCCGCGATGACCACACCGGCGAGCGCGCCGCCCACCAGGAGCCACGCCCTCCGGTCCCGGAGCACGGCAGCCCCTGCGACCGTGGCCGGACCGGCCGCGACGGTCACGGCCGCCAGGTTGGCGACGAGGAAGTAGCCACCGGGGCGGACCGCCGCCACTCCGGCACGGTACGCGTCGTGCGTCGCGGAGAAGCCGGCCGCCCAGTCGAAGCCGGGGAGGGCGAGCGCGCCGACGGGCACGAGGAGTCCGGCCGACGCCGCCACGATCGGCCACGGGCGCCGGCGCAGGGCCGTCCAGACAGCGAGGGCCCACAGCGGGCCGAGCAGGGTCGGGGCCCCGTACGTCATCGTCAGCAGCGCCGCGGCGAGGAGTCCGGCGACCGCGCCGGCTCCGGCTGCGACCGTCCGGTCGTCCGCGGTCGCCGCCGCGGCGCCGGCGGCGACGGCCCAGGCGGTCACGCCCATCGCCATCCCGTCCACCGAGGTCCCCGCCCACACCACGGCCGGGGCCAGCCCGGCGAAGGCCGCGGCGCGCCGCGCCGCAGCCCGCCCCGCGAGCCGGTCCAGCGCGACGAGGCTGGCCGCGGCGGCGGAGGCGCCGGCGAGCAGCACGATGATGGCGACCGAGAGGTCCCCGATGCCGAGGCGGTCGAGCCCCATGAAGACGAGCAGGCTTCCGGGCGGATGACCCTGGACGTGGGTCGGCGCGTCGGGCAGCAGCACCGACCACTGCGACAGCAGCTCGCCGGGAGGCGGGGCCTCCCTCGCGTACGGCAGGTACTCGAACCGCGTGACCAGCGGGGCCGACAGACCGTCGATGCCGCCGGACGCGGCGAGGACGGCGGTCCAGACGAACGAGACCGCTGCGGACGCCACGAGCACGGCGCGCCACGGGAGCCGTTCGACCGCCACGGGCCACCACACCGCGATCGCGATCGCCAGCAGCACCGCCACCCACAGCCCGGCCGGCCAGCGCCACACCCACTCGCCGGCGAACGGGGGGGCGGACAGGAACAGCTCGGCCCCGTCGTCGAGCAGGCGCGCGCCCCACACGACGGCCAGGGCGACGACCGCCGCCGCGCCCGCCGCCGCAGCCACCCCGACGGCATGGCGCCCCGCTCGGGCCGCGGTCACGGTGGCGGAGCGGCGTCGCGGAGCGGGTCGTCGGCGAAGCGGCGGAGCCCATCCTCCGGCAGGACCATCGCGGTGAAGCCGATCGCGTCGGTCGCTCGCCGCGCATCGGCGGTGACGTGGCGGACGTCGCCGAGGCGGTAGCGGCCGGTGATCTGCGGGCGTCGACCCCGCCCGTCGGCGGCCGAGAGCGCCTCCGCCATCTCGAGGAGCGTGACGGGGTGGCCCGACGCGATGTTGAGCGGTCCGTCGAAGCCCTGGGGATCCGTCAGCGCGAGCACGTTCGCCCTGGCGACGTCGGCGACGTGGACGAAGTCGCGCCGCTGTCCGCCGTCCTCGAACACCTGCGGTGCGTCGCCCAGCGCGAGCTGGCTCCGGAAGATGCTCGCGACGCCGGCGTACGGCGTGTCCCGGGGCATCCGCGGCCCGTACACGTTGTGGTACCGCAGCGCCGTGACCGCCACGTCGTGCTCGCGGCCGAAGGTGGCGCAGAGGTGCTCCTGGTGCAGCTTCGTCGCCGCGTACACGTTCCGGGGGTCCACCGGCGCCGACTCGGTGACCAGCTCGGGGCGGAGCGCCCTGCCGCACCGGGGGCACGGCGGATCGAACCGACCGGCGTCGAGGTCCGCAGGCGACCGGGGCCCGGGCCGGACGGTTCCGTGCGCCTCGCAGGAGTAGGCCCCCTCGCCGTAGACGACCATGGACGACGACAGCACGATGCGACCCCGCCACCCCATGCGGTGCATCGCGGTGAGCATCGTCGCGGTGCCCGCGTCGTTCGACGACACGTATGCCGGCGCATCGGCGAAGTCGACGCCGAGCCCCACCTTGGCCGCGAGGTGGCACACCGCGTCGGCGCCGAGCAGGACGTCGTCCCACACCGCGTCCTCGCAGATGTTGCGCCGGTGCAGCTCGACGTCGGGGTGGATCCAGCCGGGTTCCGTCGCGTGGGCGTACGGATCGAGCACGTCGACGACCACCGGGACGTGGCCGTCGACGCGCAACAGGTCCACGACGTGGGACCCGATGAAGCCCGCCCCTCCGGTCACCACCACGCGCATGTCAGCGGCCCCTCGGTCGATCGCGCCGCCTGCCAGACTCGTCAGCGTGCCCGACGTCGTCCTGCCCGCCCTCGACGAGGCCGAGGCGCTGCCGTGGGTGCTCTCCCGCATGCCCGACCGCTACCGGCCGATCGTCGTCGACAACGGCTCGACCGACGGCACCGCCGACGTCGCCCGCCGCCTCGGCGCCACGGTGGTGGTCGAGGAGCGTCGCGGGTTCGGTGCGGCCTGCTGGGCCGGCCTCGACGCGGCCGAGGACGACGTCGTCTGCTTCATGGACGCCGACGCCAGCTTCGACCCGCAGGAGCTGCCGTCGGTCGTCGCCCCGCTCGACGGACGGAGTGACGTGCTCTGCCTCGGCGCCCGGCGCGCCAGCCGGGGCGCATGGCCCTGGCACGCCCGCCTCGCCAACCGGTTCCTTGCGGCCGAGCTGCGCCGTCGCACCGGCGCCCGCGTGACGGACCTGGGGCCGATGCGGGCGGCGCGCCGGCTCGACCTGCTCGAGCTCGGTCTGCAGGACCGCCGATCCGGCTGGCCGCTCGAGATGGTGCTCCGCGCCCATGCGGCGCGCTGGACGATCGTCGAGGTGCCGGTGAGCTACCGGCCTCGCGTCGGGCGGTCGAAGGTGACCGGCACGGTCCGGGGGACGCTGCACGCCGTCCAGGACATGTCGCGGGTGCTGGCCCGGTCCTGATCGCCGGCGCGCCGCCCGCCGATGGCCGATCGGCGTCATGCCGGTCCGGGCTGGGCCAACGGGAATCGGACGGTGAAGCAGCACCCGCCGACGTGGTTGGCGACGTCGATGCGACCGTCCTGCGCCTCGGCGAGGCCCTTGGCGATGGCGAGGCCCAGCCCGCCGCCGCCGGTGTCGCGGGTCCGTGCGGCGTCACCGCGGAACGCGACGTCGAACACCCGGTCGAGGTCCTGGGCGGGGATCCCGCCACACTCGTCGACGACAGAGATCACGGCGTTCCGACCGTGCTCCGCCACGGTGACGCGGACCGTGCCGCCCGGCGGCGTGTGGCGGAGGGCGTTGTCCAGCAGGTTGCGCAGCACGCGCGAGGCCTCCGCGGGGGACACGAGCAAGGGGGCGGGGTCGCCCAGATCGCACTCGAGGTCGAGGCTGCGGGCCCGGGCCGTCGCGCCGGCGGCCTCGATGACCGATCCCACCAGCTCGTCGACCCGCACCGACCGCGGCGTCAGATCGACCGTGCCGCTCGTGATGCGGCTGAGCTCGAAGAGGTCGTCCACCAGCGCAGCCAGGCGATCCGTCTCGGCGCCGATCGTCCGGAGGTAGCGCTGCACGTCGTCGGGGTCGTCGACCACACCGTCCTCGAGTGCCTCGGCCATGGCCCGGATGCCTGCGAGTGGTGACCGCAGGTCGTGCGAGACCCAGGCGACCAGCTCCCGACGAGACCGCTCGAGTGCGAGCTCGCGGCGGTGGGACCGGTCGAGTCGTTGGGACATCTCGGCGAGCTGGTCGCCGACGCGGCCGAGCTCGGACACCGATGCGCCCGGAGGGCCCGTGGGCACGGCTCCGTCGGCGATCTCCTGCGACAGCTCCTCGAGCCGACGGGCGTCGGTGCGGATCCGTCGGCCGAGCTCCCACGCGGCGCCCACCCCCACGACGGCGGCGGTCAGGGCGATCGTGACGAACGCGCCCATGTCGTGGGCGGACAGGAACATCGCCCGGGCCGCCAGCAGGGCGCCCACCCACGTCGCCGCGAGCGGGACGAGCGCGACGATGAGGGCCTGGCGCCGCACGCTCGAGGAGCTCCGCCGACCCAACCAGACCCCGAGCAGGGCGACCGGGACCGCGCCTGCGAGCGTGAGCAGCGCCAGGGTGGCGGTGTCGGTGACGGTCGCGGTGACCGGCGGGACCGTCATGGCTCGAACCGGTACCCACCCGGGACGGTCACCAGATGTCGTGGGGCGGAGGCGTCGGCCTCGACCTTGGTGCGGAGCCGCCGGACGTGCACCGTCACCGTGGCGGCATCGCCGTAGGTCCACCCCCACACCGACTCGAGCAGCTCGGCGCGCCCGAAGGCGCGGCGCGGGTGGCGCATCAGGTGGGCGAGCAGCTCGAACTCCTTCGCCGTGAGGTGGATGGGCACCCCGTCGCGACGCGCCTCGTGCGCGACGGGATCGACCTCGATCGACCCGGCGCGCAGCAGCGCGCCATCGGTGACGCCGCCGACCGAACCTGCCGACCGCCTGAGGACGGCCCTCACGCGGGCGGCGAGCTCTCTCGGCGAGAAGGGCTTCGTCACGTAGTCGTCGGCGCCGAGTTCCAGGCCCAGCACGCGATCGTCCTCCTCGGTCCGGGCCGTGAGCATCACGACCGGGATGGGAGCCTCCGCCCGGAGCCGGCGGCACACCTCGAGACCATCGATACCCGGCAGCATGATGTCCAGCACGACGAGGTCGGGGAGCCACTCCATGGCCCGCTGCAGGCCGGCGTCCCCGTCGGCCACGCGCTCCACCTCGAAGCCGTCGCGGCGCAGGTAGCGCTCGACCACCTCGGACAGGTTCGGATCGTCCTCGACGACCAGGATCCGTCGCGGCGCGTCGACCGGTTCCTCGACCTCGCCTGCCTCCACGACACGAGCGTACGGGGGGTCGGGCATGCGGGCCCGGGTCCGGCGCGGTGTTTCGCGATCCGTAAGGCGCGCTCGGGAGTTTCGCGTTCGGTAATGGATCGGGGGTTCGCCGGCCTCCCGGAGCTGGGTACGTTCGCTGTCGTGGGTGATCCGGAGCGGCTGACCGAGCACGGTGCAGCGACCGGGATCACGTCGAGGCTGGCCGGTGTGGCCAGGCGCGGGGAATCCGCGCGTGCTGCGGCATCCGAACGAGAGGTCCACGACGAGCGCACGGCCTCGATCCTGGGCGTCGCCCTCGGCGTGGCCTTCGGTCTCTGCCTGCTGACCGGGTTGTGGTCCCACCTCCAGCAGCAGCCTCCGTCGTGGTTCACGCCCCCCACCGGTCCGGTCGGCCTCTACCGGGTCACGCAGGGCCTCCACGTGATCGCCGGCCTTGCGTCGGTCCCACTGCTGCTCGCCAAGCTCTTCTCCGTCTCACCGCACCTCTGGCGCCGGCCGCCGGTGCACGGAGCGATCGACGCGATGGAGCGGCTCGGCCTCCTGCCACTGGTCGGCGGCTCGCTCTTCCTGCTGGTGACCGGTGTCGGGAACATCGCGCACTGGTACCCATGGCGCTTCTTCTTCCCCGCCGGGCACTGGTGGGCCGCGTGGCTGGTCCTCGGAGCAACGATCGTGCACGTGGCGCTCAAGGCGCCGACGGTGCGGCGCGCGCTCCTTCCGACGGCGGGAGCGCCGGCCACCGGTCGCGATCGTGGACCGGGCGAGCTCAGCCGGCGTGGCCTGCTCCTGACCGTCGCGGGCGCCGCCGGCCTCCTCACGCTGCTGACCGCCGGCCAGACCGTGCCGCTGCTCCGCGGCACCAACCTCCTCGGGCCCAGGCGGAGCGACGTCGGTCCGCAGGGCATCCCGGTCAACCGGACCGCGGCCGCAGCGGGGACGACGGGGCTGGCTTCCGATCCCGCCTACCGGCTCGAGGTGCGCGACGTCAGGTCCGGATCATCGGCGTCGTTCACGGTCGAGGACCTGCGGACGATGCCGCAGCGCACCGCGGAGCTGCCGATCGCTTGTGTGGAGGGTTGGAGCGCCTCGTCACGCTGGACCGGGGTCCGCGTCGCCGATGTGCTCGCCGCCGCCGAGGTCGACGCTGGGCCCGTCACCGTGCGCTCTGCGCAGCGTTCGGGCCTCTACTCGTCCTCCGAGCTGTCGGACGAGGCGGCTGCAGGCGACGAGTGCCTGCTCGCACTCAGGATCGACGGGCAGGACCTGCACGCCGACCACGGCGCCCCCGTGCGGCTCATCGCCCCCAACCGGCCCGGCGTCCTCCAGACCAAGTGGGTCACCCGTCTGGAGGTCGGATGACCCGGCGGACGGCTCCGACGGCGACCGGCGCAGGCCGCGAGGATCCCCGTCCGGGTCCCGTGGCCTGGGCAGCGATCGCTGCGGGATGGTCGCTCATGGGCTGGGCGGTGGCGGGGGTGCTCCGGGAGGCCGACCGCACGCACCCCGGCTCCTGGGCGTCCTGGGTGATCGGCGCCGCGCTCGTGCACGACCTCGTCGTCCTGCCCCTCGTGCTGCTCTTCGGGCTGGGGCTCACCGGCGGGCTCCCACCGGCCTGGCGGGGACCGATCCGTGCTGGCGTCACGGTCGTCGCAGTCGTCGGTCTGGCCACCTGGCCCACCGTCGCCCGCTTCGGCGCCAGCGCCGACAACCCGTCGATCCTGCCGTCGTCGGCCGGTCGGAACCTCGCCGTGATCGGTGCAGCCGTGCTGGCCGTGGGGCTGGTGGCGGGATGGGTCCGCGCTCGTCGGGGCAGGTCGGGACCGTGATCCTGATGGAGCGCTCCTCCGACGGCGTGCATCGACCTCTGGAGGTCGACGCGTGGCACGCACCGCCGACAGAGCTCGAGGCGGAGCTCATCGCCGACCTGCCCGCGCCCGTCCTCGACATCGGCTGCGGCCCCGGGCGGATCGCGGCGGCGCTGGCGGCGCAGGGCGTGCCGTCCCTCGGGATCGACGTCGCGCCGGCTGCGCTCGACGCTGCGGATCGAGCTGGCGCCACGGTGCTCGACCGGTCGGTCTTCGACCAGCTCCCGGGCGAGGGGCGGTGGGGTTCGGTGCTGTTGCTCGACGGCAACGTCGGCATCGGCGGGGACCCGGTCCGCCTGCTGTCCCGAGCACGCGAGCTGCTCCGGCCCGACGGCGTCGCCCTGCTCGACGTCGAGGCGCCGGGGTGCGCGACCCAGACCGACCACGTCCGACTCAGGTGTCCGAGCAGGGGCGCCGGGCCCTGGTTCCGGTGGGCGTGGGTGGGAGCCGACGACATCGCAGGACTCGCCGCCGAGGTCGGCTTCGGCCGTGCCGAGGTGTTCGTTCGAGCGGGGCGCCACCTCGCCCGCCTCGTGGCAGATGGTCGGTCATGAGGTCGCCGACGGTCGTCGTGATCGCGAAGGAGCCGGTGCCCGGGAGGGTGAAGACCCGTCTGTGCCCGCCGCTGACACACGACGACGCTGCGGTCATCGCCAAGGCTGCGATCCTCGACACGCTCGACGCCGCGCTCGCGAGCGCGGCGGACGACGTGGTCCTCGCCCTCGACGGCCGGGCGATGCCGTGGATCCCGAAGGGCGTCGAGGTCATCCCGCAGCACGGCGACGGCCTCGGCGAGCGCCTGGCGAGCGTGTTCGAGGACCTGGGTCGCCCTGCGCTCGTGCTCGGCATGGATACCCCGCAGGTCTCCCCGCAGGACATCGACGAAGGGTTGGCCCTGCTCGCCCGCGATGACTGCGATGCCGTGCTCGGGCCGGCGGCCGACGGCGGCTATTGGTCGATCGGTCTCACCTCGCCCGATCGCCGTGCCTTCGATCGCGTGCCCATGAGCCGACACGACACGCGGCGCCGCCAGATCGCGGCGCTCGAGCGACTGGGGCTCAGGGTCAGGCACCTCCGGGAGTTGGTGGACGTCGACCACCACGCCGAGGCGCGCCTCGTCGCAGCAGAGGCGCCGAGCAGCCGGTTCGCCGAGGCATACGCTGCGATGGCGCGGAGCGACTGATCGCCCCATCGAACTCAGAGGTCGGGACCACGTGCGGGCGACGTGCTGCCCGGGACACGTTGAAGGACCAGAGATGACCACCACCTTCCCGAAGCTCCCCCCTCAGGCGTCGCTGCCGTTCCCCCCGAAGGGCTCGGGCTCGGTCGCGGGCCGGACGATGCAGGAGTCGGTGTACTCGCCCCGATCCGACCCGCAGCGCCTGCCGGCGGACGCGCCGAACATCCTGGTGATCCTGATCGACGACGCCGGGCCCGGGCTGCCCAGCACCTTCGGCGGCGAGGTCCGCACCGACACGCTCACGAAGGTCATGGGCGAAGGGATCAGCTACAACCGGTTCCACACGACCGCGATGTGCTCGCCGACGCGGGCGTCGCTGCTGACGGGGCGGAACCACCACCGGATCGGCAACGGCCAGATCGCCGAGCTGGCGAACGACTGGGACGGGTACTCGGGGCACATCCCGGCGAGCACCGCGCTCGCGGCCGAGGTGCTCACCGAGTACGGCTACTCGACCGCCGCGTTCGGCAAGTGGCACAACACGCCGGCAGAGGAGACCACCCCGGCGGGGCCGTTCGACAACTGGCCCACGGGCAAGGGCTTCGAGTACTTCTACGGCTTCCTCGCCGGCGAGGCCTCGCAGTACGAACCGAACCTCGTGCGCAACACCACGAGCGTGCTGCCCTCGAAGCGTCCGGAGGAGGGCTACCACCTCTCCGAGGACCTCGCTGACGACGCCATCCGCTGGCTCCACGAGCACCGGGCGTTCGAGGCCGACAAGCCGTTCTTCATGTACTGGGCCAGCGGCTGCCTCCACGGCCCGCACCACATCATGAAGGAGTGGGCCGACAAGTACGCCGGGAAGTTCGACGACGGCTGGGACGCGTACCGCGAGCGGGTCTTCGCCCGCGCCAAGGACCAGGGCTGGATCCCCGAGAGCGCCGAGCTGACCGAACGACCTGGGTCGCTGGCGGGCTGGGACGAGATCCCCGAGGACGAGAAGCCGTTCCAGCGCCGGCTCATGGAGGTGGCGGCAGGGTTCGCCGAGCACGTCGACGTCCAGGTCGGGCGCCTCCTCGACGAGGTCGACGCGCTCGGCTACGCCGACAACACGCTGGTGTTCTACATCTGGGGCGACAACGGGTCGTCGGGCGAGGGGCAGAACGGGACCATCAGCGAGCTGCTCGCCCAGAACATGATCCCGACCACGGTCGACATGCACATCAAGGCGCTCGACGAGCTCGGCGGCCTCGATGTGCTGGGGTCGCCCAAGACCGACAACCAGTACCACGCCGCCTGGGCGTGGGCGGGCAGCACCCCGTACAAGGGCATGAAGCTGCTGGCCTCGCACCTCGGCGGCACCCGCAACCCGATGGTGGTCCGCTGGCCGAAGGGCATCGAGCCCGACCCGGTGCCCCGCACCCAGTTCCACCACTGCAACGACCTCGTCCCCACCATCTACGAGGTCATCGGCATCACGCCCCCGCTCGAGGTCCGAGGGGTCGAGCAGCAGCCGCTCGACGGCGTGAGCTTCGCCTACACGTTCGGCGACCGTGACGCGAAGGGTCGGCTGCTCACCCAGTACTTCGAGATCATGGGCTCACGAGCGATCTACCACGATGGGTGGATGGCCTCAGCCCTGGGCCCACGCATCCCGTGGGTCCCGGGTCGACCGGAGGGCATCGACGAGTGGACGCCCGACGAGGACACGTGGGAGCTGTACCACCTCGACGAGGACTGGACCCAGGCCAACGACCTCGCCGCCGAGCACCCCGACAAGCTCGCCCAGCTGAAGGAGACGTTCGCGATCGAAGCGGCCCGCAACAGCGTCTACCCCGTGGGCGGCGCGCTGTGGGTGGTGGTGTTCCATCCCGAGATGCGCATCTCGACGCCGTACCGCGAGTGGAACTTCACCGGTGACATCGTGCGCATGCCCGAGTTCTGCGCGCCCGCGCTCGGCAACCGCAACAACACGGTGACGATCGACGCGGAGCTGCCCGAGAACGCGAGCGGTGTGCTCTACAAGCTCGGCGGCGCCGGCGGCGGGCTCACCCTGTTCATGGACGACGGGTACCTCTGCTACGAGTACAACCTGTTCATCCTCATGCGGACCAAGCTCCGGTCCGAGCAACGCATCCCCGCCGGGCGGGCGACGATCACGATCGACACGGTGTACGCCGAGGCCAGGCCCGGCGGGCCCCTCGACATCACGATCGAGGTGGGTGGTGATCAGGTGGCGGCCGGGTCGGTGCCGATCAGCGCTCCGCTGCTGTTCACGGCCAACGACTGCCTCGACATCGGGACCGCCCTCGGCAGCCCCGTGTCCCTCGACTACTACGACCGTGCGCCCTTCCCGTTCGAGGGGACCATCCACAACGTCAACGTCCGGTACCACAACTGACCGGGCGGGATCGAGGAGGGTGGCTGCGGGATCGGTGAGGGGCGACGACGAGGAACCGCCGGTCGGCGGCGGACCTGGTCGCCGTCAGGGGTCGGCAGGGTGATCCAGGCTGTCGTGCAGCACGGCGAGGGCCATCGGGAGCCACGGGGTGAAGCGTTCGGGTTCGTCGACGACGCAGCGGCCGAGGTCGGCGAGGTCGACCCACGCCACGGCGTCCACCTCGTCCTCGTCGGGGTCGATGGGCCCGTCGTACCGGCCGACGAAGACGTGGTCGAGCTCTGACTCGACGAGCCCGCTGTCGGGATCGGCGGCGAAGTAGCTGAACGACCCGACCGGGCGCACGTCGGTGACCACCCCGAGCTCCTCGTGGACCCGCCTCGTCGCGGCGTCGGATAGGGGTTCGCCGGGACGGGGGTGGCTGCAGCAGGAGTTGGACCACCGACTCCTGAAGTGGTGCTTGCGGGCCGAGCGGCGCTGGAGGAGGACGCGGCCGGCCTCGTCGAGCAGGAAGACGGAGAACGCCAGGTGCCGGACACCGGGCGGCTCGTGGGCGGCGAGCTTCTCCATGGATCCGAGCACGCCGTGCTCGTCGATGGTCACGACCAGCTCGGGCTCGGCTCCTGCTGCTCGCTCGGTCACGGGCGGCAGTACCCTCGGCCCGTGGAGCGCTTCGAGTACCTCCTCCTGCTGGGCGCCTGCCTCCTCATCACGCTGCCCCTCGAACTGGTCCTCGGTGCCCGGGTCTACCGACAGCCTCGCCGGCTCGCGCTGACGTTGTCGGCCCCCGTCGCCATCTTCGTCGTCTGGGACGTGGTGGCCATCGCCTGGGATCACTGGCGGTACTCCGATCGATACGTGACGGGTTGGACCCTGCCCGGATCGCTCCCCGTCGAAGAGCTGCTCTTCTTCGTCGTCATCCCGATCTGCGGGCTGCTCACGCTCGAGGCCGTCCGACGGATCGTCGGCCGATGATGGGTGCCTACACCGCGCTGACCGTCGTGGGCGTCGTCGCCGTCGTCGCCTACGAGCTCCTGATCGCCCGGACCGGCATCTTCCGCACCCGCAGCTACTGGTTGTCGATGGCGATCGTCGTGTTCTTCCAGGTGCTCGTCGACGGCTGGCTCACCAAGCGAAGCGCGCCGGTGGTGATCTACGACCCGGACAGCTTCTCGGGCGTGCGGGTCGGCTTCCACTCGCCGCTCGAGGACTTCGGGTTCGGCTTCGCGCTCGTGACCCTGACGATGGTCGTGTGGGACCAGCTGGGTCGTCGGTCCGCCGACGCCGGTGTCGAGGACCTCGCGGACGATCGACCGGGCCGTGTTCGCCACTCGTCGGAGCGCTAGGTGGGCCCGGCTCGCTCCCTGCTGATCGGCGTGGCCGCCTTCCTGGTCATGGAGCCCGTCACCGCGCTGCTGCACCGACTGCTCTTCCACGGTCCCGGCCTCGTCCTCCATCGCAGCCACCACCGCCCGAACCCGCACGGCTGGGAGGCGAACGACGCCTTCCCGGTCGTGCTCGCCGCCCTCACGATCGTCGTGATGGCGGTCGGGACCTGGCAGCCCGGGCTCGGTGCGCTCGTGGCGGTGGGCGCAGGGGTCACGGCGTACGGCGCCAGCTACGCGCTCGTGCACGACCTCTACATCCACCGACGCGTGTCGATCCTCCCCGAGCACGTCGCGCTCCTGGAACCGCTGCGGGAGGCCCACCGGATCCACCACCTGTACGGGGCCGCGCCCTACGGGATGCTGGCGCCGGTCGTCCCCAAGGACCTCCGCGCGCGTGCCTCGAGGACGGACCGGGACCCGATCGGGGGAGGTCGCGGACCTCACGCCCGGACGGCGCCCCTCGGCCGGGCCGAGAGCGGTCGAGCTGCTGCGCCCGCCACCGCCAGCTTGCGGGCGAGCGGCACACGGGCGCGGACGGAGAAGACGTCGTAGTCGTTGCGCTCGATCCGATCGAGGATCTCGGAGTACAACGTCCGAGCGGCACGGATCGACCGTGCCGATCTCCCGGGCAGGAGCGCGATCCCGAGGTCGGCCGAGCGGTAGAGCTCGCGGGCCCGGTCGATCTCGAAGCGCATCAGCTCGCGCCAGGCCGGGGTCACCGTGCGGGCGGCGGGGTCCGCCCCGAAGCGCTCGAGGTCCTCCTGCGGGAGGTAGATCCGGCCCCGGTCGAGGTCCTCGCCGACGTCGCGCAGGAAGTTCGTGAGCTGGAAGGCCAACCCGAGATCCCGGGCGTGGGGGACCGCCGACTCGCTGGCCGGTTCGAGGATCGGCAGCATCATCTCGCCGATCACGCACGCCGATCCGTCCATGTAGGTGCAGAGGTCCTCCCACGTCCCGTAGCGATCGATGCTCAGGTCCATCTCCATGGAGGTGACGAAGCGTCGGAACAGTGAGGGGTCGATCGAGTAGGCGCGGACGGTGTGCACGACCGCCCTGAGGACGAGGTCGTCGGACCGGCCCCGGTCGAGGTCGTGGAAGAACCGATCGGTGAAGGCGGCCAGCGCCTCGGAGCGCTGCGCCACGGGCGCCGGACCGAGGTCGTCCACGATGTCGTCCGCATAGCGGCAGAAGCCGTACAGCGCGTGGACGTGGGGGCGGCTGACCCCCGGTAGGAGCTGCGTCGCCCAGTAGTAGGTCGTGCCGTGCCGCTTCGTGAGGCGACGGCACTCGGCGTAGCTCTCCTCCAGGGTGACGTGTCGGACGCTCATCGTGATCCGGCCGCCTGTTCGACCCGCTGCGCTGCCAGCCTCCCGGAGAGGAGCACCATCGGCACCCCGACCCCCGGCACGGTGCCGGAGCCGACGAGGACCAGCCCCGGGATCCGCCGGTCGACGTTCGGGGCGCGGAACGGGCCGGTCCGGCTGAACCGGTGCGCCATCGCGAACGGCGTGCCGCGCTCCATGCCGAGCGCGTCCCAGTCGAGCGGGTCCACGAGCTGCTCCTGCTCGATCTCGGTCGGGTAGCCGAGGTCGTCGAGGCGCGCCGCGAGCCGGTCCCTCGCCCGGTCGCGCTCGACGGTCCAGTCGACGTGGCCGTCGAGGTTCGGCACAGGTTCGAGCACGTAGAGGGCGTGGCCGCCGTCGGGGGCGTCGCCCGGGTGCGTGACCGTGGGCGCCGAGACGAGGATCGACGGGTCCGACATCGTCGTGCCCCGTCGGAGCAGCTCGTCGAACGAGGCCTCCCACTCCCGTCCGAAGTGGATGTTGTGGTGTTCGGTCCCGCGCGGCAGATGGCCCTTCGCCCCGACGAGCCAGAGCAGGCACGACGGCGAGAACTGCCCGCGTCGTGCCCGCAGCGGCGGCGTGGACCCGAGCAGCTCCCGGTACACCGCCGGGACGTCCGGGTTCGCCACCACGACGTCCGCGGGCACCCGCGCCCCGGATGCGGATCGGACGCCCGCGACCCGACCGGCGGGCGTCCGCTCGATCCGGACGACCGCGTCGCCGTACTGGAACTGCACCCCGCACCGGCGCGCCGCGTCGGCCAGGCCCCGGGCGATCGCGTTGATCCCACCCTCGACCGACCACACGCCGGCGACGGTGTCCATGTACGTGATCACCGCGTACAGCGCCAGCGCATCGAACGGGGAGAGCCCCGCGTAGAGGGCCTGGAAGGAGAACAGCCGCCGCAGCCGGTCGTCGTCGAAGTGCCGGGCCACCCGTCGACCGAGTCGGCCGAAGCCACCGAGGCGCACGAGCTGCGCCGCCCCCAGCGGGTGGGCCAGCAGGCCGGCCGGCGAATCGAAGTTGCGGTCGATGAAGTTCGGCATCTCGACGCGGTGGAGCTCGGTCAGCCAGTCGCAGAACGGGCCGAACGCCGCGGCATCGCGTGGACCGCAGACCCGACGGATCTCCTCCGTCATCTCCTTCCGCGACGCGCGCACCCGGAGCTCGGATCCATCGGCGAACTGCGCCCGGTACGCCGGATCGAGCCGGCGCAGCGCGACGTGGTGGTCCATCTCGGCACCGGCGGCCGCGAAGGTGTCCGCCACGATGTCGACCATGGTCAGGACCGTGGGACCGGTGTCGAAGCGATAGCCGCCCGACTCCCACCTCCCGGCCCGGCCACCCGGTCCGTCGTCGCGCTCCAGCACCGTGACGTCGTGGCCGGCGCCGGCGAGGTGGCACGCGGCCGCCAGCCCACCGAGCCCCGCCCCGACCACCGCGACCCTCATCGGCGCCGACCACCGACGAACGCAGCGAGCTCGGCGAGCGCCGCCCTGGCCGGCTCGGTGACGGGCAGCCGCGCCAGCTCGTCGAGCGCCAGGTCCGTCAGCTCCTCGATCCGGCGCTCGACCAGGTCCAGGGCGCCGGTCGAGCGGATGACGTCGGTCAGCCGCTCGATCGTGGCGCCGTCCAGGTCCGTGCCGAGCAGCTCGAGCTCGGCCCGCTGCTCCTCGTCGGCGCGAGCCGCTGCCAACGAGATGAGCATCGTGGCCTTGCCCTCGCGGAGGTCGTCGCCGACCGGCTTTCCCACGGCGTCCGCGCTCCCGAAGACGCCCAGCACGTCGTCGCGCAGCTGGAACGCCTCGCCGAGCGGCGCGCCGACCCTGCTGACGGCGGCGACGAGCTCCTCGTGGCGCCCGGCCAAGGCGGCGCCGAGCTGCATCGGACGTTCGACGGTGTACCGAGCCGACTTGTAGACGAGGATCCGACGGCTGCGGTCCAGGTCGAGGTCGCCGCGTGCTGCGCTGAGCAGGTCGAGGTACTGGCCGGCGACGAGCTCGGCCTTCAGGTCCCCGTAGATCGACCTCGTCGTGCGGTCCAGCCGGTCGAGCGTGCGGTCGGCGAGGGTCAGGGCGAGGTCACCGAGGAGGATCGCCACGCCCTCCCCGTAGCGTCGGGACTCGCCTCGCCAGCCGCTGCCCCGGTGGCGGCGAGCGGCGCTGACGTGCGCCGTCTCGTGGTGCCGCCGGGTGTCGGAGCCGTCCATCACGTCGTCGTGGAGCAGCGCGAACGCGTGGAGGAGCTCCAGTCCGCTGCAGAGGTCGAGCACGGCCGGGTTCTCCGCCTCGCCGCCGGCGCCGAGGAACGTCCAGTAAGCGAACGCCGGCCGGATCCGCTTGCCGCCGTCGAGGACGAACGCGGTGAGGGCCTCGTGGAGGCCGTCGAGGTCGGGGTCGACCGACGACCATCGGCCGCGCTCGACCTCGAGGAGCGCCGCGAGGTGGCGGTCGACCAGGGTGGCGACGGAGGACAGGGGATGCAGTTCGGCGCCGGATGGGGACACGCGGTGGTCCTACCCGGCTTCGGGGCGAACGCCCGCTGCCCCTGCGCGGCCTCGTGGTGCCTGCCTGCTGCTGCCGGCGTAGATCGGACCTCTGATCCCCATGCCGAGTCCTTCGACGACCGGCACGGGTTCGGATGCACCCGGGACGGGTGAGGGGGTAGATGGCGGACGGGAGGTCCGGCGATCGCGATGCAGACGTTCCTGCCCTACGCAGACTTCCGGGCCAGCGCGGGCGTGCTCGACCCGCGACGGCTCGGCAAGCAACGGGTGGAGGTGATCCAGGTGGTCCGGGCGATCAGCAGGCCCGACTACGGCTGGCGCCACCACCCCGTCGCCCGGATGTGGCGGCACCACCCGGCAGCGCTCGGTGCCTACGGCATGGCGATCACCGACACGTGGATCGCCATGGGCTTCTCGGACACCTGCCAGGCCACGATCCGGTCCGACCTCGCCGAGATCGGTGTCGAAGACATCCCCTCCCAGGAGGACCTGCGGGCGTCAGGAGCACTGCCGCCGTGGCTCGGCGACGACCGACTGCACCGGAGCCATCGATCCGCGCTCGTCCGCAAGGACCCGGACTGGTACGGGCCGCGCTTCCCCGACGTGACCGACGACCTCCCCTACTTCTGGCCGTCGGACTGAGGTGTGCGACTGCCGTTGCCACGTCCACGACCGTTGCGACCACGTCGACGACCGTTCCCGGGCCGGGCACCGAGCCGGTGTGCACGCGGAACACGTTCGGGGGCAACGACCTGGAGTACACGGGCGTGACCCAGCGGTACACGTACATCGACACCGGCGGGGGCGCGCCGGTCGAGCGGTGGTTCGGCTACAACTCGGTGTTCCACGAATCGGGCGACGGCACCTGCACCGTCGGGACGTGGGCCAGCGCCGGCGATGCAGGACGAGGGGACCGGTGGCGGTCGGCGGCATGGCGGTGCCCCCGCAGCGGGTAGGAGGTGGTTCGGTCGACGCCCGCCGCAGGGGCGAACGAGCTCCTCGCGAGCGAGGTCGTGACCAACGTGGTCATCCACACCGACTGCCCGGACTTCGACGTGGAGCTGCGACGTCGACCACCTCCCCGTCCTGCTGCCGAGGGACGACGAGCGCTTCTGGGGCCGCGGCATCCAGATCGTCGATGCGACTGCGCGGCGATGGGGGTACGAGGTCGACGGGTCGCACAAGATCGTGTGGTTCGAGGTGGTGAGCCATGCAATCGCATGACGCAACTATTGACATGTGAGACCCATCGCGCCATATCCTTCGGATCTCGACCGTGGGGGTTCGGGAACCGGAGGGAGATCCGAATGCTGAAGAAGGCCACGACGGGCGCGCTCGTCCTCGGTGCGCTGGCCTCGTCCTCGCAGGGTGCACCACCGCGCCGCCGGCGGACCCGCTGGCGAGGATCGTCTACGACGAGGTGCCGGGCCTCTGCTTCGGCGAGGACGCGAACGTCGCCGGTGTCTCGGTCCAGGTGTGCCAGTCGTCCTCCCCGGGTGAGGCCTTCGTGAGGGCGACCGCACCGGTGCCGGGGCAGGCCGGTTGCACGTACGGCGCTCCCGAGCTGGAGCTCTGGGCGAGCCAGAACGCCGGACCCGAGCGCCTCCTCGTCCTCGGGCCGGACTCCGACCTGAAGGTGTTCGTGTACGACACGGGCTTCGACGTGGTGAACGGTCCGATCACCGTGGAGGTGACCCGTGCGTCGCACTCGTCCGTGGTGATCTGCGAGTGAGGGGGCGGACCGACATGGACGCTCCTGAGCTCCCCGGAGGCCGGATCCGCTGGCGTCGACACCTGCTCGCGATGGTCCTCGCCGCGGCCGCCGTGGCGGCCGGCTGCACGCCCGCCGCCCAGCCGCCAGGGCCGACGACGACCACGACCGCCGACCAGGGGTCGGGCTCGACGTCGACGACGATCTTGACGACGTCGACCACGACACCGACCAGCACGACACCGACCAGCACGACGACCACGTCGGTGACCACGACAACGACCGTCACCACGTCGACGTCGGTGCCGACCGGCTGGCCACAGGACCGACCGCTGTGCATGAAGAGCTCGTACGGCGACGTCGACCTCGAGTACGTGGTCGACACGCTGGCCAGCCCCTACACGGCCTACGACGAGAACGGTCAGCCGTACACGAAGTACCACCTGTACAACTCGCTGCGGTACCCGTCGTCCGACGGCACCTGCAGCGGCGCGCCCTCACGCGGGTTCGGGATCGTCTTCCTCGATCACCCGACGGATGCCGTGGTGCAGGCCGCGTGCCTGGAGCAGTTCGACAACCCGTCGCCGCCCGGGTGGTGGTACTTCACCGTGGAGGAGAACGGATGGCCGGGGCTGGGCGACACGGCCTGGATGTGTTGACCGTCGGGACGGCGAGGAGGCTCGCCGCGATGGTGCTCGCAGCCGTGGTCCTCGTCGCGGGTGGAGCCTGCGCCCCGCCGCCCCGCCACCACGCCGCCGACCCGGGTCCGCCGCCGGACCCGGCCGCCTTCAGCCTGGTGACCTACAACGTCGCCGGTCTCCCGCAGGAGATCTCGCCGGGTCGCCCGGGCACCAACCTGCCGGTGATCGGCCGGAGGTTGGACGCGTACGACATCGTCGCGACCCAGGAGGACTTCGACTGGTGGGCGCCGCCGCTCTGGTTGCTCGACTTCGCGAACTACCACCGCCGGCTGCGCGAGGGCCTCACCCACGAGTACGTCACCGATGCGCACCCCGGCCCCGACGGCGTCGACCTCCAGCCGCCGCGTCCGGTCCTGGTCGGAGACGGACTGGGCCTCGCGTCGCGGTTCCCGATCAGCGACGTGCAGCGGGTTCCCTGGCGCGGCTGCTTCGGCGGACCGCTCCCCGACGGGGGATCGGGCGACTGCCTCGCCATGAAGGGGTTCATGGTCGCGACGATCCAGGCCGGGTCGCGCTCGTTCGACCTCTACGACGTCCACGGAGAGGCGGGAGGTGCTCCGGAGGACCAGCTGCTGCAGGCGCAGCAGTACGACGACCTCGCGGCGTTCATCGAGCAGCACAGCGCCGGCCGGGCGGTCGTGGTGGTGGGCGACACGAACCTCAGGACGGATCCGTCCCATCCCGAGAGCGGGGGAGGGGCGGACGCCCGGATCTGGGAGCGCTTCACCTCGCGGTTGTGGCTGGAGGACGCGTGTACGCCGGCCGTCGGGTGCACCGACGCGGACCGGATCGACCGTGTGGCGGTCCGAGGTGGCAGCGGGGCGCAGGTGTGCGTCGACGGCTACGACGTGCCGGCGGCCAGGTTCACCGATGAGGACGGCGCACCCCTGAGCGACCACGATCCCGTCGTGGTCGACCTGCGGGTCGCGGAGGCGGGTCGACCGTGCTGACCGCCCCACCAGCAGCGCGGGAGGGCGCGGTCGAGTGGGCTACAGCGCGACGTCGTCCTGGCGGATCGACTCCACCACCCGGTTCAGGGCCTTGAAGACCAGGACCAGCTCGTCCTCGTCGAGGATGTCGAGGACGTGCTGGCGGACGCCGGCGATGTGGACGGGCGCAGCGCGTAGGAGCTTGGAGTAGCCCTTCTTGGTCAGCACGGCCACGACGCCCCGGCGGTCGCCGGGTGCGGTCTCCCGCTTCAGCAGCTTGTCGCGCTCCATCGGATCGAGCCGTCGCGTGATCCCACTCGGGCTCAGCCCGCACCTCGCGGCGAGATCGGACATCCGGAGCCGCCAGTCGGGCTGGTCCGCCAGGTGGGCCAGCACCTCGTACTTCGCCAGCTCGAGGCCGCACGCCTCCTGCAGCTCCCGGTCGAGCACGGAGTACAGGTAGCCCTGCGCCTCGACCAGCGCGAGCCAGGCGGCGATCTCGTCAGCGTCACGGGTGGGCTCCGGTGCCACCGTGGGATCCTAACCAGACCCGCCGGGTGGTCCGGCGGCGCCCCGGTCGGGTCGCCGGCACCGCCGGGACCCACGGACGGCAGGTGTTCGGCCGCCGGCGCGCCTCCCCCTACCCATCCGTCGAACCGGGGACGCCGGTCTCCACCCGGATGTTCCTCGCGACCCGCTCGAGGGCGGCCGCCAGGCGACGCAGCTCGTCGCGGTCGAGCTGGTCGAAGAAGTGACGACGCACGCTCTCGAGGTAGGCGGGTGTCGCGGCATCGAGCCGCCGCTTCCCGTCGAGCGTCAGCACGGCGAACCAACGGGGGTCCCGTCCCTCCCGCCGTCGTTCCACCAGACCGTCGCGCTCGAGCGCGTCGAAGCGCCGCCGGATCCCGCCCGGCGTCAGTCCGCACCGAGCGGCGAGCTCGCTGATCGGGAGCCGCCACCCGGGCGCATCGGCGAGGAGCGCGAGCACCTGGTAGCGAGCGAGGTCGACGTCGGTGTCGGCGGCGAGGTCGCGGTCGAGCGCGCCGAAGAGGTAGGCGTGCGTCTCGACGAGGGCGAGCCACGCCTGGCGCTCGTTCCAGGTCCAGCGCTGCAGGTACTCGTCGTCCACCGGCCCAAGATAGTTGTCGCGTGATCCCGGATCGTGGGTCGCGGCACCACGCAATGCTCCGACCGTGCGTGACGGCGCGCCCGAGCCCTTGGACGACCGTGCTCCCTCCTCGCCCGATCGAGGGGCTGGCCCGCGAAGGGTTGCAAGAGTCGATAGTTGCGGCGTACGCTGGCCGTGACGTCGGTCTCGGCGATGGAGACCGGGCGGGAACGAGGGAGCATCGGTCGGCAGCTCGCGCGCGCCGGTGCACGTCGTCCATGCCGCTCGGCACCCGTCGATCGGTCCGGAACGCCACGCGCCGGCCATCGAGCGCCATCTAGGTCCAACGAAACGAGGAGCGAGAGCACCGATGACCATCATCCGAACCCCGAGACGAACGAGTGCCGCCACGATCGCGGCGCTGGCGGTCGGCCTCGCCGCCGTCGCGGGTGCGTGCACGTCGGGGCCACCGCCCACCACGACCACTACCACCACCACGACGATCGTCGAGCACACGGGCGGCCCGTGTCCGACGGGACCGATCATCATCGACCCCATCGAGTGCACGCCGCTGCGGTGAGGGGCCGGCGGAGGTCGAACGCCGCAACAGCAGGTCGGCCCCGGCGTCGTGGGCCGATCTCCGAGGGCATCGGACGCTGGGCGGGATGAAGACATGACACGACGCAACTAGTGCAGTTCCACGACGAGGGCGTCGGCCGGGATCGGCCGGGGCGATGACGGGAGGACAACTCATGAAGCGCTCGATCCGAACGCCGCTGCTGGCGGTGCCGCTCCTGGTGCTGGCGACGCTGCTCGCAGCGTGCACGACACCAGCCGGGCCGCAGCCCCCGGCACCGGCGATCGCCACGATCCGGTACGACGGCCCGGCCGGAGAGGTCCCGGCGGGGGAGTACGTGGAGGTCGGGACCGTCCGGCTCTACCCGTTCCAGTGGCCTGGTCAGGCCAACGTGACGCTGACGGCCTTCGCGCCGCTCGTCGTGGACGGCCAGCAGTGCTACTACACGAACATCTCGGTCCAGGGCCGGGCGGTCCAGGGCGCCACCACCACCTCGTTGGTCCTCCTACCCAACGAGGACTGGACCTTCCGCGGCAAGGTCTTCGAGCCGCTGCTGCCCCTCGACGTCGGCAACGGACCGATCACCTTCGAGATCACGAAGGTGACGGTCGATGCGACGGGTGGCGACGAGGGCCTGGTCTGCGATCCCTGATCCCGAGCGTGGCGACGGGACCGGCGGCGACCGCCGGCGCGGGGTCCGGTGGCATCGTCGCCGCCGGGCCCCCGCCGCCGCTGCGACCGGACCTGGGGCGCCGCGACCTGGCGGGTGGGCGGACGGGGGACGAGGGTCAGGGTCGCTCGAGGGCGTCGTCGAAGATGCCGTCCATCGACTCCTCCACCGCGACGCTCGCGTCGGCGACAGCCGAGCGGTCTGGTGAACTGGGACACGATGGACGAGGAACTGGCACCCAGGCCCGAGCACAGGTTCACCTTCGGTCTGTGGACCGTGGGCTGGCAGGCGCGCGATCCCTTCGGCGATGCGACCCGCCCGCCACTCGACCCGGTGGAGTCGGTGCACCGGCTGGCGGACCTCGGCGCCTACGGCGTGACGTTCCACGACGACGACGTCGTGCCGTTCGGCAGCGACGATGCGGACCGCTCGGACCACCTGAAGCGCTTCAGAGCCGCGCTCGACGAGACCGGCATGGCGGTGCCGATGGTGACGACCAACCTGTTCACGCACCCCGCGTTCAAGGAAGGTGCGTTCACCGCCAACGATCGGGAGGTGCGCCGGTTCGCGATCCGGAAGGTGATGCGCAACCTCGACCTCGCGGCTGAGCTGGGCGCCGACACCTACGTGCTCTGGGGCGGGCGGGAAGGGTCCGAGGTCGATGTCGCCAAGGACGCCCAGCTCGCCTTCGAGCGGTACCGCGAGGCGATCGACCTGCTGGCCGGCTACGTGGAGGACCAGGGGTACGGGATCCGGTTCGCGCTCGAGCCGAAGCCCAACGAGCCGCGCGGCGACATCTTCCTGCCGACCGTGGGCCACGCCCTGGCCTTCATCTCGACGCTCGAGCACGCGGACATGGTCGGGCTCAACCCCGAGGTCGGCCACGAGCAGATGTCGAACCTCAACGTCACCCACGGCATCGCGCAGGCGCTGTGGCACGGGAAGCTGTTCCACATCGACCTGAACGGCCAGCACGGCCCGAAGTTCGACCAGGACCTCGTCTTCGGCCACGGCGACCTCCTGAGCGCCTTCGCCCTGGTGGACCTGCTCGAGCACGGCGGTCCCGGCGGTGGCCCGGCCTACGACGGCCCGAGGCACTTCGACTACAAGCCGTTGCGCACCGAGGCGATCGACGGCGTGTGGGCCTCGGCGGCGGCGAACATGCGGACCTATCTGCTCCTGGCGGAGCGGGCCCGGGCCTTCCGGGCCGACCCGGAGGTGCAGGAGGCGCTCGCCGCGGCCGGGGTGCCGCAGCTGTCGACCCCCACGCTCGCGCCCGGTGAGACGTGGGCCGACCTCGTGGCCGATCCGACCGCCTTCGAGTCGTTCGACGCCGATGCGAAGGGGGAGCGGTCCCACGGCGCGACGCGGCTCGACCAGCTGGCGGTCGAGCACCTCCTCGGGGCCCGCTGAGCGGTGCCGCTGGTCGCCGGGGTCGACTCGTCGACCACCGCCTGCAAGGTCGAGGTCCGCGACGCGGACACCGGAGCGCTCGTCGCCTCGGGACGCGCGCCGCACCCGCCGACGATGCCGCCGCGGAGCGAGCAGGACCCGCGCTCGTGGTGGTCGGCGTTCGAGCAGGCGGCGTCGCAGGCGGGCGTGTCGGGGCCGAACCGACCCTCGGCGATCAGCATCGCCGCGCAGCAGCACGGCCTGGTCGCACTCGGCTCGGCAGGTGAGGTGCTGCGACCGGTGAAGCTCTGGAACGACACCGAGTCAGCCGACGACGCCGCCCAGCTCGTCGAGGCCCTCGGCGCCGAGCGGTGGGCGTCGGCGTGCGGCAGCGTGCCGGTCGCCAGCTTCACGATCACCAAGCTGCGCTGGCTCCGGCGGACCGAGCCGCGCGTGTTCGACCGCCTCGCTCGGATCGGGCTGCCCCACGACTGGCTGACGCACCGCCTCACCGGGTCGTGGACCACCGATCGGGGCGATGCATCAGGCACCGGATGGTGGTCGCCGACCGACGAGGGCTACCGCACGGACCTGCTGGGACTGATCGATGGGTCCGTGGACTGGCTGCCGATGCTGCCGACCGTGCGGGCCTCGACCGAGGCTGCGGGCGAGTGGGTCCCGACCGGTGCGCTCGTCGGCGCCGGCACCGGCGACAACATGGCGGCGGCGTTGGGGCTCGCGCTCCGGCCCGGCGATCTGGCGCTGAGCCTGGGCACCAGCGGGACCGCGTTCACCATCGCGGACGCGCCGACGGCCGATCCGACCGGGGTGGTCGCCGGCTTCGCCGACGCCGGCGGGCGGTACCTCCCGCTCGTGTGCACCCTCAACGCCACGAAGGTCACCGACGCGATCGCCCGGCTCCTCGGCGTGACCACCGCCGCACTCGACCGACTGGCGCTGGACGCGCCGCCCGGCGCCGACGGGATGGTCCTCGTCCCGCACCTCGACGGCGAGCGCACCCCGAACCGGCCGACCGCGACCGGCGTCCTGTCGGGCATCCGCTCCGACGCGTCGCCTGCGCTGCTGGCGCGTGCCGCGGTCGAGGGCGTCGTGTGCAACCTGCTGGACGGGGCGGACCAGCTGCCCGGAGCCGACGGTCGGGTCCTCCTCGTCGGCGGAGGGGCCCGCAGCGAAGCGTACCGGCAGGTGGTCGCCGACCTGACGGGGCGTCCCGTCGTCGTGCCCGACGAGCAGGAGCTCGTCGCGCTCGGCGCCGCGGTCCAGGCCGCAGCCGTACTGCACGGGCGCACGGTCGACGAGATCGCCGCGGCCTGGGGACTCGGCGGCGGAACGACGGTCGATCCGGTCGGGCACTCGGACCGAGAGGTCGTCCGGTCGCAGTACGAGCGTGCCCTCTCGGACGGAGCTCGAGCAGCTCGTTGAGGCTGCGCCCGGGCTCGCCTCGTCTCCCCCGCACCACTCCGTCCCGGCCATGCGCCGGACCACCCATCATCGAACGACGCAATGCTTGATTCGTACGACCGATCGTCGTAGGGTGCGAACGGCCGCCGGGGGGCGGCCCGAGGCTGCGACGTGGGGAGCGGCCTCTGCGAGTCAAGGGAGTGGTGATGCGTTCGAAGGCCTTCATGCGACCCGTCGCGGTCCCGGTGGCGGTGGTGGGAATACTTGCGGCGGCACTGACCGCCTGCACTCCGCCCTCCCAACCCCTGCCGACTCAATCATGGCGGTTCGACACCACGTCGATCCGGATCAACAAGTCGCAGGACAAGACGTGCGCGATCGCGTGCTTCAACACCAAGGACGACGTGTACACGGTCAACATCGCGTTCCGGGTGAAGGTGGGCGAGCCGAACTCCGC
The DNA here is from genome assembly GCF_020715685.1 of Dermatobacter hominis. Lineage (GTDB taxonomy): Bacteria > Actinomycetota > Acidimicrobiia > Acidimicrobiales > Microtrichaceae > Dermatobacter > Dermatobacter hominis. The sequence continues at coordinate 3,552,158 of NZ_CP085840.1, forward strand.
GCAGACGTGGGTCGTCCGCGGGAGCAAGACGCCCGGGCTGTCGGAAGGCCAGTCCTATTCGATGACGGGCACCCAGCGGGCGCCGACGCAGTTCGACGACGTGACGCTGGCCGACGTCGGCGACCTGGCACTCGGACGGCCGCTCGAGATCGTCGGGGTGTGGACGTGGCCCATGGAGCGCGACTTCGACTACCCCGAGTCGGCCATCAACGAGGTGTCCACGATCGTGCGCAACCAGCTGAACAACGCCCTGGCGAACAAGCAGGCGATCGACATCCCGAAGGGCGCCGGCGAGATCATCAGCTGGGTGTACGGCCAGATCGGCCTGTCCGGCGTGGCCCACCTGCTGTCGACCTACGTCTGGAACATCGTCGGGATCCCCGACGACCCGGTCGGCAGCCGGATCTACGCCGGCATCGGTGCCCGGGGCGCCCTGGCCGACGCTGCGGACCTGTTCCTCGGCGGTTCGGGCAAGGAGCTGCCGTCCATCCCGTTCTCGTACGTCAGGGTGCCACCGGACATCAACGGCGGCCGCGTGTTCCGGCTCGGGAGCCCTGCCAGCACGAGCATCACGGGTCAGCGCATGACGGGATCGACCGGTGACTACACGATGTCCTACCTCTGGACCCGGACCGACAGCGGCACGACGCCCACCACGCCGCCGACCGAGCCGACGGTCACCGAGCCGACCGAGCCGACGGTCACCGAGCCGGAGCCGACCACGACGCTCGTGTGCGTCCCGAACGTGGACTTCCAGCCCATCACGTGCCCGGTCGAGCCGCTCTGAGCGCCGGGACCCGACCCACTCGATGACGAAACGACAGGAGACGACCGTGCGTCGAACGACGACCATCCGGACCCTCGCTGCGGCGGCGGCGGTGGGGCTCTGCGCCTCGCTGGCCGCGTGCACGCCCCAGCCGCAGGTCCCGACCAGCACCACCACGACCGCCCCGCAGGGGACGACCACCTCGACCGTGGCGCCGACGACGACCTCGACGGTGGCGCCGACGACCACCTCGACGGTGGCGCCGACGACCACCTCGACGGTGGCGCCGACGACCACCACCACCTCGATCCCCACCGGCGGAGGGGGCGGTGGCGGTGGCGGCTGCCCCGACCGGCCGACGCAGATCATCTGCGGACCGGTGGATCCGCTCTGACCGAACTGCGTCCGCGGTCCAGCGTGCTCGTGGCCTTGCGCCACTCCCAGGGGGTGCCGTCCGTTCGGACGGCACCCCCGCCCGTCGTCGGCCGCCGGTCGGTCAGATCCGGGTCGGTGGCAGCGAAGGACCGCACGACCCGACGGGTACGCTGCCGCCGTGCCTCCGAGCGAGCCGCGACGGTCGGGCCGGGATCGATCCACGAGCGACCACCTCGACGGGCGCACCGCCATCGGTGATCCCCCGTCGGTGGACGACGTCCGACGGGCGGCGGTGCGGATCGCGTCCGGGGTCCGGCGCACGCCCGTCATGACGTGCGCGGCGCTCGACGAGCTCGTCGGGTGCAGGGTCCACCTCAAGTGCGAGCACCTGCAGCGCACGGGCTCGTTCAAGATCCGCGGCGCGACCAACGCCGTTCGGTCGCTCGACGACGAGCAGGCTCGCCGCGGGGTGGCGGCGCACTCGTCGGGCAACCACGCCGCCGCGCTGGCGTTCGCGGCCAGGGACCGGGGCATCCCGTGTCGTGTGGTGATGCCCGCCGACGCCCCGCTGTCCAAGCGCGAGGCGACCGCGGCCTACGGGGCGGAGATCGTCCTGTGCGAGCCGACGCTCGAGGCCCGCGAGTCGACGCTCGCCGAGATCCTCGAGCGCACCGGCGCGACGGAGGTGCACCCGTACGACGACCCCCGCGTGATCGCCGGCCAGGGCACGGCCGCCCTCGAGCTGCTCGCCGACGTGCCGCACCTGGGGGCGATCGTCGCTCCGGTCAGTGGCGGCGGGCTCCTGTCGGGGACGGCCATCGCTGCCCACGGCACCGATCGCGAGATCGAGGTCGTGGGCGCCGAGCCGGCGGCGGTCGACGACGCGCGGAGATCGCTGGCCGGCGGCCGGCGGACGTCGGAGGGCAACGGCGACTCGATCGCGGACGGGCTGCTCGCCGTCCTGAGCGACCGCACCTTCGGCGTCCTCCGGGACCGTGCGATCGCGATCGAGGCCGTGACCGAGGAGGAGATCGTCGAGGCGACGTGGTTCGTGATGGAGCGGACCAAGCAGGTCGTCGAGCCGAGCGGCGCCACCGCCGTCGCGGCCCTGGTGGCGATGGGGCGCCGGGGCGAGGCGCCGGCAGCCGACGTCGGGGTGATCCTCAGCGGCGGCAACGTGGACCTCGACCGGCTCCCCCCACGCACGGGCCGGCCTGCCCGGTGGTAGGAACACCCGATGGTCGATGACGGGCTCGAGGACGCAGGGTGGTGGCGGGCCCGCCAGGACGACTACCTCGTCGCCGCCACGTCGGTCTGGCGGCCGACCTCGCCGCTGAACCTCGTCGACCACCTGGAACGAGCTCGTCGCGACCCCCGCCACGGGGTCGACTGGAGCGCCGTCGACGACGCCGCGCTCGCCCGTTGGTTCGTGCGGATCGACGGGTGGCTCGACTGCGCGGACTTCGACGTCCTCCGCCTCCTCACGCTGTGGGGCGCGTACCGGGAGGACCTGCCCGACCGCGTGGCGGCCGCGCTCGCCGACCGGTTCCGCACGTTCCGCTACTGGTACACCGACCCCGTCGAGCTCGAGGGCACCGACGAGCGGTGGTACTGGTCGGAGAACCACCGCCTGATTTTCCACGCCTGCGAGTACCTCGCCGGGCAGGCGCTGCCGCACGACACGTTCTCGGTGACGGGGCTGACCGGTGAGGAGCACCGGCGGCGTGCGGCGGGGCGGTTGGCGGCCTGGTTCGACGAGAAGGCCGTCGACGGCTTCAGCGAGTGGCACTCCGACGTCTACTACGCCAAGGACGTCGCCCCCCTCGTGACGTTGGCCGAGCTCGTCGACGACCCCGCCCTCGCCGAACGGGCGGCCGCGTTCTGCGACCTCGTCCTCTACGACCTCGCGCTGCACTGCCATCGCGGGAACGTCGGCGTGACCCACGGCCGGTCCTACATGAAGGACAAGGCCCGTGCGGTCGACCAGCCGGTCTTCGGCGCCTGCAAGCTGTGCTTCGACGCCACCGAGGAGCCCTGGCCGGTCGACGACGGCGACGACGCCGACCTCCTGCCGCTCAACGAGTCGGCGACGCTGCTCGCCCGGGCCCGCCGCTACCGGCCGCCCGCCGTGCTCCGGCGCATCGCGACGAGCACGCGCGAGAGCGTCGACCGCGAGTCGATGGGCGTGGTGATCGACCCGTCCGAGCCGCTGCGCGACGACCCCGTCCGCTCGGACGGCCGCTCCTACACCGACCCGGACATGGTGCCGTTCTGGTGGGACCGCGGTGCGCTGACACCGTGGCAGCTGGTGCCCCTCACCATCGACACGCTCGACCGCCACCGGCTCTGGGACGCGGACCTGTTCGACCTCTTCGACGACCTGCGCCACGCGATCGGCGCCGACGCCGACCTGTGGCGGCAGATGTCGGCCGACCTCCACCCGATGGTCAACGCCGGGCTCCTGAGCGAGGTGCACACCTACACGTGGCGCAACGCGCACGGGATGCTGTCCTGCGCCCAGGGCTACCGCCCGGGGACCGCGGGCTTCCAGCATCACATCTGGCAGGCGACCCTCGACGAGCGGGCGATCGTGTTCGCGAACCACCCCGGCAACGGACCGTCGCCGAACGCCGGCGACTACCTCGACCACGACCGGTACTGGACGGGTTCGGCGACGCTGCCACGCTCCGCGCAGCACCGGCGGGTCGCCGTGCACTCGTTCGAACCCGCGTTCGCGCCGCCCGAGCCCGGCATCCTCGACCCGTTCGCGTACGAGCCGTACACCCACGCGTACTTCCCGACCGAGCACTTCGACGAGGTCAGGCGGCTCGGGCACTGGACGATCGGCCGCAAGCGCGACGGCTACGTGGCGCTGTGGTCGTGGCGACCGACGGAGTGGCGCCGGCACGACCCCGCGACGACCTACACCGGCGGGCTCACGGGCGACTTCGACCTCGTCGCCGACGGCGGCGCCGACGACGTGTGGATCGTCGAGCTCGGCGACGCCGCGCGATCGGGGACCTTCGACGAGTTCTGCGAGGCCATCGCGGCCGCCGAGATCCGGGTCGAGGACCCCGGGTGGACCGCGACGGGTCCCCACCCGGGCTTCGACGTCCGCTACGAGTCACCGGCCGAGGGCACCGTCGAGTGCCGCCCCGGTTCGCCGCTCGTCGTCGCGGGGTCGCCGGTCGAGCTCGCCCACGACCGCCGGTTCGACAACCCGTACACCTCGATCGGCCGTGGCGAGACCACCGTGCCGATCCGGGACGACGCCGGCGGGTGGGAGCTCGACCTCGACGCTGGCACGCGCCGGCCCCGGTCGGTGCCGCGCTAGTCGGCGATGCCGAAGCGGTCGAGCCCGTAGCAGCGGATCGCGTTGCCGCGCAGGAAGGCGTGGCACTCGACGGCGTCCATCCCGGCGGTGGCGCACAGGCGGTGGGCGACGGCCCGGGACTCGGGCCAGGTCCCGTCGGTGTGGGGGTAGTCCGTCTCGAACAGGATGTGCTCGAGCCCGACGGCGTCGCGGCTGTTCAGGCCGTGCTGGTCGTCGAAGACGCAGCCCCACACGCGACCCTTCACGATCTCGCTCGGCGGTCGGTCGAGCTCCACCCCGCCCGTGGCCGACTCCCTGGCCACGATGTCCATGCGGTCGAGCAGGTACGGCATCCAGCCGATCTGGCTCTCCGCGAACGCGATCTTCAGGTCGTCGAAGCGCGACAGCGTGCCCGAGAACACCCAGTCGCAGAGCGAGCCCTCGGCGTTCTGCGAGCTCAGCGCCATCGTCGTGGCGAGGGGCGCGTCGGGACTGGTCGCCGGCATGGTCGACGACGATCCGATGTGCATCGACACGGTGGCGTCGGTCTCGGTGCACGCGTCCCAGAGCACGTCCCAGTCGCCGCTGTACAGCGACGGGAAGCCGAGCTTCGACGGGTTCTCGGAGAACGCGATCGCGTGGCTGCCCTTGGCGGCGCAGCGGCGCATCTCCTCGGCGGCGAGGCGAGGGTCCCACAGCGGGACGAGCGTGAGCGGGATCAGCCGGCCCCTGCCGTCGCCGCCGCACCAGACGTCGATCATCCAGTCGTTGTAGATCTGGATGCAGCGCAGGCTGAGCTCCTTGTCGGCGCGCTCGGCGAAGCCCTGGCCCGCGAATCGCGGGAACGTGTTCGGGTAGTTGATCGAGACCTCGACGTGGTTGGTGTCCATGTCGACGAGCCGGGCCTTCTGGTCGTAGGTCGCCTCCCGGAAGTCCTCGTAGATCGCCGGGATGTTGCGCTGCTCCTCCGGCGGGACGCCGGCCGCGGCGTGGAGCAGACCCGTCGGCAGCACCAGGTCGTCGTAGAGCCAGAGGTCGCACCAGTGGCCGTCGGGGTCGTCGCGCGTGAAGCCGTAGTGGCCACCGGAGAAGTGCAGCGAGACCTTCTCGCGCACCACCCTCGGCGCCAGGTCCCGGTCGGCGGCCGGCAGCTCCTCCTGCCAGAGCGTGCGCGGCTCGAGGATGTGGTCGTCGACCGAGATGATGCGCGGCAGGTCCTGCTCGGTCGGGGTGACGCCGCTCGGCGCGTCGGCGGTGAGGGTCACGGCGTGGCTCCGTCTCGGTCGGGGATCGGGTCGTCCTCGGCGCCGACCCAGTGGTGTCGCAGGTCCGACAGCCAGTCGGGGTAGTCGAGCGGCGGGTCGGGGAGCGCGACCGCACCGTGCTCGGCGAGCGCGTCGGCGAACAGCTCGGGCCGGTCGCCCCAGGACCGGGGATCGCCGAGCATCACCTCGAACAGCACGGCACCGTCGTCGCCGGACCGCAGCGGACCGAACGCGGCGCCGAACGGCAGCTCGACGTGCGTGCCGGCCGGGCAGCGTCGGTCGCCGACCCACAGCTCGCCCTCGATGACGAAGACGATGTGCGGGCTGTAGTGCCCGTGGCGGCGCACGATCATCCCGGGGTCGTACCTCGCGTACAGGGAGAGGTACTGGGGGTCGGGCGAGAAGGCGAGCCACTTCTCCCACACGGACGACGTGGTGCCGTCGGCGTTCCGCTGGCGGCGGCACTCCTGCCAGGGCACGTCGGGATCGTCGAGGTGCCGGAACGTGGGCACCAGGCCGTCGACCAGCGGGTTCGCCGGCTCGGCGCCGCTGCCGCTGTCGCTGCTCGGACCGGACGTCGTGCCGGTCATATCGGTCGGCTCGGGTCGACCTTGCCCTCGCCGACGTCGGCGGTGATGGTCGTGACGCCGTCGGCCGGGCAGTGGAAGCCGTCGCCGTCGTCGCCGTCGCCGTCGATCTTCGGGTACAGCCGCTCGAACTCGCCGCCCTTGACGACCAGCAGCATGGAGCACGGGCTGGCCTTCGCCTCGTCGTGGCGGGCCGGGTCCTGCGGCGCGTGCAGGCCCCCACCGGTCCAGTCCTCGACCGCCGCCGCCTCCTCGAGGATGCACGTCCGGGTCAGCACCCCGTCGTTCTTCTCACCACAGGCGTTCGCCGCCACCGTGAAGAGCAGCCAGGCCGACGTGCTCTGCATGCCGAGCTGGCCGATCTTGCCGCCGTCGACGCGCTGCTCGACCATGTCGATGTACTGCTGGACGGCCGGCCACCGGTCGGCCTCCTCGAGGGGGTGGAAGGCCATCCGGAGCACCGTCCCCTCGGCGGCCTCGCCCGCGGCGGTGAGCTCGGGGTCGTACATGTTCGCCTCGAGCAGCGGCGTGCCCTCCCAGCCCTGCTGGCGGAGGTTGGTGAGGAAGCTCGCCAGGTTCGACGCCTCGCCGACCCAGCTGAACGACGTCGCCCCGGTGCCGATCAGCTTCCGCGAGTACGGCGTCCAGTCCATCGCCCCCGTGGGCGGATAGGTCTGCTCCGGGACCACTTCGATCCCGCCGACGTCACGCGCCACGGCCTCGTTCTTGGCCTTCACGATCTCGAGCGACGGGAGCTCGCCCCACAGCACGCCCCACTTCTGCAGCGCGTCGGGCTGCAGCTCCTTCAGGTCGCGGAACCAGGTGTTCGACGCCGACGAGCCCGGGTTGGGGACCGGTTGCACCTGCCCGTTCGAGTCGGCCTTCTCGACCGACACCGCGTAGCCGGGGATGTCGATCAGCCCGCACTTGTGGAAGTCGCTGCCGTCCTTGCCGGAGAACTCGAGCGCGTCCTGGGCGAGGCCCCCGCCGACGAGCGCGAACACGGTGCCGCAGGCCTTGCTCATCGCGGCCTCGACGTTGAACAGCGCGGCGTCCAGGTCGACGACCTCGATCTGGAGGCCGCCGATCCCGCCCTGCTCGTTGCACCAGTCGGCGAAGGCGACCGACGCGTCGTACATCACCTTGTTGAGGCCCGGGCGGATCTGCGAGCTGCGGTCGTTCGGGACGCCGATGGCGAGCGTGCCGGCGCTCGAACCGGCCTCGGCCGGGTCCACGCTGAAGTCGCCCGCACCGCACAGCGTGGCGTCGAGGTCGCCGAAGGTGCCCTCGGCGGCCGCCTCGGTGGGGTCGCCGCCCCCTTCGGTCGTCGACGATCCCTCGGCCGGCTCGTCACCGGAGCCCGACGCGCCGCACGCACCGGCCACCAGAGCCGTGCCCATCATCAGGACGATGGTCAGACGCCTCATCCATTTCCCCCTCGTCGTGCGGCGCCGGATCCCCCCGGATGGCGCTGCGTTGTGGACCCTTGGAACGCGATCCGACCGACGTCGCCGGCCGGTGCGACGTGCGGTCAGGTGGTGTCGAACCTGACCGGTAGGTGCTTGATGCCGCCGATGAAGTTCGAGCGCAGGCGGTCGGGCGCGCCGAGTGCCTCCGGGTGCGGGACGCGCCGGGCCAGCTCCTCGAACAGGACGTGGATCTCCATCCGTGCGAGCTGGGCGCCCAGGCAGAAGTGCGGTCCGCCGCCTCCGAAGGCGATGTGCGGGTTCGGGTCGCGGGTGATGTCGAACGTGAACGGGTCCGCCCACACCTCTTCGTCCCGGTTGGCCGAGATGTACCACATGCTGATCTTGTCGCCGGCCCTGATCGTGCGGCCGCGGAGCTCGAAGTCGGCCATCGCGTTGCGCCGGAAGTAGAGCACCGGCGACGCCCACCGCAGGATCTCCTCGGTGGCGGTGGTGATGTGGCGCTCGGGGTCCGACCGGAGCAGGTCCCACTGGTCCGGGTGCTCGAGGAACGCGTTCATGCCGTGGGAGATGGCGTTGCGGGTCGTCTCGTTGCCGGCCACCGAGAGCAGCAGGAAGAACAGGTTGAAGTCCATGTCGGACAGCGACTCGCCGTCGATCTCCGCGCTGAGCAGTGCGGTGATGATGTCGTCGTCCGGCTGCGCTCGCCGCTGCTCGGCGAGCTGCTGGGCGTACATGAACATCGAGACCTGCGCCTCGAACATCTCCTCCTCGGACACCCGGTACTCCGGGTCGTCGGAGCCGATCATCTTGTTGCTCCACTCGAAGATCTTGTGGCGGTCCTCGATCGGCACGCCGATCAGCTCGGCGATCACCTCGAGGGGGAGCTCCGCGGCCACGTCGACGACGAAGTCGCACTCACCCGCCGGCAGCACGCGGTCGAGGATGGCGCTGGTGAGCTCGCGTATGTGCTCGGTCATCTTCTCGATCATCCGCGGCGTGAACCCACGGTTGACCAGTCGCCGGTAGCGGGTGTGGTCGGGCGGGTCCATCTGCAGCATCAGCCGGCCACCGGCGTTCTCGGCCTCGCTCTGGGTCGTCGCCCGCTCCTCGAGGGCGATGACCCCGCCGTTCGCGGCCTCGGAGGAGAACGTGCCCGCGTCGCGGTTGCAGGCGACCACGTCCGCGTGCTTCGTGATCACCCAGAACCCCGGACCGTCGGGCTCGGGGTGGAGGTGCACCGGGTCGTGGGCACGGAGGTAGGTGAACCACTCGTGCGGGATGCCCGAGGTGAACCGGTCGCGGTCCAGCAGGTCGATGCTCGACGGATCGACGTCGCTGCGATCGCTCGTGGTGGTCATGCTCGCCCCCTGGGGACCCACCGGCCCGAGAACTGCGCCGCAGGTGTGGCGGCGGTCACGCCGCAGTAGAACACATTCTACCTGGCCGGTCCACCGTACCGTGACGGCGGTCACGCCCGACCCGGGCCGGGGTGCAGGGCGAGCCGCCGTGGCCGGGCTGCAGCCGTCGCACGACCCCACCGCGCAGGATCGATTGCCGGGGTGTGCGAGAACGTGTTCTACTGCGGCCCATGGCGTTCAACCTCGCTGACCTCGTCGAGCACACGGTCGACGCGGTGCCCGATCGCACGGCGCTGATCTGCGGCGACCGCTCGGCCACGTTCGCCGAGCTCGACGAGCGGGCGAACCGGCTGGCGCACCACCTCGCGTCGGTCGGCGTCGGCGAACGGGACCACGTGGCGATCTACGCCTACAACAGCCTCGAGTACGTGGAGGCCATGCTGGCGGCGTACAAGCTCAGGGCCGTCCCGATCAACGTCAACTACCGCTACGTGGACGAGGAGCTCGTCTACCTCTTCGACAACGCCGACGTCGTGGCCGTGGTGTACCAGTCGGTGTTCGCCCCGCACATCGAGGCCGTCGCGCCCCGGCTGCCCCGGCTGCGGCACCTCGTCGAGATCGCCGACCCGGATGCCCGGCCCGGGGACGTCGGGCCGCTGGTGGCCGGGGCGGTCGACTACGAGTCGGCCCTCGCGGCCGGGTCGCCGGCGCGCGACTTCGGCCCGCGCGACGACGGCGACCTGTACATCCTCTACACCGGCGGGACCACCGGGCTGCCCAAGGGGGTCATGTGGCGCCACGAGGACGTGTGGCGCACCCTCGGCGGCGGCATCGACTTCACGACCGGCGAGCGCATCGAGGACGAGCACCAGCTCGCCCGGGCCGCGGCGGCCTCGCCCGAGTCGACCGGCCTGGTGCTGGCGCCGCTCATGCACGGCGCAGCCCAGTGGGGGACCCTCGGGGGCCTGTTCAAGGGCGTCACCAACGTGCTGCTGCCCCGGTTCGACCCGCACGCGGTCTGGGCCGCGGTCGAGAGGTACGACATCGCGGTCGTGACGATCACGGGCGACGCCATGGCCCGTCCGCTCATCGAGGCGTTGCGCGAGGGGCACCCCGACGGCGGCGGGCCGTACGACACCTCGGCCCTGGTGGCGATCAGCTCGACGGCCGCGGTGTTCTCGCCGGTGGTCAAGGACCAGCTCTTCGAGCTGCTGCCCGACCTCTTCATCAGCGAGGCGGTCGGCTCGTCGGAAGGCGGGTTCAACGGGATGCGGCTCGTCGAGAAGGGCGCCACGGAGACCGAGGGCGGGCTCATCAACGTCTCGTTGGGTCGCGACAGCGTGGTCCTCGGCGACGACGACCGACCGGTGCAGCCGGGCGAGGTCGGTCGTCTCGCCCGTGGCGGCAACGTGCCGATCGGCTACTACAAGGACCCGGTCAAGACGGCGGCGACGTTCATCGAGGTCGACGGCCGGCGCTACTCGGTGCCGGGCGACCTCGCTCGCCTCGAGCTCGACGGCACGATGACCCTGCTCGGCCGTGGCTCGCAGTGCATCAACTCCGGGGGCGAGAAGATCCATCCCGAAGAGGTCGAGTCGGTCCTGAAGGCCCACCCCAAGGTGTTCGACGCGCTGGTCCTCGGCGTGGACGACGAGCGCTGGGGCCAGGCCGTGGCGGCGATCGTCCAGCCGCGGTCCGGCGAGACCGTCACGTTGCCCGAGCTCGTCGATCACTGCCACTCGCGGCTCGCCCGCTACAAGGCGCCGCGGGTCCTGCACCTGGTCGACGAGGTGCCGCGCCAGCCCAGCGGCAAGCCCGACTACCGCCGCGCCCGCGACCTCGTCGACGACCCCGACGCGGCCACGGACCGTCCATGACCGACACGTCAACACCTCCCGGAGGGACGTCATGAAGAACCCGCTCACCGAGATGTTCGGCATCGAGTACCCGATCTTCGCCTTCTCGCACTGCCGCGACGTGGTGGCGGCGGTGACCAACGCCGGAGGTATGGGGGTGCTGGGTGCCCTCGCCTTCTCGCCCGAGCAGCTCGAGCAGGAGCTCACCTGGATCGACGAGCACGTGGGCGGGCGGCCGTACGGCGTCGACGTCGTCATGCCCGTGAAGACGGTCGACCGCGACCAGGGCATCGACGACGTCAGCGACATCGGCGCGACCCTGCGGGAGCTGATCCCCCAGGAGCACTGGGACTACGTCGACAAGATCCTCGCCGATCACGGCGTCGACGTGGCCGCCGCCGACGCCGAGCTCGAGTCCGGCGCCGGACTCGGCGCCGGGGTGCTCGGCTGGACCGCGGCCACCGGCGCCCCGCAGATCCAGATCGCCCTCCAGCACCCCATCGCGCTGCTCGCGAGCGCCCTGGGTCCGCCGCCCAAGGAGGCGATCGACCAGGCCCACGAGCAGGGCGTGAAGGTCGCGGCGCTCATCGGCCGGGTCGAGCAGGCGGTGCGCGACGTGCAGCAGGGCGTCGACATCATCATCGCCCAGGGCTACGAGGCCGGCGGCCACACCGGTGACGTGGCCACGATGGTGCTCGTCCCCGACGTGGTCGACGCGATCGCGCCCGTGCCCGTGCTCGCCGCGGGAGGCATCGGCTCCGGCCGGCAGATGGCGGCGGGCATGGCCCTCGGCGCGGCAGGGGTCTGGACGGGCTCCATCTGGTTGACCGTCGCGGAGAGCGACGCGTCCGCGGTCGTCACCGACAAGCTGCTCGACGCGACGTCCGGCGACACCGTGCGCTCCCGTGCGTTCACGGGCAAGCCCGCCCGTCAGCTCCGGACGGCGTGGACCGAGGCCTGGGAGGCGCCCGAGTCGCCGGGCACGCTGCCCATGCCCCTGCAGTTCATCCTCAACTCCTACGCGACCCGGAAGATGGGCGGGAACCCGCCGCGCGAGCTGGTCGGCATGCCGGTCGGACAGATCGTCAGCCGGATGAACCAGGTGCGGAGCACCAAGCAGGTGATCGTCGACATGGTGTCCGAGTACGTCGACGTCACCCAGCGGCTGACCGCCGACATCGAGGGGTGAACGGCCCCGACCGGGCCGGCGCGGCGGGACCGCTCGATCAGGCGGTCGGGCGCTCGTAGGGACGGATCAGGACACGGCACGCCCGTTCGAGCTCGGCGTGGACGCGGTCGAAGCTCGAACGGCCGTTGGCCCAGGCCATGAGGCTCGAGTACCAGACGTGGGACAGCACGGCCAGGATGTCGGCGCGCACGGCCGGGTCCAGGTCGGCGAGAATCCGGTCACCCATCGACGCGATCGAGCGGCGCACCTCGCTGCCCGAGTCGCGCACGCCGGCGTCCGCCGAGGACAGCGAGCGGACCAGCGCGGCGCTCAGCTTGGGCTGGCGCTCCATCGCACGACACGCCCGACGCAGGACGTCGACCATCCGCTCCTCTGCCGTGTCGCCCCTGGGAGGTGATTGCGCGACGCGCGTGCCGAGGCGCATCGTCCACTCCGTCATGGCCGCCGCCAGCAGGTGGTCCTTGGACGAGAAGTTCCGGTAGATGGTGGCGAGCGCCACGTTCGCGGTGATGGCGACGTCGCGCATCTGCACCGCGTCGTAGCCGCCCTCCGCGCCGAGCTCGAACGCCGCGTCGATCACGCGCCGGCGACGTTCCGCCTGCTCGGGCGTCAGCGCCTCCACGGCCGTCACGGTGTCGGACGGCGGCTCCACGGCGTCGGTCGCCGGTCCGGTCCGTGCGCTACCGGGCGCGGCGTCAGCCATGGCGCGTTCGGTCGGTGTCCACCGTCGCCTCCGCGCTGCCGAGCATCGGGGACCAGTGTAGAACCCGTTCTCGTGGGCGACGCACGGCTGCCCGTCCGTCCCCTGTGGAACAGGTTCTCGTAGGCCGCCTGCGGGGCCGAGGGGAGGGCCGGTCGCCAGCCGACGGGCCGGCCGCCGGTGGCGCGCCTCAGGTCGCCTGCTGATCGAGGTCGTCGTCGAAGACCCCGTCCATCGACTCCGCCATGGCCGAGCCCGCCGCTGCGAGGAGGCGTGTGGCCCCGGCGGCGGCGGCGATGGCCAGGGCGATGGGGCCGACGGCGGCCAACCGTCGTTCGGCCGTTCCTGATGTCCTGCTGTGCACGGGTGCTCCGCTCGTTCTCCCTCGGCCCGACACTACCCAGCGATGCTCGCGACATGGCCGCGTTCGCTGCCTACAGCTCGCAGGCGGTCCGGCCTGCGATGGCCTCCTGCCGGTCGTGGTCAGCGGTCGAGGTGGCTGCCGCCCCGGGTCGGATCCGGGGTCGCACCCAGATGAGCCGTCAACTCGGCGAGGGCGACCCGGCGATCGAGGACGTCGCGGGCGAGATCCGTCAGCTTCTGGTTCCGTCGGCGGGCGTAGGTCCGGAGCAGGTCAAAGGCCGTGGCCATTCCCACGTCGGCCTGCTCGGCCAGCATGCCCTTGGCCTGCTCGATCACCACACGGCTGTCGAGGGCGTGCTGGAGCTGCCGCTGGCGGACCAGGGCGTCACGCATCGCCCGGTCCTGCACCATGGCGATCGTCGCGACGTCGCCGAGCCCCTGGGCGAGCGCGAGGTCAGGGGGCCGCAGGCCCCCGGGCTCCGTCATGAAGAGGTTGAGGCAGCCGAGGACGTCGGACCGCAGTCGCAGCGGGACCGCGCAGACGGCCTGGTAGCCGAGCGCGACCGACTCGGCGGCGAAGCGGGGCCACCGGTCCGACAGCTGCCGCATGTCGTCGGCGATGACCGCTCGTCCGGTCGCGACGCACTCGAGGCAGGGCCCTTCGTCCTGTTGGATCTGGAACAGCTCGAGCAGCACGGCGTCGTCGTTGGACGACGCCACGATCTGGAGACGTTCGGACGCGTCGAGCAGCAGCACGCCGGCGGCCTGGGCGTCGAGCAGGAGCACGGCCCTGACGCTGAGCAGGGTCAGCGTGTCGATCACGTCGAAGTCCTCGACGAGTGAGTCGATCAGCTCCACGAACGTCCGTGTCGCAGCGCCCTCGCGACTCATCGCCGGGCCTGTCGTGTCACCCATCTGGACCTCCTCGATCCTGGTCGTCGGACAGCCGGAGGTGTCGCATGACGATCATTGCCGCGACGGCGTCGACTGTCTCGTCGGTGGCGTACGCATGGGCGCGGATGCGGGCGATCGCCTCGTCCGGACCGACGCCGAGCTGGGCGGCGACCATCCCGGTCGCCTGGTGGATCTCGGAGCGACCGCCGACCGCGCCGTCGAGCGCCGCAGCGAGCGAATCACCGCGGACCATCGCCAGGATCGTCGCGGTGAGCACCTCGACCAGCGCGTCGACGTCGGCGTCCTGTGCGGCGGTGAGCGAGCCGTCCTCGTGGTGGTAGAGGCTCAGCACACCGACCCGAGCGGCCCCGAGGTGCAGCGGGAAGGCGAACACGGCCGCGACGCCGAGCTCCTCGGCCATCTGGACGAAGACCGGCCACCGCTCGGCGGCCCCGTCGTCCAACCGAGGGGCGCGCACCGCGGTGCCGCCGACGTGGGCATCGCGAGCCGGTCCTTCTCCGAGCGTGAACTGGAGGTCCTCCAGGACGCGCATCCGGGCGTCGGAGGAGCACACCGGGCCGGCGGCGAGGCCGTCGAGGATCGTGATCCCCGCCCCGCTCACCTCGATGAGATCGGCACAGACCGCGCACAGCGCGCCGTCCGAGTTCGCCGCGTGGACGGCGAACGCGCTGGCGATCCTGACCCACTCCGCGGTCACGGGCGCGGCTCGCGAGACACGGCGACCGGAGATGCCGGCGGGCACGCCCCGCACCTGGACGCGGCCGCGCCGCTGCGCCCCCTCACGGCTGTCGCACCGCCCGTTCCCGCCCCACCGGCAGGACGATCGTGTGGACCTCGGACGCCGGGCGCGACCGGCGCGCCCGTCCCTCGTGCCCGACCCCCAGCGCGTCGCCCCACCGGCGGCGCAGGCCCCCGCGCCGCCAGCCTCCTGACACCGATCCGGCGAGCGTCGACGGGCGGAGCAGGGTGCCCGTGGTGGCTTCCTCTCGTTCCCGTGTCGTGATCAGCCGGCCGGCCCACCTGGCGACCGCCCACTCGGTGGCCCGCGGGCTGATCCGATGGGTGACGAGCACGCAGTGGGCGAGGACACCCGAGGTGGCCTGCCGGCGGGGGCGCCGGATGCAGGACAGGATCGTCCTCGCGGTGCGCTCCGGTGCCCCGGCGGGCGGGATGGCCCGCAGCCGGAAACCTGTGTGGTTGGCGGCCCGCTGGAACAGGGGCGTGTCCATGGGGCCGGGCAGGACGACGCACACGTGGAGGTCGCGTTCGTCGGCGACCGCTCGTCGCAGGCTCAGGCCGAGCCCTCGGACGCTGAACTTCGCCATCACGTAGGCAGGGACCACGGGGTTCGGGACCATGCCCAGGAGCGAGGACACGAGCACGAGCGTGCCGTGTCGCTGCGCCCGGAACTGCTGGAGGGCGACGGCCGCGCAGTGGAGCGTGCCCGCCACGTCGGTGCGCACGATGGCATCGCGCTCCTCGGCGCTCTCCTGACCGAGTGGGCCCGCCACGACCGAGGCAGCGGCCTGGACCCACACGTCGATCTCCCCGTGCTGCTCCACGGCGTGGTGCCGGACGCGCTCCACCGCCGCGCTGTCCGCGATGTCGGCGACGACGATCGAGGCCGCCGTCGCGCCGCGCTCCCGGCAGCGAGCCGCGACGTGCTCGAGCGCCGGTCGACCACGAGCGACCAGCACCAGTGCGGCGCCCTCGTCGGCGAGACCGAGCGCGGTCGCCCGTCCGAGCCCGCTCGACGCGCCCGTGACCACCACCACGGAGCCGGCGAGCGGCACGCGTCGTCGCCTCCCGATCACGCTGATCGCCGGCGATCGGACACGTCCGGTCCGCTCGTCCCCGTCGGCCGGAGGGTCTGCTCGCCCCGCTGGGCGCCGGCCGGTTCGACCGGCGACGGCGTCCTCGCCGCGCCCGCGGGCCGATCGGTCGGGACGGACTGGGCGTCCATGGTGTCCCGCAGCTGGGCGAGCGCCCCTCTGATGATGCGTGAGACGTAGGACTGCGAGACGCCGAGCCGTTCGGCGATCTCCGGCTGGGAGAGCTCGTCGATGAAGCGCAGGTGCAGTGCCTGGCGCTGTCGCCGGTCCAGCGAGTCGATGGCCCGGAGGAGGTCGTCGTGGGACTCGAAGGCGCCGTAGCCGCGGTCCCAGCTCATGAGCTCGGGCCGCACCGACACGGTGTCATCGGGCTCCCGGGTCGGCTCCATCGACGTCGGTCGTCGGGCTCCCTGGGTCTCCATGGCCTCGACGACCTGGTCCACCGAGAGCTCCAGCTCGTCGGCGATCTCGTTGATCGTCGGGCTGCGCCCGAGCCGGTGCGGCATCTCCTCGCGGGCTCGGCACAGGCGCAGGTAGTGCTCCTGTCGGGTCCGGGGCGGGCGGACGATCCAGGACCTGTCGCGGAGGTAGCGCTTGAGCTCTCCGTCGATCGTCCGTCGCGCGAACGTCGGGAAGGAGGCGCCCTTGCCCGGTCGGTAGCGCTCAGCGGCGAACACCACGGCCATGAGCGCCACCTGGTGGAGGTCCTCCTCCAGCCCGACGTTGTTGCGGGCGAAGCGTCGGACGGTGAACCGGGCGAGCGCCATGTGGCCCTCGACCACGGCGTCGCGCGCCCGTCGGTCGCCGGTCCGGCGGTACTCGGCGAGGAGGTCGTCGACCCGAGCGGCGTCCAGCGGCTGGCCGCCGGTGCGATCGGTGCGCCGGGGCGCGTCCACCGCGACCTCGGGCGGTCGTGCGGCCGGCGAGCGCGGACCGGGTGATCGGCGGCGTTGCGGGCTCCGGGGATCGGACGTGCGCATCGGGTACCTCCTGCGTGGGGCGTAGCGCCCCTCGGCGAGAAGGCAGGGTCCGGGCGGTCCAACCGAGGATCACGGCGACACCTCGGCGGGCGTCCCATGACGTCCCGCACTCGGTGTGCAGGACTGAGTGCAACCTACGCCCCCGGCGGCCGGTGCACAACGGGTCGCGATCGGGTCCCCTGCCCTGCCGACGAGCGGCCGTGCGAGCGCCGCAGCGATCTCCCGGTCCCCAGGCGGTAGGGTCGGCCATGCACTCCTCCGACGGACGGTCGCGGCCGTGACCGGCTTCCTGTTGGACGAGCAGCCGGTGATGACCGTCGAGGACTACCTGTCCTCCGAGGTGGGCGGTCTCGGCATCGCGACCGCGCTCGAGCTCGGACCGTCGGCGACGATCGAGCGCGTGCGGGCGTCCGGACTCCGGGGCCGTGGCGGGGGCGGCTTCCTCACCGGTGCGAAGTGGGCCGGCATCGCCGGCCAGGAGTCGTCCCGCCGCTTCGTGGTGTGCAACGGCGCAGAGGGCGAGCCCGGCACGTTCAAGGACCGCGCCCTGATCCGCTCGAACCCGTACCAGGTCGTCGAGGGGCTCCTGATCGCCGCCTTCGCCGTGGGCGCCTCCGACGTCTACGTGTGCGTGAAGGCCTCGTACTCGCGCGAGCTCGAGCGACTGACGCGCGCCGTCGAGGAGCTCCAGCGATCCGGTCTCGGGGCGGACGTCACCGTGAACCTCGTGGCCGGGCCCGACGACTACCTCTTCGGCGAGGAGAAGGCCATGCTCGAGGTCATCGAGGGGAAGGCGGCGTTGCCGCGGGCCTTCCCGCCGTACGAGCAGGGGCTGTTCGCCTGGTCGCCGGAGCTGGGATGGGAGTCGACCCCGGTCGCCATCGGCACCCGCCGGGACGATCCGCACCCGACCCTGGTGAACAACGTCGAGACGTTGGCCAACGTGCCGCACATCCTCGCTCGCGGCGAGGCGTGGTTCCGATCGAACGGGACGCCGTCGTCGCCGGGGACCATCGTGTGCACCGTGGTCGGCGACGTCGTCGCGCCGGATGTCGGCGAGATCGAGCTCGGGACCCCGCTCGGCGCGGCGATCGACGCGATCGGCAGCGGCGTGCACCCCGGCCGATCCGTGAAGGCGGTGTTCTCCGGGGTGTCGAACGCCGTCATCGGGGCCCACCAGCTCGACACGCCGTTGAGCTACGAGGCGATGGAGGGGATCGGCAGCGGCCTGGGGTCGGCCGGCCTGATCGTCTACGACGACACGGCCTGCATGGTCGAGGTGGCCTGTCGCTTCTCCGACTTCCTCGCGCAGGAGTCCTGCGGGCAGTGCTCGCCCTGCAAGCTGGGCTCGACGGAGATCACCGCGCACCTCGACCGGATCGAGGCGGGCCTGGGGAGCGATCGCGACCTCGAGGTGGTGAGCGCGTGGTTGCGCAGGGTGACCGACGCCAGTCGCTGCTACCTCGCGACCGAGGAGCAGACGGTGATCAGCAGCATCCTCCGCGCCTTCCCCGAGGAGTTCGCCGAGCACCTCGAGCGGCATCGCTGCCCGCGGCAGCGGTCACTCCCGCTCCCCAAGCTCGTCGAGCTCGTCGACGGACGAGCGACGTACGCCGGTCATGACGAGGCCCCGCCCGGTCGGGCCGCCGGACGGCTCGGCAACGGCTGACGGTCGGCGGGCCGACGGCGGGCCGGCCGGTGCGGAGCCGCCGGTCCGGAGCGCGACCAGGCGCGTGGCCTCGGGCCAGTGCACGTCGGTCGCCCACCCTGCTCGCTCGAACCACTTGATCGTGGCGGCGGCCAGGTCCACCTGGTGCGGCAGGACGCCGTGACGGGCTGACACCGGGTAGGCGTGGTGGAGGTTGTGGAACGACTCGCCGAACGAGAGCACCGACAGGGCAGCGACGTTCCTGCTGCCGTCCCGGGTGCGGAACGGTCGTCGGCCGAAGGTGTGGCACACGGAGTTGATGCTCCACGTCACGTGGTGGAGCAGCGCCATGCGGACGACCCCCGCCCACAGGAACGTGACGACGGCGCCGGTCAGGGTGCCGGAGAGCACCCAGCCCAGGCCGAACGGGACCACCAGGGAACCGACGGCGAACACGCCCCACAGACGTCCCATCAGCACGAGGTCGCGATCGGCCATGAGATCGGCGACGTAGCGCTCGGGGTCGGTGCCGTCCTCCCGGAAGAGCCAACCCACATGGGCGTGGACCATCCCGCGGAAGCGCCGGGCCGGCCCGGTGCCCGAGAGGTTCGGTGAGTGCGGGTCGCCCGGACGGTCGCTGAACCGGTGGTGACGCCGGTGGTTCGCCGCCCAACCGATCACCGAGCCCTCGACGGCCATGGAGCCCGCTGCGGCCAGCGCGATCTTGAGCGGTCGGTTGGCCGTGAACGCCCGATGGGTGAAGAGCCGGTGGTAGCCGACGGCGATGCCGAGCCCGGACACCGCGTACAGCGCTGCGGCGATGGCGAGGTCCCGCACGCTGACGAGGCGCCCCCACAGCAGCGGGATGGCGATCGCGAGCGCGATGAACGGGCCGATGACGGTGAGCCCGGTGACCGACACGTCGACGCCGCGGGACCCGGAGCGCCGGGCCGGGGCATCGGGTCGGGAGGCGGTCGGGGCGAGGTCGGGAGCGGTGGCGGTCGAAGCGGTCAACGGGTCTCCTGGTGGCACGATCTCGTGCGCCACCAAGGTCTGGAGCAACGCTTCGGGAAAGCTGGTCTGCGTGACCGCTACCCGTCAGCGGCGGCCGTAGTACGTCGGATCCGGTCGCCTCCTGAGACCGGCGGGACCCCTCCCGTGAACGGCGAGAGCCGCCGGCCCGAGGGACCGGCGGCTCTCGTCGAAGATGGTCCGGGTCAGATGGGCCGGACGTTCTGAGCTTCGTCGCCCTTCCGACCGGGTCCGATCTCGAACTCGACCTTCTGGCCCTCTTCGAGGGACTTGTACCCGTCACCCTGGATGGCGGAGAAGTGCACGAAGACGTCGTCGGCACCCTCCCGAGAGATGAAGCCGAAGCCCTTCTCTGCGTTGAAGAACTTCACGGTTCCTGTCGTCACTGTGTCTCAATTCGTTTGGTCTCGGACTCGACCCTCTTGGCCGGTCCGCCCCATCAAGGTATCCGGATCGGGGCCTCGAGGCCGGTCGAGGCCCTCCATCCACCGCCGCGGGCCGTCGAAGAGGGCTCAGCCGCCGTCGCGATCGTGGCCGCCGAACCGGCCGATGAGACCGTCGACGAGCGCCAGCTTGTCGACGGTCCCCGGGCCCGGGTCGAACGGGTAGGCAGGCCGGGAGCCGAGTGATTCCGTGACCTCGTTGATGGCGGACGCCATGCGCCGCCACCGTGCGAAGTCGGAGCGGAAGCCCGGTTCCTGGCGGGGTCGGAAGATGTCGGCGACGTCGACCCGGAGCCCCGCGGCGTCGGCCGAGCCGAGGGCGTCGTGGACGTGGAGGTAGTGCGCGAAGGTCTCGGCCCAGTCCTCCAAGGGGTGGGCGGATGCGTACGAGGTGACGTGGTCCGCCCCGTGCTCGACGGTCCCGATGTGTGCGTGGTGCGACTCGATCGCCGCCCCGTAGTCGGTGCGCTCGTCGCCGAAGAGCGCCCGGAAGGTGGCGAGCGCGCCGGGTCGATCGGCGACGAGCAGGTGCCAGTAGTGGTGGCCCACCTCGTGCCGGAGGTGCCCGAGCGTGCTGCGCAGCGGCTCGGCGAACGCTCGTCGCAGCTCGTCGCTGTGGGCGTCGTCGGTCTCGGTCAGGTCGAGCGTGACCACGCCGTCCAGGTACCCCGTGACCTCCGGAGCGCCGGGGAGGTACACGAGGTCGAACGCCAGCGCCGGCAGCCCCGGCGCGGCGCTCGTGTCGGTGGGCAGGCCGAGCTCGTCGAGCTGGTGGACGAGCCGGCGCTTCGCCGCCTCTGCGGCGACCCACGCGTCGACGGCGTCGGCGTCGGACTCATCCGGGCGGCCGCGGGTGAGACGGCACGACCGGCACCAGTCGCCGACGTCGTCGATGGGCAGGGTCCAGTTGCAGCCCCACGCCGCGTTGAGGCACCGGCTCCTCTTCGAACCGGGTCCGGCGATGGTGTAGACGCTCGGGGGTCCGGCCGTGATCACCTGCACGTCGCCGAGCTCGGGCACGTAGCCGAGCTCGGCGTCGCACGAGTCGCAGGCGAACGCGTCGAACGCGATCCGTTCGTCGCATCGTTCGCAGAAGAAGCGGCGCACGGTTTCAGCCCGCGGCGTGCCGGTCCGGGACCACACGAGCTCGACGTCCGTGGGACCGGCGCCGTCCGCTGCCGGTCGCCGCGGACGGGGTGCCGAGGTCGGCGGAGGTGGTCATGGCCGCTCTTCTCCGTCTGCCCGGTGGGCGGGCGACACGACTCCGAGATGACGCGTGGACCTCGCCGACAGCAACACGGTCGCCCCCGTCTCCACCGACCGGCGGGGCGCTGCACACCGAGAGGCCGATCCAGTCGACGACCGGCCACGTTCGTCCCGCCTCGTGCGGCGGCACCGACCGCAGCCTCCCCCTCGGGGGAGCCGTGAGCAAGTCGAGCCCTCGCGGCCCCGGTGCGCGTGAGCCGCGCGTCAGCCGAACGGCTGCAGCGAGGACCCCACCACCCACATGCTGAAGTACTGGCTGTTGGCCCCGTAGGCCATGGCCAGCGCGGTGCGGGCGCCGTCGACCTGGTGCTCGCCGGCCGCACCCCGCACCTGGTTCGCCGCCTCGGCGAACCGGAGCAGTCCCGATGCGCCGATCGGGTTGCTCGACAGCACGCCACCGGAGCAGTTGATGGGGAAGTCGCCGTCGAGCTCGGTCGTGCCGTCGTCGACCATCTTCCAGCCCTCGCCGGGCTCGGCGATGCCGTGGGCCTCGAGCCAGATGGGTTCGTGCCACGAGAACGGCACGTACAGCTCGGCCATGTCGAGCTGCCGGCGCGGGTCGGTGATCCCGGCCATCCGGTAGACGTCGTCGACGCACTGGAGGCAGGCCTGCGGCCGCACGGGGTCACGCCCGGGGAAGGCGGGCGGCTCCGAGCGGGACGACGTGCCGAGGATCCAGGCCGGCGGACGGCCGTCCGCCGCAGCGGCCTCGCCGCCCGCCTCGTCGGTGATCACGACCGCGCACGCGCCGTCCGACGACGGACAGGACTCGAGGAACCGGATCGGGTCCCACAACATCGGGGACTCCTTCACCTTCTCGATGGAGATGTCCTCGATCCGCAGGTGGGCGTACGGGTTCTTCAGCGCGTTGAGCCGATCCTTGACCGCGACCTTCCACCCGATGTGCTCGGGGGCGCCGCTGCGCTGGATGTAGGCGCGGATGAACGGGGCGAAGGCGCCGCCGGCGCCGAGCGACGCGCCCTTGCCGCTGCCGAGCGCGAACTGGGCGTTGCCCTCGGACTGCTTCTCGAACGCGACGGCGAGGACGGTCCGGTGCCTGCCGGTCTGGACGTGCGACGCGGCGACGATCGCGGTCGTCCCGCCGACCGAGCCCGCGGTGTGGACGCGGAACATCGGCTTGCCGACGGCGCCCAGCGCGTCGGACAGGTAGAGCTCCGGCTTCATGACCCCCTCGAAGAGGTCGGGCGCCTTGCCGAGCACGACGGCGTCGACGTCGGCCATCGTCAGCTGGGCGTCGTCGAGCGCCCGGAACACGGCCTCTCGCACGAGGCCGCCGAACGACACGTCCCGGCGGCGGGTGCGGTGGTGCGTCTGTCCGACGCCGATCACGGCAGCGGGGATCACGAGCGGCCCTCCAGGATGCAGATCAGGTTCTGTTGCAGGCACGGGCCCGACGTGGCGTGCGCCAAGGCCCGGGTGCCGCCGTCGAACACGTGGTCGGCCGCGTGGCCGATGCGGCAGAGCCCGGTGGCCATCACCGGGTTGGCGGCCAGTGCACCGCCGGACGGGTTGACCGCGACGCCGTCGTCGAGCCCGAGCACGTGGCGGAGCAGGAGCTCCTCGTGCGTGAACGCCGCCTGCAGCTCTGCGATCTCGACCGGGCCGTCGGCGAGCCCCGCCGCCTCCGCCGCGATGCGGGTCGACGGGGAGTCGTCGAGGGCCCGGAAGGACGGGTTGTGGCACTCGGTGCGGTGGTCGAGCCCGGCGATCCACGCCGGACGCGGGACCAGCTCGCGGGCCCGATCACCGCGGGCCAGCACCATCGCCGCCGCCCCGTCGGTGATGGGCGGCACGTCGTGGCGCCGGAGCGGGGCCCGGAGGTAGTCCTCGGTGAGGAGGGCGTCGACGTCGCCGTCGCCCCTCGATCGCACCGCCACCTCGGCCATGGCGCGCTCGTCGGCGAGCCCGGCGCCGATGACGGCCCGGGCCTGGAGCGCCGCGAACGTCAGCGGGTCCGCCCCGATCGGCGCGAGGAAGTAGGGGTCCATCTCCATCGGGTAGATCAGCGCGGGGTCCGCCGTCGACGACCGGCCGGAGCCCGTCACGACGGCGATGTCGATGTCGCCCTCCATCAGGCGGAGCCACGCCTCGTAGAGTGCCCACGCCCCGTCCATCTCGACGTGCGAGTCCCGCTTGGGTGGCCACGCCCCGATCGCGTCGAGGTTGGACACGAACGAGAAGGCCTGGCCGGTGATGTAGTCGCAGCTGCCGAGGCAGGTGAAGTCGACGTCGGCCCGGGTCAGCCCGAGCGGCGCCAGCGCGTCGGTGATGACCTCCATGAGCAGCTGCGTCTCGGACCGGTCCGTGCGGCGGACGAACGGGGTGTGGGCCCAGCCCACCACGGCGATGTCGTCGAAGGTCGGGGTCGGTGCGGCCATCTCAGAAGATCCTGTTCAGCAGGTCGGGGTCGTCGATGCTGGGCTCGCCGTTGGGCATCCAGCCGAGGAGGTCGCCGTAGGCCCCTCCCATGGCGCCGGCGTCGTCGTCGGACCGCTCGGCCGGGGAGGCCCACACGGCGCTGACGCGCTGGCCGACGTGGACCTCGTCGGCGGGGAGCTCGACCACGGGCTGGTACGAGAGGACGACGTCGGTGTCATCGAGCAGCACGAACGCCCGCACGAACGGCTCCGTCTCGGTCTGGCCCGGGTACGGCACGGGCGTCACGATCGCGAAGTTGGTGATGGTGCCCACGTGCGGGAGGTCGACGTCGCCCTCGGGCCCGATCTCGACCGCGTCGATCGGGCAGTAGCCCTTGCCGCCGGCGTACACACGCCCGCAGACCGGACATCGGGCGCCGAGCAGCCGTTGCGATCTGGACGCCTCCAGGGAGCGGTCGGTCGACTCGGGGATGGGGTTCCGGTACGTGATCGACGCGACGTAGTCCATCATCGTGACCGGCTCCTCGGCCGGTCCCTCGTCCTCGCCGTCGACCTCCGCGTCCTCACCGGGGACGAAGCACACGATGTCGTCGAGCCGACCGGCTCGAGCGCCCCGCCATCGCGGCGCCACGCGCATCCCGTCCGCCATCGCGTCGATCGAGCCGGCGTCGACCGCGTGCAGGAGCGGCGTCGTGGCCCCGTCGAGGCGGACGAACGCGAAGGCGAACGGTCGGTCGAGCGGGTGCTGCTCCGACGGGACGGGCACCCACGTCCACGAGTCCACGGTCCCGGCCGGTCCGACCTCGACGAAGTCGTGCGCCAACTCGGCTCCCGTCGCCGGGTCCCACTCCATGGGCGGCACCAGGACGTCCTCGCCGTTGCGGATTCCGAGGATGCGCCGCTCGGTCAGCGCCGACATGAAGGTCCCCACGACCGGCCCCAGAGAGCGCTGGTACGGGAACGTGATCGTGCTCTCGACGAAGCGGGTCATGGCGCCTCCGGTCGGCCCGTCCGGAACGGCCCGGAACGGCGGCATCTGTTGGTGCCGGTCATGTGACCCCGATGTGGCGGGCTCGTCAACTCGTTCTGCGCGGATCCCCCGACCCGGGAACGGCACCGGTCCGGTGCCGCCGCGAGGCCGAGGCGACCGACCGGTGCGGTGCTAGGAAGCGCAGGTGGTCGATCCGGGTTGGGAGCAGGGGGACCTCCTCTGCCAGGAGTTCCCCGTGCACCTCGAGGCGCTGCGGGGCGCGGGGGCGGACTTCCTCACGCGCGCGTTCCGCTCGACGGGCGCGATCGGCCCGGACGACCGCGTCGCCGCGATCACGCGGCTCGAACCGTTCCGAGGTGGCAGCACCGGCCGCAAGGCGCTCCTCTCGGTCGCCTACGAGCGGCCGGCGGCCGACCTCCCGGAGGACCTCTTCGTGAAGTTCTCCCGCGACCTCGACGACGAGGTCCGCGACCGGGGGAGGCGCCAGATGCGGTCGGAGGTCCGCTTCGGGCTGCTCGCAGATCCCCGACTTCCCGGTGGCCGTGCCCCGGTGCCTCTTCGGCGAGTACCACGACGGGTCGGGCTCCGGCGTCCTCATCACCGAGCGGATCGGGTTCGGTGCGGACGGCATCGAGCCCCACCACCCCAAGGCCCGGGACCACGAGATCGACGACCTCCTCGGCCACTACGAGGCGCTGGTGTCGGCACTGGCCCGCCTGGCGGGGTCGGACCGGGCCGGACGGTTCCCCGACGACGTGATGGCCCACTTCGAACCACGGCCGAGGACGGCGGCGGGCGCGGCGCGGTACACCGCCGACCAGGTCCGTCACGGCGTCGAGCGCTACGCCGACTTCGCGTCCCGGTTCCCGCAGCTGCTGCCCCCGTCGATCCGCTCCGACGAGTTCGTCGCGGAGCTGCACGAGGTCGCGCCGCGCTCCATCGAGCACGCCGAGGCGATCCGCTCGGCGATGGAGGACCGGCCGGCGGCGCTGACCGCCTTCTGCCACTGGAACGCCAACATCGACAACGCCTGGTTCTGGCGCGACCGGGACGGCGCCCTCGCGTGCGGGCTCATGGACTGGGGCAACGTCGGCCGGGTGGACGTGGTGAGCGCGCTGGCGAGCTGCCTCTGCTTCACCGAACCCGACTTCCTGGTCGACCACCTCGACCACCTCCTCGAGCGGTTCGCCCGCGTGTTCGAGGAGAGCGGCGGCGGACGTCTCGACCCGGCCGTGCTCCGGCGCCAGTTCCGGCTCCACGTGGTCGCCGGCGGCCTCCGCTGGCCGCTGGGCACGGTGCCTCTGATCGAGCGCCACGTCCCCGACCTCGCGACCGTCACCGGTCGGCTCGACCCGCGGATCGCGGACCACGAGCTGCCCCGCACCCAGCTCCACCTCCTCACCGCGTACCTGGTGCTGTGGCGGGCGTCCGACGCCAGGAGCCTGATCGACGGGGCGGTCGCGCGTGCCGGGAGCGAGCCGGTCCGACGTACCGCGCCGACGTCGACGCCGACCCCGTAGGTCCGGGCGTCCCGGCGTCCCCGGAGCAGCGCCGCCCGCGGCCCCCGGCACGGACCATGATGTCGGGGATGACGGAGGGAGACGAGGAGCGGTCGACGGCCGACGGACGGGTGGTGGCGGCCATCCTCACGCCCGACCAGCGGGTCCGGGTGTTCGTGTCGTCCACGATGGAGGAGCTGGCGAGCGAGCGGGTCGCGGTCCGCGACGCGGTGGAGCGCATGCACCTGGCACCCGTCCTCTTCGAGCTCGGTGCCCGTGCCCACCCGCCTCGGACCCTCTACCGCTCGTACCTCGAGCAGAGCCACGTGTTCGTCGGGATCTACTGGGAGCGCTACGGCTGGGTGGCGCCGACCATGGACGTGTCCGGCCTCGAGGACGAGTACCTCCTCGCCGGCGCCAAGCCGAAGCTGATGTACGTCAAGCGCCCCGCCCCCGGACGGGACGAGCGGCTGGACGAGCTGCTGGACCGGATCCGCGACGACGAGGCGGTCGCCTACAAGGCCTTCTCCGACGCCGAGGAGCTCGAGGCGCTCGTCACCGACGACCTCTCGCTGCTGCTGAGCGAGGCGTTCCTCGTCGAGACCGCCGAGGACCGCCCGCGCCGGCCGCGCTTCACGTTGCCGAACGACGCCACCACGTTCATCGGTCGGTCGTCCGAGCTCGACGACGTCGAGGCGCTGCTCCGGACCGACGACGTCCGGCTCGTCACGCTCACCGGCCCGGGCGGGATCGGCAAGACGAGGCTCGCGCTGCGCGCCGCGTCGAGGGCGGCCGACGGGTTCGACGAGGGCGCTGCCTTCGTGTCGCTCGCGTCCCTCGCGGACGACCGGCTGGTGATCGGTTCGATCGCGTCCGCGATCGGGCTGCGCGACAGCAGCGGCGCAACCGCCGAGAGCCTCCTCGCCGACCTCGCGGATCGCTCGCTCCTGCTCGTCGTCGACAACTTCGAGCACGTGATGGGGGCGGCGGACGTGTTGCCGCGGATCCTCAGCGGGTCGCCCCGGGTGAAGGTCCTGGCCACGAGCCGGGAGGCGCTCCGCCTGCACGCGGAGCACGAGTACCCGGTGCCGCCGCTGACCCCGACCGACGCGATCGCGATGTTCGTGGAGCGGGCGACGGCCGTGCGCCCCGACTTCTCGCTCGACGACGCCGATCCCGAGGTCGTGGCCCGGCTCGGCGAGCGCCTCGAGGGCGTGCCCCTCGCCATCGAGCTGGCCGCGGCGCGCACGCGGCTGCTCGCGCCGGAGGCCCTGCTCGAACGGCTCGACGACCGCCTGGACTTCCTCGTCGGCGGCCCGCGCGACCTGCCGGAGCGCCAGCAGGCGCTGCGCTCAACGATCGAGTGGAGCTACGACCTCCTCGACGAGGGGGAGCGCCGCCTGCTCGACGCGCTGGGCGTGTTCGTCGGGAGCTTCCCCCTCGCAGCGGTCGAGGCCGTCGCCCCGGCCCTGGACGCCGACCCCCGCGACGCGCTCGACCTGCTCGCGTCGCTGGTCGACAAGAGCCTGCTGCGCGTCGAGCCGACCGCGGGCGAACCGCGGTTCCGGATGCTCGGGATGATCGCCGAGTTCGCCCGGGGTCGGCTGGCGGCGGGCGCCGACGCGGAGGCGGTGGGGGAGCGCCACGCCGCCTACTACCGGGACCTCAGCCACGAGATCGGTCGCGGCGTCGTCGCAGGCGACCAGCAGCGCTGGCTGGGCGTCCTCGGCGACGACCACGACGGCGAGGCCGGCAACATCCGGGCCGCGCTGACCTGGTACCTCAGCCACGGTCGCCTCGAGGACATCGACGACCTCGCCGACATGGCCTGGTCGCTGTGGGTCCCGGCGTGGATCAACGGGCGGATCGACGAGGGCCGGCGGATCGCCGGTGCCGCGCTCGACGCCGGGAGCGACGTGTCGGACCGGTCCCGCGCCCGGCTGCTGGTCGTGCTCGGCCTGTTCCAGATGTGGGCGGGCGATCACGAAGCGGCCGCGTCCGTGCTCGACGAGGGGTCGCGCATCGCCCGTGACCTGGGCGACGAGGAGGTCCAGGTCGCCTCGGTCCTGGCGCGCAGCATGATCGCCGGCCCGCTCGAGGGCGAGGACCGGGCCGAGGAGCTCGCCGACGAGGCCGTGACGACGTTCCGGCGGCTCGGCGACGCGTGGGGCGAGGCCGCGGCGCTCAACGTGCTCGGATGGGTCCGCGTCGCCCAGGAACGCTTCGACGGCAGCGGCGACCTGCTGGCCCGGACGCTCGATGCGTCGGTCGCGGCGAGGGACGAGCAGTTCTGCGCGCTGGCCGAGGTCAACCTCGCGGAGTACCGGCTGCACTGCGGCGACGTCGACGGCGCGGTGGAACTGCTGGCGTCGTCGACGCGACGCCATCGAGCGCTGCGGCTGCCGTACTCGGTGGCCTACCTGCTGGAGGCGACGAGCCGCGTGGCCGTGGCCCGGGACGACCTGCCGCGTGCGGCTCGCCTCCTGGGCGCGGCGGCCGCTCGGCGGTCCGAGGCGGGGGTGTCGGTGTGGGGCAGCCAGGCCGAACGCCTCGAGCGGTTCCGCGCCGACGTCCGTGCCGCGCTCGGGGCCGACGGGTTCGACGCGGCGCTGGGGGAGGGGTCCCGCCTGTCGTACGACGACGCGCTCGCCGAGACCGATCTCGGCGACTGATCCGCCCTCGCCCTTGTCGGGCCGGGTGCCGATCGCCCATGCTCGTGGGACGGGAGGGAGCCGTCGTCGAACGGCCCCGGGAGGTGGACAGTGGACCAGCCCTTTCGCGTGGGGGACGACGTGCACGTGCTCCCGTCGCAGCTCGTGGTGCCGGGCGTCGGCTCCATCCCCATCAACTCGTTCGTGCTCCTGTCCGACCAGCCGGTGCTGGTCGACACCGGGCTCGGGGTCGACGGGGACGAGTTCGTCCGCGCCCTGTCGACGGTGATCGATCCTGCGGAGCTGGCGTGGATCTGGCTGTCCCACGACGACCTCGACCACACCGGGAACCTCCGCACGCTCCTCGAGCTCGCCCCGTCGGCGCGTCTGGCGACCCACGGCCTCGGCGCGCTCCGGATGAACTCGTCGTGGCCCGTCCCCCTGGAGCGGGTCCACGCCCTGGCCCCGGGCGATCGGCTCGACGTCGGTGACCGGCAGCTCGTCGCGCTGCGGCCGCCGACCTACGACAACCCGATGTCGACCGGGTTCCTCGACGAGTCGACCGGCACGCTCTTCCCGGTCGACTCGTTCGGCGCCATCCTCGGGGGCCCCCACCAGGCGTTCGACGAGATCGCCGACGACGAGCTGCTCGCCGGCATGACGGCGTGGGCCACCTTCGATTCGCCGTGGCTGCACCTGACCGACCGTGCTCGCCTCGACGGGGTGCTCGGCGAGCTCCGCGCGATCGGGGCCGAGCGGATCGTGCCGTCGCACCTCCCCCCGGTCCTCGACGGGGCGGATCGACTCCTCGACGTGCTGGCGACGATCCCCGACGCCGAGCCGTTCGTGCCGCCGAGCGCCGACGACTTCGCCGAGGTGGTCGCGGCCATGACCGCCCCGCCCGTCGCCGCGCCCTGACCGGAGGGGCCCGCCCGAACCGGCGTCGGTCAGGCGAGGAACGGACCGACGAGCGCGCGCAGCGCGTCGGTCCGCTGCATGACCTCCGTGTGGCGGGTGTCGGGGAGCACGGCGAGCCGGCAGTCGGGGAAGAGCTCCAGCATCTCCGCGGCGTGGTCGAGGCGGACGAAGTCCTGGTCGCCGATCACGAGGAAGGTCGGTGCGGCGACCGACCGGATCTCATCCGCGCTCCACCCGGCGAAGTCGTGGACCACGGGCTGCATGCGCTCGAGGAACGGGAAGAAGTCGGCCGGCACCGGCGCCACGGCCTCGTACGCGGCCTGCCACGCCGCGAACTCCTGCTCCGTCGGCAACCGCGGGTCGTCCTGCTCGGGTGCGGTGATCTCGGGGTGGTAGCCGTCGGGCCGGATGTTCGACGCGGCGAGGACCAGCCTGCGGACCGAGGCGGGGTGGCGGACGGCCAGGCTCGTGGCCGTGAGCGCGCCCAGGCTGAAGCCCCAGACGTCGACGGGCCCGCCGCCGGCCACGCGGTCGATGACCGCGGCGACGTCGTCGGCGAATCGGTCGATCGACATGGCGCGGCCGGTGTCGGGCGTGTGGCCGTGGCCCTGGAGCTCGATGCCGATCACCCTGCGGCCGTCGCCGAGCCACGGGAGCACGTCGTCGAAGCTGGCGCGGAAGGTGAGGATGCCGCCGTGGAGGGCCACGAGCGGCACGTCCCCGGGATCGCCGTGCTCCTCGTACCACACGGGCTGGCCGTCGATGTCCTCGTAGGGCATGTCGGACGACGATAGGCCCACGCCGCGCCGGTGGGCGCGTCGACGAGACTGCTGCGATGGCCGAGAACACCACCACGACCCGCCGCCCCGGCGACCCCATCCCGCTGCACGACCTGCTCGACCTCGAGTTCCTCGACGCGGTGGAGGGATCGCCCTTCGCAGAGGTGCGGATGCCGGTCCAGCCGAACGCCTTCGGGTTCACCGCCAACCTCCACGGCGGCGCGGTCGCCACCGTGGTCGACTGCGCCTGCGCGCTGGCCGTGGCCCGGGCGGTGGCGTTCGACCCGACGGCGGAGTCGCTGGTCACCGTCGACATGCACGTCCGCTACCTCGGCCGGCCGCGCACCGATGCCGTGGTCGCCCGCGCCGAGATCGTGAAGCTCGGGAGCACGATCATCGTGGTCGAGTGCAAGGTCGTCGACGAGGGCGGCCACGTGGTCGCCAGCGCGGACTTCTCGATGATGCGGGTGGCGCTGCGCGAGCCGCTGTCCGACGCGGTGGTGGGACGACCCGGCGACGTCGACCTCTAGGGCCGCGGGCGGGTCCCGACCGGGCGTCGCCGAGCGCCGTTCGGCGCCTCCGGGCCGCGGTACCGTCGTGGCCCAGCGCACGTGCCGGAGGGGAGGTCGCGGTGCACGAGCCGGGGTCACATCGCGACGCGCACGTCCCGGCGTGGCCGGCGCTCATCGGGCGCGACGAGGCGGTCGAGCACGTCGGTCGACTCGTCCGGCGGCCCGACGTGCGGCTCGTCACGGTGACCGGTCGGAGCGGGGTGGGGAAGTCGGCGCTGGCCTCGGCGGTAGCGCGGGTGATCACCGCCGAGGACGGCCTGGGCATCGTCCGGGCCCAGGTCGACCGGCACACGCCGACGTCCGGCGCCGAGGAGCTGCGGGCGGCCCTCTCCCTGGCGACCGACGGGCCGGCCGGCCCGGTCCCGACGGGCCGTCGGCGCGTCGTGCTGCTCGACGGGGTCGAGGCGGTGGCCGAGGCGGCGCGACTGGTGGCGGGTGCGCTGGCCGACGACGAGGGCCTCACGGTCCTGGCCACGAGCATCGTGCCGCTCTCGCTGCCCGACGAGCACGAGGTCGTCCTGCCGATGCTCCGGGTCCCGGGGCCCGACGACGACACCGTCGACGCGCAGAGGGACGCGCCCGCGGTCCTGTTGCTCCTCACGCGGATCGCCGAGGCGACGGGCCGCGGCGACCACCCGCTGGACGACGTGGTCGCACTGGCACGGCTGCTCGACGGCCTGCCCCTGGCCCTCGAGCTGGCGGCGGCGCGCTGCGCGGATCTCACGGTCGGGGAGGTGCGTCGACAGGTGGAGATGCTCACCCCCGTCGGCGCCCTGCTGGGCGGGGCCGACCCGGCGGTCGCCCACCACCGTGACCTCCGCTCGACGATCCTCTGGACCTACGAGCTGCTCGACGACGAGCACCGGGAGGCGCTCCGCCGCCTGGGGGTCTTCGCCGGGTCGTTCGATCGCCGGGGCGTCGCCGCGGTGACGAGGCACCCGGCCGAGTGCCTGGACGTGCTGGTCACGACCGGGCTCGCACGAGCCAGCGCGCCCCGCTCCGACGTGGAGCGCTTCGAGCTGGTGCCGTCGGTCAGCCTGGTGGCGCGCGAGCTGCTCGCCGCCGAGGGCGATCTCGCCGCCACCGAGGAACGGCACGCCGCGCACCTCCTGGCCACCGCTGCCGCCGCCGCGCCGGAGCTCCGCTCGGCGAGGACGCCCGAGGTGCGGCGTCGCCTCCTCGGCGATCTGGACGACATCGCCGCCGCCGCGCTCCACCTCGGACGGGCGGGCCGTCGGGAGGACGCCCTGCGGATGGTGGTCGACGTCGCGCTCCTGTGGGAGGAGTCGAGCGCCGCCGCCCTCGCGGCCCGGCTGCTCGGTGAGCTGCTGCCCGGGCCGACCGAGGACGCCGGCGTCGACGAGCGCGTGCTGGCCGAGGCGTGGGCGCTGACGAGCAACGTCGCGGTGTGGGGCCAGCGACCCGTCGAGCGGCGTGCCGACATCGACGAGGGGCTGGACAGGGCGGTCGAGCTCGCCCGCGCCGAACGGACGCCGTCGACGCTGCTGGTGACCCTGCGATCACGCGTGCCGTGGGACCTCCTCGTCGGCCGGCCGGAGGTCGCGGCGGTCTCGGCAGAGGAGGGGCTCGCGCTGGCGCGAGGGGCCAAGGACCCGTGGTGGGAGTGCCAGTTCCTCGGCCTGGCCGCGGCGGCGACGGTGATGGCGGGCGACACGCGGCGGGCCCGCGAGCTGGCCGTGGAGGGCCGCGACCTCGCCCTCCTCGAAGGTGACACCGCGCAGTTGCTGCGCCTCTCCCACATCCTCCTGGGGACCGGTGGGGTCGAGGCGTCGGCGGTCCCCGCCCCGATGACCGAGGAGGAGCTGGTGGTGCTGGCCCGACGGGTGGGCGACCCGCACGCCGAGGGGATGCTGCAGGTCGGAGCCGCCGTCCGCGGCGCGTTCGCAGGGGAGCTCTCGATCGCCGCGGAGCACCTCCACCTCGCGCTCGACGTCGGACGGCGGCACGGGCTCTGGTACATCGAGGAACTGGCCCTCGTGGCCACGGTGCTCGTCGCGACCCTGGCCGGCCGCGCCGACGATGCGGCCCGGCTCCACGGCGGCCTGCACGACGTGCTGCCGGGCCTCGAGCGGGGCATCCCGCCCGAGACGATGCAGCTCTACGGGTTCGCGCTCGACCGGGCCCGAGCCGTGGTCGGCGACGCGGCGTTCGACGCCGCCGTCGCCCGTGGCCGCCTGCTCGACTGGGAGGAGGCCACCTCGCTCGCCGCTGCGCTGTGCGACGAGGTCCGGGTCGGTCCCGAGGTCGTCGCGCCGGCCGACGCGCCGCTCACGGCCCGACAGGTCTCGGTCACGGAGCTGATGGCGACAGGCCGCACCAACAAGGAGATCGCGGCCGAGCTGGGCCTGCGCCCCAAGACGGTGATGCACCACACGTCGGAGATCTACCGGCGCCTGGGCGTGCGCAACCGGACCGAGGCGGTGGCCGAGGCCCGTCGCCTGGGCCTGCTGCGACCGTCCCCGTGAGCCGGCCGGGCGGCCCGGCCCGCGGGGACGGCCACCGGCGAGAGCGGACGCACGGGTCCCTGGGACCCGTGCCGAGCCGCCTATGACATCGCCTCGTGCGCGAGGTCGCTGATCCGCTGGTCCGCGGCACGGATGACGCTCGAGCGGTCCTTGTGACCGGCCTCGAAGCTGCGGATCGCCCGCACGTCCTCCGCGTCGTCCAGTCGTGCGATCGCCGCGATGATCTTCGAGGCGGTCAGGTTCTCGTACCGTGCGATCGGCAGCTCCTTGGCCGAGAGGACACCGAGGTCGGCACGAGTGCGGTGCAGCGCGGTCACCGCGCCGTCGTCGTCGAGCTCGGCGGCCTGCTCCTCGGCGCTGCGCAGGAGGGTGTCCCGTCCGGCGACGATGCTCTGCTGCGCGACGTCCCGGGTGCGGCCGAGGCGCTCACCCACCCGATCGGTGATGCGGTCGGCGACCGCGATGCTGCGGTTGATGCCGGCCACCACCGCACGCGACGGCAACGTGGCCACGCGCTGCCCGACGGCGGCGGTCGCCTGCAGCGGGGTCGGCTGGAGCGCGGACGGACCGCCCATCGCCACCTCGCCGAGGCGGGTCTCGATCCACTCGACGGT
The DNA here is from genome assembly GCF_020715685.1 of Dermatobacter hominis. Lineage (GTDB taxonomy): Bacteria > Actinomycetota > Acidimicrobiia > Acidimicrobiales > Microtrichaceae > Dermatobacter > Dermatobacter hominis. The sequence continues at coordinate 3,586,385 of NZ_CP085840.1, forward strand.
GGCGACGTGGGCAGCTTCGACGTGCTCGAGCGTCCGGACGACGGCGCGCTCGTCCTGGGCGTCTGCGAGGACGCGGGCGAAGGCGGCGCGGTCGCGGAGCTGGTGCTCCAGGGCGAGGTCGGCCATGAGCGCCTGGGTGATCGGCATGGCCTGGTCGAGGACCTGCGTGCGCGCCGCGGTGAGCACGCGGTCGAGGGCGACGCCGAGCAGGTCGGGGACGCCGCCGAGCTCGGTGATCGCCTGCTGCAGGCCGACCCGGCGCACGTCGGCGTTCCGGGCGTTCTGCAGCAGTTCCTGGCGGACCTCGTCGTCGCGAGCCTGGGTGGAGCGGCTGCGGGCGATGTCCGCCTCGATGGCGGTGAGTCGCAGCAGGCCGTTGAGCTCGATGAGCAGGTCGGCGGTGGATGGCATGTCGGTCTCCATCGGAGGTCGGGGTGCCGGCGTCTCTCGCCGGCGGTTCGCGCTGACTACCCGGATCCGCCGACCCCATCTCTCCCGGCGCGGCGACAGGTGTCACCTTCGATCAGCGAGGGCCAGGATCGGCGACGAGGTCAGGGCCGGAGCGGCTCGACTGGATCGTCCCGATCCGGGTAGCGGGAGCGCATGGATCGACCACGGGCCGGGCTGCAGCACCGCGAGATCGCTCAGGAGGCCGGCCTCGGCCGCCTGTCGGTCGTGAGCGTGCTCGCCGGGGTGGTCACCGCGTACGGCACCTTCGCCATCGTCGCCTCGATCGTCGGAGCCGTCCTGTCGGCGGTCGACGTCGACACCGAGTTCCGCAGCAACGACTGGACCGGCAGCGGCGCGGTGGCGGCGCTGGCCACCGCCGTCACGTTGTTCGTCGCCTACCTCTTCGGCGGCTACGTCGCCGGCCGCATGGCCCGCCGCGTCGCCGTCCTCCACGGTGTCTGCGTCTTCGTCCTCAGCCTCGTGCTCGCCGCGGTCGTCAGCGGCCTCGTCGCCCTGCTCGCCGACGACGAGGAGCTCCGGTCCAACCTGCGCAGCATCGGCATCCCGACGACGACCGACCAGATCACGGGCGTGGCGATCGCCGCGCTCGCCGTCTCGGTGGCGGCGATGCTGGTCGGCTCGGTCCTCGGGGCGACGCTGGGCGAGCGGTGGCACACGAAGCTCGCCCGTCGGGCGGCCGACCCGGCGATCGGGCCCGCGGCGGAGCACCGTCGGCGGGCCGAGGAGCTGGACGAGCACCGCGACGAGCGCCTCGGCCAGGACCCCGCGGTCGCCCGCCCCGCACCGGTGGCCCCCTCGACCGATCCGCCGGCGTGGACCGGGGACGGTCCGCCCGCGGCACAGCCCAGCCCGTCGGCGGCGCAGCCCGAAGCGCCGGCAGCACAGCCCGGCCCGCCGGCATTTCCGCCGGCGCCGCCGCCGCCCGGCGCGGCCCAGCCGCCACCCCCTCCGCAGGTGACGACGCAGCGCTGACCGGCGCGCCGGAATGCCCCGGCCCCTGAGGGCGTTCTCAACCCTCGATGAGCGCCGAACAGGTTTCGGGCCGGCTCCGGAGCGGTCTCCCCACCGAGACGCAGCTCGAACGGGACGCCGACCTCCAGCAGGGTCCGACCGCCAAGGACTACGAGCGCCGGTGGTGGACGCTCGGGGTGCTGTGCATCAGCCTCGTGATGATCGTGATGGCCAACGCCAGCCTGAACGTCGCGTTGCCCACCCTCGCCGAGGACCTCCGCACCGGGTCGAGCGGCCTCCAGTGGATCGTCGACGCGTACTCCCTCGTGTTCGCGGGCCTGCTGCTCACGGCGGGATCTCTGGGCGACCGGTACGGGCGACGGCTCGCGCTGAACGGCGGCCTGGTCGTCTTCGGCGCAGCGTCGCTCGTGGCCGCGCTCTCGAGCTCCGCCGGTGCGGTGGTCGCGTCGAGGGCGGTCATGGGCGCCGGGGCTGCGTTCGTCATGCCCGCGACGCTGTCGATCCTCGCCCACGTCTTCCCGCCTGCCGAGCGGCCCCGGGCGATCGCGATCTGGGCCGGCTTCGCCGGCGTGGGCGTGGCCATGGGCGGCGTCGTGAGCGGCGCCCTGCTCGAGGCGTTCTGGTGGGGCTCCATCTTCCTCATCAACGTGGTCGTGGTCGTCGTCGCACTGGTCGCCGGCTTCTTCCTGATCCCCCGCTCGCGGGAGAAGATCCACGCGCCGCTCGACCCGCTCGGCGCCGTGCTGTCGATCGCGGGCCTGGCCTCGCTGGTCTACGGGATCATCGAGGGACCGGAGAACGGCTGGACCTCGACCGAGACCCTCGTGACCTTCGCGATCGCCGCAGTGGTGCTGCTCGCCTTCGTGTGGTGGGAGCTGCGGGCCTCCGAGCCCATGCTGGACCTCGGGTACTTCCGGAACCCGCGCTTCACTGCGGCGACGACGGCGATCTCCCTGGTGTTCTTCGCGATGTTCGGCTCGTACTTCCTCTTCACGCAGTACCTGCAGCTCGTGCACGGCTACGACGCCCTGTCCGCCGGCGTCCGGATCCTCCCCTGGGCGCTCGCCTACCTCCTGTCCGCCACCCAGTCGGCGAAGCTCGTCGAGCGGTTCGGCCAGCGGTGGGTCGTCGCGTCGGGCCTGACGATCGCCGGGTTGGGGATCGCGCTGCTGGCCATCACGAGCAGCGTCACCGCGAGCTACTGGTGGTTCGCGATCGCGGTCGTCGTGCAGGCGCTGGGCATGGGCATCACGACCGCCCCGTCGACCGGGGCGATCATGCGGTCGCTGCCCCTCCACAAGGCAGGCGTCGGCTCCGCGGTCAACGACACCACCCGGGAGCTGGGCGGGGCGCTCGGCGTCGCGGTGCTCGGCAGCCTGGTGGCGTCGCAGTTCCGCTCCTCGATGGACGGGATGGTCGGCGACCTCCCGGCCCGCGCCTCGAGCTCGCTCGCGGACGCGCTGCAAGCGGCAGCCGCCGCCGGCGGCGAGCAGGGCCAGCACCTCGCCCTTGTCGCCCGGACCGCGTTCGTCGACGCGTTCACCTCGACGCTCTGGGTCGCCGCGGTCGTGGTGGTGGTCGCCTCGTTCCTGGTCGGCTGGCTGCTGCGGCCGTCGGCGACGGCCCGAGCCGACGCGATGGTCGCCGAGGAGGAGGCGTCGACCCCGCCGGTCGACGCCCCCGCCTGATCCCCGGCGCCGGGTGGCCGCTCGGCACAGGCGCACGGCGCGGTCAGGACGGCAGCTGCTCCCAGATCGCTCGGTGGACCTCGATGGACCACCGGTCGATGCGCTCGCGGTCCGGTCCCGCCCGGTAGCGGACGTCGGACTCGAGGTCCTCGAGCTGCCGGTCGAGCTCGAGGACCCGCTGCCACCACTCCTCGAACGGGACGTCGCCCCGACGGACGGCGCGGAGCCAGTCGGCGGGCTCGCCCTGGACCGGCAGGCGCAGGCCGCCGGTCGTCACGAGCTCGATGCCCTGGTAGCCGAGGCGTGCGCAGTGCATCGCGTACTTGGTGTCGTAGCCGTGCGCCTCGATGAGCTCCTCCCGCCGACCGCCACCCCGCTTGCCGTGCCCGCCGCCTCGGAGGCCGAGGAGCTTCTCGGCCTGGGACTGCATGTAGCCGCGGTAGCGGGGGATGACGTGGCGTCCCACGAACGCCGCGCCGAGAGACTGGAGCGCCCGGCCCTCGTCGGTCGCCATGTCGATCGGGGCCCACAGCGCCATGAGGATCGACGGGTTGCCGCTCGCCGCGAGGCGGAGGAACCGGCGGAGCGAGTAGAGCGTGCGGTCGACGTCTCCCGGGCCCGAACGCGCACCTTCCGGTTGCGTCCGCTGCATCACGGTGCGGAAGCCGTCGGGGTCGAGCCCGAGGACGAGCTGCGGCGGTTCGACGACGACGCCGAGCTGGTCGTAGTCCTCGCCGCCGGGGATGCCGGTGCCGTGCGCGGTGGAGCCGACCTCGACGAGGAGGATCGTGGTGGGCGGGAGCTCGGGGAGCGGCAGCGGTCCCATGGGCGTCCTCTCGACGTGGGCGGCACGGAGGTCCCACGGTAGGAGGTCTGCGCACGGTCCCCACCGGGAGTTGGCGGCCGACCGGGCCGACGCCGTCAGAGCCCCGGGTACACCACGCCGATCTGCGCGCGGATGTCGTCGAGGATCCGCATCAGCGCGATCGACTCGTCGAGCGGCATCACGGGGCTCTCGAGCGCTCCGGCGGCGAGACAGCGGTGGACCTCCTCGATCTCGAAGCGCAGTCCGTCGCCGTCGTAGGCGGTGTCGAGGGTGTGGGTGCCGGCGGCGCCGTGCACCGCCAGCGAGTCGGGGTGGTGCATGAACGCCGGGATGTCCACCCATCCCTGCGTGCCGGCGATCCTCGCCGTGCACGCCATCGGCACCTGCGTCGAGGCCTTCACGACCCCCAGGCGGTCGTGGCGGTGGTGCAGGAGCGCTGCGACCGTCTCGTCGGCGCCGCTCGGGCCGACCACCCCGTCGGCGACCACCCGGTCCGGCAGGCCGAGCACGAAGGTGCAGAGCTGCACCGGGTAGATCCCCAGGTCGAGCAGCGCCCCGCCGCCCTGGGCGAGGTCGAACAGCCGGTGCGCCGGGTCGAACGGCTTCTGGAAGCCGAAGTCGGCCTCGACCAGCAGGGGGTCGCCGATGGCGCCCTCGTCCAGCAGCTCCCGGAGCCGGCGGTAGCCCGGGAGGAAGCGGGACCAGAGCGCCTCCATGAGGAACAGTCCGGCGGCCCGAGCGGCCTCGACCATCCGGGAGGCCTGCGCGGCGTCGAGGGCGAACGCCTTCTCGCAGAGGACGGGCTTGCCCGCCGCCAGCGCGGCCAGGGAGTCGGCCTCGTGGCGCGAGTGGGGAGTCGCCACGTACACCACGTCGACCCGATCGTCGGCGAGGAGGTCGTCGACGCCCTCGTACGCAGATGCAACGCCGAACCGGTCGGCGTAGTCGCGGGCCCGGTCGATCGATCGGGACGAGACCGCGACGATCTCGCCGTCGTCGACCGCAGTCATCGCGTTCCCGAACCTCGTGGCGATGCCGCCCGGTCCGATCACGCCCCAGCGCACCATGACCGCAGTGTCGCGCGACGGGCGTCCGGCCGGCCGCCCCGACGACGGCGGCGCGCCAGGACCGGCCCCGGACGCACCGGCCCGCCGTGGTCGTCACGGCGGGCCGGCTCGTCAGTGCTGTCGTCGGTGCGTCAGTTGATCTTCACGGTGCCGAGGATCGCCGGAGTCCCGACCGGCGGGGTGGCGTTCAGGTTCACCGGGTTGGTCGGGTAGCCGTCGAACGTGGCCGTCGTGCCCACGATCAGGGTGGCGCTCGTGATGTTGAGCACCTCGGTCAGCTTGAAGTTGCCGATCGTGCCCGACGCACCGGTGGCCTTGAGGGTCACCTCGAGCGTCGGCATCGTGATCTGACGCCCGCCCGGCAGCGACGCGCCGTTCGGGAGTGCCACCACGATGTACGGCTGGCTGTTGTTGATGTAGTTGCCCGACGCGGCCTTCGCCGTGCAGGCGCCCGAGTTGAACGTCGTGCACAGCGTCGCCGTGGCCGCGTTCGCCGCGGTCGCCGACGTCGACGTGGCGTCACCACCGATGAGTCGGAAGCTCTGCACCGTGAAGCCGGCCGGGATCGGGTACGTGTTGCTGAACCGCTGCGAGTTGTTCACGGTCGCGTCGCCGAGCGACGACGGCTGGAGGCGGGGGACCGCCCCCGGCGCCGGGGCCACCCGCACCTTGAAGACCTGGTTCGGGTTGACCGTGCTGGGCCCGGTCACCGCCGTGTCGATCTTCTGGTACGTGTGGTTCGTCACCGACAGCACCGTGACGTCGGCCCCGATGTCGGAGGTGACGCCCGGGTTGTAGTGGATCACGCCGGTCGAGCAGTTCGGGCTCGACGCCGAGTACGTGGTCGTGCCGCTGCGGCAGATCCCGTAGGTGAGGTCGAAGGTGCCGGTGGGCGCCGCCGACTGCACGTAGGTGATCACGCCGTTGTTGGCGTCGGCCGTCACCCGGGACGTCATGCCCCGCTGGGCGGCGGGCACGTCGCTCAGGATGGTGACCGAGCCGGCGGCGAGGTTCGCCTTGCCGCCGGCCACCGTGTACACGTCGAACCGGCTCATGGCGGCGTTGCTCACCCAGCCGCCCGTGGCCATGGTGCCCGTGGCGCCGTTCGAGCTGCACGTGCTGAAGCTGGTGCCGTTGGGGGTCTTGCAGAACAGCGCCTGCGCCCCGTTCGCCACCGTCTCGATGGTCAGGTTCTGGTAGGTCCCGAAGCCGGCGGTCGAGGCCACGTTGATGGTGGTGGCGCTGACCGAGGCGCCGTTCGAGGCGGCCGTGATGGTCGTCCCGAGGGCGGTGGGGTCGTACTCGGCGTAGCCGTCGGACGGGTGCACGGCGATGTTGCCGCTCACGTAGGTGATGTCGTAGTCCGGATCCGCAGCACCCGAGCACGTGGTCGCGTACTGGCCGATCGGGCTCGACGCCGTGGCCGTGGTCGAGCACGTCGCCGGCGTCGACGGTGCCGTATCACCGGGGATCAGACCCGAGTAGATCGGGGTGATCGCCGGCGGCGTGGCACCGAGCTCGAGGTCGGCGGACGTCGCCGTCACCGTCAGCGGCAGCGGTGCCGTCGGGTGGACCCGGAACGCACCGCCCACGTAGGTGAACGTGTAGTTCGGGTCGTCCGCGCCGGCGCACGCCGTGGTGTAGTTGCCCGGCCCGCTGGCCGAGGTGGCCGTGGTCGAGCACGTCGGCGGGGTGGCGGCGGCGGTGTCGCCGTTCACCAGGCCGGAGTACGACGGGGTGATCTCGGGGACGGCGTCGCCCTCGGTCATGCCGCCCGACGAGGCGGTGATCGTGGCCGCGGCGGGCGTGACCGTCACGGTGCCGTCCACGTAGGTGAACGTGTAGTTCGGGTCGTCGGCGCCGGCGCACGAGGACGGGTAGGTCCCGACGGGCGCCGACGTCGCCGTCGACGAGCAGGTCGGGGCGTCCGCCGGCGCGGTGTCGCCGTTGACCAGGCCGGAGTACGACGGGGTGACCGTCGCCGAGCCGCCGTAGACGACCGACGACGACGAGGCGGTCACGACCGCGGCCGCCGGGTCGACCTCGACCTCACCGTCGCTGTAGCTGAACGTGTAGTTCGGGTCGTCGGCGCCCGAGCAGGTCGACGCGTACGAGTCGACCGGGCTGGACGAGGTCGCCGTCGTCGAGCAGGTCGGGGCGACCGCGGGTGCGGTGTCGCCGTTGACCAGGCCGGTGTACGAGGCCGTGATCGCCGGCACCGTGCCGCCGTAGGTCATGGCGGCCGACGAGGCGGTCACCTCGGCCTCGGCCCTCGCAACCTCGACCGTGCCGTCGACCTCGCTGAACGTGTAGTTCGGGTCCGCGGCGCCCGTGCAGGTCGACGGGTAGGTGCCCACCGGGCTGGACGAGGTCGCGGTCGTGGAGCACGTCGGCTCGGTCGCTGCGGCGGTGTCGCCGTTCACGAGGCCGGAGTACGCGGCCTCGATCTCGGGGACCGTGCCGCCGTAGGCGAACGACTCGGACGAGGCGGTCACCGTGGCGTCCTTGGGCGTGACCGTGACGGTGCCGGCGACGTAGTCGAACGTGTAGTTCGGGTCGTCGGCGCCCGAGCAGGTGGTGGCGTAGGTGCCGACCGGGCTGGACGAGGTGGCCTCGGTGGTGCAGTTCGCCTCGGTGTCCGGGCTGGTCTGGCCGCCGAAGAACCCGCTGTAGGTGGGCGTCAGCGCGGGCACGTCGTCGCCGTAGGTCAGCGTGACCGACGGGGCGGTGACCGTCACCGGCACGTCGGCCGTCGTGATCGTGTAGACGCCGTCCACGTACGTGAACGTGTAGTTGGGGTCAGCGGCGCCCGAGCAGGTCGACGGGTAGGTGCCGGCCTCGCTTACGTCGGTCGCCGTGGTCGAGCAGGTCGGCGGTGTCGCAGGAGCGCTGTCGCCGTTGACCAGACCCGAGTACGACGGGGTGACCGCCGGGACCGGGCTGTTGAAGTGGACCGTGGCCGAGGCCGCCGTCACGACGGCGGCCGCCGGGTCGACGGTCACGGTGCCGTCCACGTACACGAAGGTGTGGCTCGGGTCCGCCGCGCCGGAGCACGACGACGGGTAGGTCCCGACCGGGCTCGACGACGAGGCCGTCGTGGAACAGGTGGGCGGCGTCGCGGGCTCCGTCTCGCCCCCGGTCAGACCCGAGTAGGTCGCGGTGATCGCCGGGGCGGCCGAGCCGTAGGTGCTCGACGGCGAGCTGGCGGTCACGGTGACGACCGTGGTGCCCACGCCGACCACGCCGTCCACGTAGGTGAACGAGTAGTTGGGGTCGTCGGCACCGGCGCACGAGGACGGGTAGGTGCCCGCGGGGCTCGACGACGTGGCCGTCGTGGAGCACTCGGGCAGCACCGCCGGTGCGACGTCGCCGTTCTTCAGTCCGTCGTAGGACGCCGTGATCGTCGGCACCGCCCCGCCGAAATCCATCGACGCGGAGGACGCCGTCACGGTGACGGGCGCGGGCGTGATGGTGACGGTCCCGTCGACGTAGGTGATCGTCGAGCCGGGCTGGTCCGCACCGGTGCACACCGTGGCGTACGTGCCGGGAGGGCTCGTCGGCGTGGCGTCGGTGGTGCAGCTCGCCGGGACCGTCGTCTGGGTCTGCCCGGTGGGGAGCCCCGTGTAGGACGGCGTGGTCGCCGGCACCTCGTCGCCGTAGGCGATCGTGACCGACGACGCGGTGACCGTCACCGGTCCTCCGGCGGGTGGCTGCTCCACCGGCGGGACGCAGGCCGCCGCCCAGGCGACGGTGCACACCGACATGGCGATCACGAGCAGGCGCCGGGTCGTGACCGCGCGGGGGTGCCGTCGACGGCTCTCCCCGGCAGGTCCGGCACGGCGCGCGCGCGACGACGAGTGGACTGACGTGGTCATCGTTCTCCCCCTCCACAGCCGCTCACCGACCGGCGGGTCGCCGGATCCCCCTGTGAGCACCCTGGTGAACGGAACGTAACACATGTGAGGGAACTGAGGTTCTCCTCGCATCTGGTCTCGATCCAGGAGCGCGCCGCCGGCGACGGCGGAGCGGTCGGAGGAGCGCGAGGCTGCAGCGACCGATGGTGGCCCGCGGCCGAGCCGCTGCCGCCGAACACCGCCCGGAACCGCCGGGTCACGCCCAGGAGGTGCACATGTCAGCGTTCGACGACGCCGAGTACGAGCCCAGCCCGTGGGAGCCGATCGCGCTCGAGGTCGAGCGCTACGAGCGGACTGACGGCGCCGAGCCGAGCGACCTCGTCGGCGACCAGTGGATCGTCCTGTGGACCCTCGGCGCCCGCTCCGGCAAGGTCCGCAAGACCCCGCTGGTGCGCGTGGCCGACGGTGGGGGTCGGTACGCGGTGATCGGCTCGCAAGGCGGTGCACCGACGAACCCGCAGTGGGTCCACAACATGCGGGCCAACCCCGTCGCGCGCCTGCAGGACGGCGCCGATCTCGGGGATTACACCGTCCGGGAGGTCGAGGGCGACGAGAAGGCCGAGTGGTGGGACCGGGCGCGCGCCGTGTGGCCGGACTACGACGCCTACCAGGCCGCGACGGACCGGGCCATCCCGCTGTTCGTGCTCGAGCCGGCGACCTGACCGGGGCCGGCGCCCGGGTCCACCGCCGTCACGCTCGACGGTCCGAGGTCAGCCGACCCAGAGCAGCCACACGACGAGGCAGAACGCCGGGGCGAGGAAGTCGAGGAAGAGGATCGGGCCGGCGTTGTTGATGGCGAAGTTGCGCTCGCGCACGATCTCCCGGATGTGGCCGATGCCGGCGACCCAGAGGAACGTCATGGCCGCGATGATCACGGCCAGCCAGTAGTCGGTGCCGAACGAGCCCGCCATGACCCCTGCGATGCCGATCCCGAGGTTGGCCCCGCCGACCTCCCACTGGAACGGGCTCGGCTGCCAGCCGATCGACCGGGCGATCGGCGGTCCCCAGAACATGTGCCCGAGCCCGGCGCCCAGCGCCTGCGCACCGATCAGGTAGGTCACGGCGTTCAGGACGAGGATCCGCTGCCAGTTCCCCTCGCCGCCGGACGCGAGCCAGATGATCTCGGCGACGGCGAAGCAGATGATCCCCGCGAACGGCGCGAGCGCCAGCAGCGCGCGCACGGGTGCCGGTGGTGCTCCGGCGGCCGGTTCGGCCACCGCGGCTCGGTCGACGGTTGACGACATGTGGTGCCCCTTCGGTTGACGGTTCGAGGGTATCGACGGCCCTGTCGGACTCCTCGCGGCACGCGGCGGTGGATCCGCGCCCACCCATCTGGCGTCGGGAGCGCGGGCAGGCGTCCCCTGCTCCACGCGAGGCGCGTCGCTACCCTCGGGCCGGCCACGGAACGAGGCGGTGGCCAGCGAGCGGAGGTCAGGGCGTGGGCGACGACAGCCGGACCAGGAGGAGTGAGCAGCGGTCGGCGCGCCGACCGCTCAGATGCACATCGCGTGGACGAGCTCGGGGTGGACCGCGCCGGACGAGAGGAGCCGGCCGAAGCGGTGCTCCTGGTCCCGGGCCCGCGCCCAGCGGGGATCGGCGGCGTGCCGCTCCTCGAGCTCCCGGTCGATCGCCTCCTGCCGGACGCGCCAGTCCATCGGGGGCGGTGGCAGCTGGTCGCTCACGATGCGCTCGACCACGACGAACCCGGCGTCGGCGAGCGCACCCCGGAGGTCGTCCGCCGTCTGGAAGGTGTTGCCGTCCGGCGCGTCCTCCGGGTCGACGGGTCCGTCCGCCACGTAGGCGAGCAGCCCGAGCCGGCCGTGCGGGCGCAGGACCCGCCGTGCTTCCACCAGGCATCGCCCCGGCTCCTCCACCGTGTCGAGCACGCCGAGCATCCACGCCGCGTCGACGCTCGCGGAGCTCACCGGCAGCGCGTCGCCGGGCGCGACGACCACGGGGTGGTCGAACAGCCGGGCCGCCCCCTGTGCCGCCCGTGGCATGGGCTCGGCGGCCAGGGGCCTGACCCCGTGGCGCTCCACCGCCCACTGGAGCGGTCCGCCGAGACCCGACCCCACGTCGAGCAGCGTGGTGTCGGCATCGAGGTGCAGGGCCTCGCCGAGCCAGGCGAGCGCGGCGGGGCTCCCGCTGCCCCGGCAGGCCGCCGCGAGCATCGTCTGGGCATCGCGCCCGGCGGCCAGCTCGGCGGTCCAGGCGGCGACGAGATCGAACTCGTCCGAGTGGGTCGCGTCCACCCCGGCGGTCATCGGAGCCGCTCGGTGACCGCTCGCATGACCGCCGCTCGCTCCGCGGCCCCGTGCGTCGAGGCCGGTCCCGAAAGGTTCACACCCTCGACCCCCTCGACCGCCAGGAAGGCCCGCGCCTCGGCGACCGCGGCCTCGACCCCGGCCTCGACCGGGTCGGTCGCAGCGAGGACGTGCGCGACCTCGCGGTCGGCCAGCCGGACGCCCGGCAGGCGCCGCAGCCGTTCGGCTCCTTCGGCATCGGTGAAGACCGGGACGCAGGCCACGAACCGCATGTCCGGCACCTGCCGTCGCACGAGGCGGACGAACTCCTCGAGCTCGGGCGCGGTCACGCCGGCGTTGACGATGCACCAGGTCGCGCCGGCCCGGAACTTGTCCGCGGCCCGGCCGGGTCGGCCGGCGATCGGCGGGGCCTGCGGCGTCTCCGCGACCGACACGAGGAGCCCGAACGCCGCCGCCATCCTGGTGAGCCGCAGGCTGTCGAGGTCGAACACCGGCGCGGAGCCCGGCCGCACGTGCGGGGCCCGCGCGTCGCCGGTCACGCAGTGGACCCCGGCGACGCCGAGCTGCTGGAGCGCGACGAGGTCGGCCTCCAGCGCCACGCGGTTGCGGTCACGGCACGTGAGTGTCACCCAGGGGGAGAGGCCTCGGTCGAGCGCGATCTGGGCCATCAGGACGTTGGGCAGGTCCACCTCCTCGTGGTGCTCGCCGAGGAGGACGGTGTCGGTCCACCCCGCGTAGAGGTCGGCGGTGGCGCCGGCGGCCGCCAACGTGGGGGCGATGGGGCGGACGTCGGTGAGCAGCCAGGGGGCCGACCCGTCCCGGGGTGCCGGCGTCGGCACGGCGCGCGCCTCGGGCCACGCCGGCGCCGGTCGGCCGACGAACGGGCACGTGCGGTCGTCCACCTCGCAGCGATCGCCGGACCGCACGCCGCCGCAGGGGCCGAAGACCATCCGCTTCGGGCAGTCCGATCGCGGCGACAGCTCGGCCATGGTGGTGCGCCCGTACCCGGCGCAGTGCCCCCTCAGTCGACGGGCGGCGTCGATGGGCGTGACGCAGCTCTTGTCGATCGTGTGCGGGGCCGGCCCGTGGAGGGCGCTGCTCGCACACGTTCGGGCTCCAGTACCCGCCGCACGGCCCGGACCGCAACGGGGATCGGTCCCCGTTGCCCATCCGATCGGCACCGTGGTCGTGTCCACGGGTGCGATCCGACTCGCTCGCCCGGCTCGTCGAGCTGTCCAAGGACCAGGCCGGGACCTTCTCGGCCGACCAGGCCGTGTCGCTCGGCATCTCGCGCAAGCAGGTCCGCACCGCCCACCACGCCGGTGTCCTCCAGCGCATCCACCCGTCCGTGTACTGGCTGGGCGGCGGTCGCGTGCCCAGGCCCAGCCTCGTGCACGCCGCGGTGCTGGCCGTGGGTGGGGGAGTGCCCAGCCACGAGTCGTCGCTGTTCCTGCACGGCGTCGACCGCGTCCCGTTCGTGGTCGCGATCTCGACCGGACCAGGCGCCCGCACCGACCTGCCCGGCGTACGGATCCACCGGGTCCGGGACCTCGTCCCGCCACACCTGTGCATTGTCGACGGCCTGGTCACCACCACCATCGAGCGTGCGCTCGTCGACGTGACGTCGGTGTTCGCTCCGGTGCGGACGGAGTGGCTCCTCGACCAGCTGACGATCACCACTCGACGGACATCGATCGGTCGGATCGGCCGGGTCCTCCGGCAGGTCAACCGCAGGGGCCGGCGCGGCATCGGCACGCTGGCGACGCTGCTCGACGAGCGCCGACCGTCGGACCCGACGCCCCGGAGCCGGTTGGAGCGCTCGGCGGACGAGCTGCTCGCCCTCACCGGTCTGCCGCCGGCCGAGCGCGAGTACCCGTTGCCGTCGCTGCTCGTCGCCGACGGCGGGCCCGTCGAGGGGTTCGTGGACCGGGCGTGGCCCGACGTCCAGCTCATCGTCGAGGTCGACGGCCGGCCGTGGCACGCCCGCGAGCGGGACATGGCCCGGGACCGGCGTCGCGACCGACGGGCCGCCGCAGCCGGGTGGCAGACCCTCCGGATCCTGGACGAGGAGGTGAGCGACGTCCCCGACGAGGTCGTCGCCGACATCGTGGCCGCCCACGCCGAGCGCCGCGTGCTGCTCCGGCGCGGCGGCTGACGCCCTTCTGGCCGATCGTGTGCGGGAGCCGCCCGTGACGGGCCGATCTCGCACACGTTCGACGGGCGGCGTCGATCGTGTGCGGGGCCGCACGGCTCGGCGCGTCCTGGGTAGGGACGCCCCGACCCCCGACGAGGATGACCGATGCCCGAGCCTCACCCCGATCCCGACCCCGACGAGGACACGGAGGGCGAGGCGGCGACCGGCCCGACCAGCCGGCGCGATCCGGCCGAGGTGGCCGCCGATCCGAGCAACCCGACCCGGCCGACCGGGGAGCGCCAGGCCGCCGAGAACCGAGAGGACGACCCGCCCGCATGACCGGGGGACCGGGCGTCCTGTTCGACGTCGACGGCACGCTCGTGGACTCCAACTACCTGCACACGCTGGCCTGGTCGAGGGCGCTCCGCGAGGGCGGCCACCAGGTCGCGATGAACGTCATCCACCGTCTGGTCGGGATGGGCGGCGACCAGCTCACCGAGCGGCTCCTGGGCGAGGCGGACGATGCGGCGGTGGACCGGTGGCGCAGCAACTACGAGCAGCTCAGGGCCGAGGTCACCGCCTTCCCCGGGGCGAGCGAGCTGGTGGGCGCGCTGCACGACGCCGGTGTGCGGGTCGTGCTGGCGAGCTCGTCGCCCGCCGACCACGTCGAGGCGATGATCGACCTGCTCGGGGTCGCCGACGTGATCGACGCCGCCACCAGCTCCGACGACGCCGACTCCTCGAAGCCGGCACCCGACATCTTCGAGGCGGCGCTGGCGGCGGGCGACGTCGACCGTGGGCGTGCGCTCGTGGTGGGGGACTCGATCTGGGACGTGCAGGCCGCCCGGGCGGCGGGTCTGGCGACGGCGGGCGTCGAGTCGGGCGGGTTCAGCCGCCACGAGCTCACCGAGGAAGGTGCGCTCGCCGTGTACCGCCACGTCGGCGACCTGCGCCAGCAGTGGCGGACCGGCCCGCTCGGCCAGCTGCTGCCGTAGCCCGCCGACGTCGGCGCTCAGGTCGGGAACGACTCGCCGACCATCTCCTCCGACAGGTCCCACAGCGCCCGGGCCGTGTCGGGGTCGAGCGCGTACCTCATGACACCGGCGTCGCCCGGCCGGTCGACCACGGGCGCGACCGCGCAGTCCTGGCAGTAGCGACCACCCACCTCGTCGGGATCGGCCACGAAGCCGGCCCAGACCGTCGTCGCCGCGCCCTGCGGGACGGACTTGAACGTCACGTCCGCACCCCCGCGCCCCTCGACCAGGGCGTTCATCGACGCCTCGGTGAGGTGGCGACCGAGGTCGGTGATGATCCCGCCGGGGTGCAGCGCCGTGGCTCGGACGCCGCTTGCCTGCAGGCGACGGTCGAGCTCGACCGCGAACAGCACGTTGGCGGTCTTGGCCCTCCCGTACGCGACCCACTCGTCGTAGGTGGTGCGCTCGAACCCGGGGTCGTCCAGGCTGACGTCGCTCCAGTCGTGGCCGGCCGACGACAGGACGACGACCCGGGACGGGGCGCCCGCGAGCAGCTGGGGGAGCAGCCGGCCGACCAGCACGAAGTGGCCCAGGTGGTTGGTCCCGAACTGCAGCTCGAAGCCGTCGGCGGTCGCCCCGCGAGGACAGGCCATGATCCCGGCGTTGGCGATCAGCACGTCGATCGGTCCGCCGCCATCGGCGACGAACGCGTCGGTGAACGAGCGGACCGACGCGAGCGACGCGAGATCGGCCTCGTACAGCTCGACGCCCGTGGCGCCGACCTCGTCCAGGCTGCGGCGGCCCTTCTCGACGTCCCGGACCACGCCGATGACCCGGGCGCCGCGCTCGTCGAGCACCCGGGCGGTCTCGACCCCCAGACCGGACGACGTCCCGGTGATGAGGACCGTCGTGCCGGTCAGGTCGACGCCGTCGAGCACCTCCTCGGCGGTCGACTCCGCACCGAAGGCGGTCATGCCGGCCGGTCGAGGTCCATCGACGTCGTGAGGGGCTCCCACTCGTCGACGCTCGCGGACCAGGCGGCCGCCTTCTCCCGGTAGGCGTGCAGGACGTCGTTGCCGAGCAGCAGCCGCAGCGGCGGATCGTCGAGCTCGGTGAGCTGCAGCACCGCGCCGGCGAGCTTGGCCGGATCGCCCGGCAGGTGCTCGGCGAAGGCCTGCATCAGCTCCTTGCGCTCGGTCACGTGGCCGTAGGCCTCGTCGCTGTCGGCGACGTGCATCGACCGGGTGAGGTAGTCGGTCTGGAACGCACCCGGCTCGATCGCGCTGACCTTGATGCCGAGCGGCCCCACCTCCTTCGACAGGCCCTCGGTGAGCGCCTCCACGGCGTGCTTGGTCGCGGAGTAGTAGGTGTTGGGCGGGTTGGTGACGATCCCGGTCATCGAGCTGACGTTCACGATGCGGCCGCTGCCCTGCGCCCGCATGGTCGGCAGCACCGCCTTGATCACGTCGACCACGCCGAAGAAGTTGGTGTCGAACAGGGCGCGGACCTCGGCGTCGTCGCCCTCCTCGACGGCCGACAGGTAGCCGTACCCGGCGTTGTTGACGAGGACGTCGAGCCCGCCGAACGTGTCGACCGCCAGCGCGACCGCTCGTTCGATCTGGCCGCGGTCGGTGACGTCGAGCGCGACGGCGACGGCCCGGTCGGGGTGCGCGTCGACGAGGTCCTGCACCGCCTCCGGCCGCCGGGCGGTCACCACGACGGAGTGGCCCGCGTCGAGCGCGGCGACGGCGATGGCGCGGCCGATGCCGGTGGAGCAGCCGGTGATCAGCCAGCGGCTCATCGCAGCACCTCCGGCAGGCGCCGTGCGTAGGCGGCGGCGCGCTCGGCCAGCTGCGCAGCGCGCTCGTCGGCGCCGACCTCGCGGGTGCCGGCCGGGAGCGCGGACTCGAGGTCCGCCAGCGCGACGACCCGACCCGACGCCGACAGCCCCTCGTTCGGGCGCTTGTCGGGGAACTCAGCCATCCGCAACGTCAGGATCCCCTCGGAGAGCCCGCCGGGATCGATCCAGTTGTGCACGCCCGGGTCGGTGCCCGACAGGACGTAGGTCCAGGTGCCGTCGGCGTTCGGCTCGGACTGCGCCTTGTTCAGGCTGCCGGTCCGGTCGGCGATCGACATCGTGGTGCCCCAGACGTTGGAGACGGGCACGGTGAAGTAGGCGGCGCCGCCGTCGTCCACGTCGATCACGAACGCCTCGTCGTCCTCGAGCCGGAAGTGCCCGCCGACGTAGACCTGGTTGCGGAGCGCGCCCCCCTGGTCGGCCGAGTAGGCGAGGTGGAACCGGTTGGGCTTTCCCATCGTCATGCCCTTCGCCAGGCCCTGGCTGAACTCGGCGAACTTCCGCATGTACCGGGCGGTGCGCTCCGCCTGCTCGTCCTCGTCGAGCGGTCCCCTCGACGGCGGCGGGCCCAGCCGTTCGATCTCGAGCCAGTTCGGATCGTCCGACGACCAGTCGAGCATGACGTCCCGGATGTAGAACTCGTGCGCCTTCGGCGTCGACTGCACGTGGTTCGGTCGCCCGTCCGCCGGATCGCCGTCGACGGTCACCACGAACGATCCGTCGGACGCGGTCACGAGGTCGTGGCCGTCGAGCAGCGCCTCGGTGCCCATCGAGTCGTCCCACAGCGTGAAGTAGTTCTCGGTCATCCGGTGCTCGCCGACCCGGCCCCGGATCTCGTAGCGCTCGTCGCCGGAGATCGGGATGACCCGGTAGATCGAGTCGGGGTTGTCGATGCCCCAGCGGGTGCCGGGGATGCGGCGGCCCTCGACGGGGTGCTCGAGGCGCGTGATGCAGGTGACCTTGGGGTGGAGGGGGTCCTGGTTCGACGACCAGATGGCCGCGGAGAACATGACCTCCTCGAACGCCCAGTCGAAGCAGTCGCGCATCACCGGCGACGGTCGTTGGACCTCGAGCCACTCGTCCCGCAGGACCTCCCGTGCCTCGGCGACGACGGGGTGCTCCCAGATGGCCAGAGCCGCGAGCTCGTGCTCGTGCTGCTCGGGGGTGGCGACCGGGTGGCCGTCGTGCGCGTGGGGCTGCGGTGGCATCCGGGCAGCTTCGCGCGGCCGGTGGTCAGCTCGTCGGTTGCAGGAAGGCGTCGCTGTAGTCGGCGAAGCGCTTCCGGATGCCCTCGGGCGAGAGGCCGAAGTCCGCCGGCTGGTAGCGGTGCACGGGCAGCGCCTCGCGGCGGCGGTCGTGGTCGAGCCAGGCCCCGAGCGCCTCCCGTGACGCGTCGGTCGCCGGCAGGTCGACCGCTGCGAGGATGCGCTCGACGGTCGCGGGTGGATCGGCGACCGCATCGGAGAAGCGGACGTCGGTGATGCGCTCGGCAGGGATCCGGGCCCGGGCCGCGAGCGCACGGTCGCAGGACCAGCCCATCCGCTCGAGCCACTGCCGGCCGACCTCGTCAGGGTCGACGTCGTCGCAGTGCATGCGCCACAGCGTCGCGTTGAGCGACGCTCCGGAGGTGATCACGTCCACCGGGTCCCGGTGGGAGTGGACGATGTGGGCGTCGGGGAACTCGGCCAGGAGGACGTCGAGGTAGCCGAGGTGCGAGGGCGTCTTGAGCACGAACGGCCGCAGCGGTTCGCCCCGTCGGCGCTTCTGCCACTGCAGCAGCTGGAGCATCAGCCGCAGCCACCGGTACGCCGGCGCGAAGTCCTGCTCGTCCACCCACGACCGGTAGGCCGGGACGTCGCACGAGGCCTCGGGGATGTGCGAGAGGAACGCGTCACCGAGGAACACGATCTCCTCCTCGGCCTCGTGCACGTAGGTGGGGTGGATCGCGAACAGCTCCGGCGCGAAGGTCCGCACCTGCTCCTCGCGGTCCTCGGCGTCGGCCACGCGGGGATCGGGCGCCGTCGGGTCCCAACCCGGACGCGGTGCCGGCTCCCCGACCTCCCATCCGTAGGCGCAGGTCAGTCGCGGGTCGCTCGCCAGCGCACGCTGGAGCAGCGTCGTGCCGGACCGCATCATGCCGACCACGACGATCGGTGCGCGGATCGGCTCCTCGAGGATCTCGGGGTGCTCGTGCCACCACCGCTCGGCGCGGGCCCGCTGCGAGAGGCTCTTGAGGAGCGTCCCTCGCCAGATCATCCGACCCATGTCGTTCAGCGACGCCGACCGCAGCGAGTCGAGCAGGGCTCGCAACGGGTCCAGGAACGGCTCCTCGCCCAGGTCGTCCGACCCGGCGATCCGCCGCGCCGAGGCGAGCAGCCGGTCCTCGTCGAACACGTCCCCCGGGTCCGATGCCACGGCGCATCACTACCATCCCGCCGCATGGCCGTGCCCGACCTCCAGCCCGCCGACGCCCGCGCGATCGAGAACCTGGTCTACGCGTACGCCGAGCGGATCGACGCCGGCGACCTGCCCGGCGTCGCCGAGCTGTTCCGCCACGGGCGGCTGATCCCCGCCCCGGGCGCCTCGTTGGAGGGCTCGGAGCAGGTGCTCGCGCTGTACGAGGGGTCGACCCGCCTCTACGAGGACGGCACACCACGGACGAAGCACGTCACCACCAACGTCGCGGTCGAGCTGGACGCGTCGGGCACGCCGTCCGCCCGGTCCTACTTCACCGTGCTCCAGCAGACCGAGGTCCTGCCGCTGCAGGCGATCATCGCGGGCCGCTACCACGACACGTTCCACCGCGTCGACGGCGACTGGTGCTTCCGCACCCGGGAGATGTTCGTCGACCTGACCGGCGACCTCAGCCAGCACCTGCTGTTCGACCTCCGCTGACGCCACGAGCGGCGCGCCGCGCGCGCGGCCGGGCCGGCCGCGCGCCGCCTCCGGTGATCGCGCGACGGCGGGGCACTACCGTCGTGGCGCGAAGTCCGGGAAGGGGGTCCGCATGGCTGATGTCGAGGTCGACTACCTGGTCGTCGGCGCCGGCGCGTCGGGCATGGCGTTCGTCGACGCGCTGGTCGCCGAGCGCGACGACTGCGACGTGCTGCTCGTCGACCGCCGCCACCGGCCCGGCGGCCACTGGCTCGACGCCTACCCGTTCGTCCGGCTCCACCAGCCCTCGGCGACCTACGGCGTCACCTCGCGACGGCTCGGCGAGGATCGCATCGACCGATCCGGACCCAACGCCGGCTTCTACGAGCGAGCGACGGCCGCCGAGATCGTCGGCTACTACGACGCCGTCCTCGAGCAGGTGCTGCTGCCGACGGGGCGCGTGCGGTTCGCCGGCCTGGTGGAGCACACCGCCGGTGCCGACGGGACGCACACGCTGCGGTCGCTGGTGACCGGTGACGAGCGGACCGTGCACGTGCGGCGCCGGCTCGTCGACGCCACCTACACCGAGTCGTCCATCCCGAAGACGCACACGCCCGGCTTCGCCATCGACGCCGGCGCGACGGTCGTGCCGCCCAACGACCTCGTCCTGCCCGGGGTCCCGCCGTCGGGCTACACCGTCATCGGTGGCGGGAAGACGGCGATGGACACCTGCGGGTGGCTGCTCGACATGGGGGTCGACCCCGACCGGATCCGATGGGTGCGATCCCGTGACGGCTGGTACTTCAACCGCGCCTACACCCAACCGGGCGAGCTGGTGGGATCGTTCATGCAGCTCCAGGCCCGGTGGATCGCCGCGGCCGCCGAGGCCGAGGACGCCCGGGACTTCGCGCACCGGCTCGAGGCGTCGGAGGTGTTCCTCCGCATCGATCCCGCCGTGGAGCCGACCGCCTTCCGGGGTGCGACCACGAGCGTGGCCGAGGTCGCGGCGCTGCGCTCGATCGACGACGTCGTGCGTCGGGGCCGAGTCCGGCAGGTCGCGGCGGATCGGATCACGTTCGACGACGGCGAGCTCCCCACGCCTCCCGGGCACGTCTACGTCGACTGCACCGCCGCAGGGGTGCGGCCCACCACGCCACGGCCGCTCTTCGCCCCCGGGCACCTCACGCTCGAGTACGTGACGCTCGGCTTCGTGCCGTGGGGAGCGGCGACGGTCGGCGCCGTCGAGGCGCTGGTCGACGGCGACGACGACCTGAAGAACCAGCTGTGCCCACCCGTCGTGTTCACGGGTCACGTCGATGACCTGCTGGCCTTCGCCGACGCCGGCATGCGTGGCCTCGGCGCCCGATCCACGGTCCCCGCGCTCGCGGCGTGGACCGAGGCGTGCCGGCTCAACCCGGCCCGGGGCGCCTCGGCGCACCTCGACGACCCCGCGGTCGCGGACGCGTTCGAGGTGATGGCGGCGAGCCTCTTCCCCGCGCTCGAGAACCTCGAGCGGCTCCTGGCGGCGACCGGGTCGGACCAGGCGCCCGCGCCGCTGTCCTGACGTCGGACCGCGTGCCGCACGATGGCACGATCCGGGGAGGTGTCCCCGCGCCCTCGCTCCGTACCGTCGCACGCGGTCGTCGATCGGATCGGAGCGCCATGTCGGAGCAGCGGTACCAGGGCACGATCGGCGTCACCGTCCCCGCAGGGTGGTTCGTGAAGGAGTCGATCACCCTGCTCGCCCCCTCCGGGCAGGCGAACGTCATCGTCTCGTCCGAACCGCTCGATCCGACGATCACGACGGCGCAGTACGCCGCCACCCAGGGCGAGCTGCTGCGCCGCGAGTTCCCCGGCTACGTGGAGCACCGCGTCGACGAGACGGGGGTCTTCGGGATGGACGGGTACCTGCGGCAGTTCGAGTGGACGCCCCCGGACGGCGTACGGGTGGCGCAGGTGCAGGCGTACGCCACGAGGGAGGGTCGCGGGTACACGGCGACGGGGACCGCACCGGCCACCGTGGCCGGGGAGCACATCCGGACGTTCCTCGACGTCCTGCGCTCGGTCGAGGTCGACGGTCCCACGAGGCCGTCCGGTGCGGGTTCCGGGGCGGGACCGCGCCGAGGCCCGCAGCGGTCGGTCACGTGGACCGGGTGATCGAACGCGCCATCGGAGCCTGGCGGTGTGCGGGCCGGCCCGTCAGGGGCTGCCCTGCCGTCACGCAGGGCTGGACTGCGCAGCGGCGAGCAGACGCCCGACGATGGCCTGCACGTCCTCCTGCCGATGGCGCTCCGTCGCGAACACCGGGGCCTCGACGGGCTTCCCGCCGTCGGACGCGGTGACGTACATCCGGTAGGACGACGCGATCGGCGTGCCGCCGGGGAAGAACACGTAGCTGATCGGCTGCAGGTGCACGGCGGTCACGTCCTCGACGCGGAACGAACGCCGGCGGAAGGGTCCGGACACGACGAGCGTCCCCGGCTCGGCCGACGCCTTCGTCATGAGCAGCGCGAAGGCGGCGCCGGCGAGGACGAGCACGGTGAGGCCCACGCCAAGGGCCGGCGACACGCCGAAGCCGATGGCCGGGACGAGGACGGCGGCGAACAGCAGGAGCTTGCCGTCGTTCGAGTTGAACACCCGTCGGAGGTAGAGGCCGATGGTCGGTCGGACCACGACGTGCTGCGACATCGCCAGCTCCCTTCTTCACGGCGATCGGTCGACGGTACGCATGAGCCCGCTCCCCGTCGCATCCCCGATCCGTGCCATCCGGGCGGCAGTGACGGGCGCACCGACATGGCACGATCCGAGGATTCCAGGTGGTCATGGCCGCTCGTACGGTGCAGGACGCAGCACTCGTCCGACCGGAAGGGGACCACAGATGTCGTTCGAGGACCAGATCGCAGACCTGGACGCCGTGGGCGTCGTGGACACGGATGGCGACGGTGTCGCCGACACGGTGATCGCCGACCTGGACGCCGACGGCGTGGCCGACGCGGCGGTCCACATCGACGCCGCGACCGGCGGGTACTCGATGCAGGAGGTGGCGGCCGACGGCTCGTCGGTGACCCTCGTCCACGACGCCGACGGCTCGATCGTCGAGGCGGCGTTCGTCGACCCCACCGGCGCGGTGGTCGAGATGAGCGGCGACGGCCTCGCCGACTTCCTCGACGGGTTCGGTGTCGGGGTGCAGGAGGACGCCCCCGTGGACGCACCCGTCGACGACGGCTCCGCCGGGACCGACGACGCGGTCGACGACGACGTGATCTCGCAGGTGCCGATCCAGACCGACCCCGACCTGTACACGACCACCGACGAGGTCACGTCCACCGACGCGTACCTCGAGTGGGAGGCCGGCTCCGGCGGATCGGACGACGTCGTGGGCGACGTGTCCGACGCCGACTTCTGGTTCCAGCAGTCGACCGGCTACACGTGCGCCCCGTCGGCGGCCACGCAGATCATCGAGGACTTCACCGGCGCCGCGCTCCCCAACGAGGTCGATGTCTCGGTGTACGCCGCCGAGCTCGGGTTGCTCAGCGACGACGGCATGACGATCGACGGGCTGGCGCAGGTGCTCACCGACCTGGGCGTGCCCTCCGAGACGCTGCACGACCAGACCTGGGACGATCTCGCCGGCTACCTCGACGAGGGCCGGTCCGTCGTGATGGCGGTCGATTCGGGCGACTACTGGCCCGGCTACGCGGACGAGACCGACGGGGTCGACCACGCCGTGCGGATCGTGGCGATCGACACCGAGCGGTGCGTGGCCGTCCTGTCCGACTCGGGCCATCCCGACGGCCACCAGCTCGAGGTGCCGCTCGACGCCCTCGACGAGGCCTGGAGCTCCCCGAGCGTCGACGAGTCCGGCGAGACGGTGTCCGACCGGACCCTCGTCGTGTCGGACCAGCCGGACCCGACGGTCGACGGCGACGTCGCCGACCCGTACGGGGAGCCGATGGACCAGGAGGTCCCCGATGTGGCGCAGGTCGGCGCCGGGTCGACGGCCGACGCGGGCGTCGACCCGTTCGCCGCCTCGGCGGACGCCGATGACGACGGCGGGAGCCCCTTCGGCGACGCGTTCTCCAACCCGCTCGGCTGGGTGATCGTGCCGGTGGTCCTGGCGGCGTCCAGGATCTTCTCGGCGGTCGCCTCGAAGCGGTGACGACCTCGGCGTCCTCCGTGGTGGCCGAGGGCCTGGCGTCCGTGCGCCCGGCCCTCGC
Organism: Dermatobacter hominis; assembly: GCF_020715685.1. Classification (GTDB taxonomy): domain Bacteria; phylum Actinomycetota; class Acidimicrobiia; order Acidimicrobiales; family Microtrichaceae; genus Dermatobacter; species Dermatobacter hominis. The sequence continues at coordinate 3,609,644 of NZ_CP085840.1, forward strand.
TCCCGCGTCCGTCGAGCGGCTCGACCAGGTGTGCGCCCGCGCCGCCGAACCGCCGACCGTCGCGGTCGCCGGCCGGGTGTCGGCCGGCAAGTCGACCCTGGTCAACGCCGTCGTCGGCCGGCGGGTCGCACCGACCGACGCCGGCGAGTGCACCGAGATCGTGGCCCGTTTCCGGTTCGGACGGGCCGAGCACGTGGTCGTCCACGGTCGGGACGGGACGACCTCGGTGCGACGGCTCGACGACGACGGCCGCATCCCTGCGACGCTCGGCATGCCCGTGGCCGAGGTCGACCACATCGAGGTGCACCTCGCCAACCGGCGGCTGCGCGCGGTCGAGATCGTCGACACGCCGGGGGTCTCTTCGGCGTCCGGGGCGGGCGACCGCACCGAGCGGTACCTCGGCATCGATGACGTCAGCACGGCGGCGGTCGGGCGCGCCGATGCCGTCCTGTACCTGCTGACCCACACCGGTCGGACCGACGAGGCGACCGATCTCGCCTCGTTCGGCTCCGCCTCCGGGGGTCGCTCCGACGGCGCGATCGGGGTCCTGGGCAAGGCCGACCTCGTCGCCGGCGGCGATCGGGCGGCAGCGGAGGACCTGGCCGGCCGCCTGGCCGACCGCCTGCAGGGCTCCGTCCGCACCGTCCTGCCGTTGTGGACGCTCGTGGCCGAGGCGGTCTCGTGCGGCCGCCTCTCCGAGGACGACGCCCGCGCGGTCGTGGCCATCTCGGCGGTCGACACCACCACCCGTGAGCTGCTGCTCGCCGATGCGTCCCTGTTCGTGGACCTCGACGCCCCCGTCGACCGGGCGGCTCGCCAGCGCCTGCAGGACGTGCTCGGCCACACCGGCGCCGCTCGAGCGGTCGGGTTCGCGGCCGACGGCGCCCGTGGCGCGGCCCAGCTCGCGGACGCGTTGGACGCGATGTCCGGCCGAGCCGAGCTCGACCGGGCGCTTGTCGAGCTCACGGAGCGCGCCGACGTCCTGCGAGCCGCCCGCATGCTCGCGAGCGCCGACGCGATCGCGTACGGCGAGCCCGACGCCGCACCGCTCCGCGACGTGGTCGAGCAGCTCCGCGTCCGGCCGGAGCTCCACGTGCTCGACGAGACCACGGCGCTCGACGACCTCAGGTCGGGTCGGGCCCGCCTCCAGCCGGAGGTCGTCGACCGCGCCGTCGCCACGTTGGTCGAGCCGGCATCGGTGCCCGACATCGACGCGGCCATCGACCAGTGGCGGGAGGTCGAGGTGCTCTGCGGCGATCCGGTGGGGGAGCGGGTGGCCCGGACGGTCGGACGGACGCTGATGCTCCGGCGCCGAGGGGTGCGGTGATCGACGTGCGAGCTCCGTCCCTCGAACCCACGCCGCCCACACCGGTGGTGCCGGCCGGTGAGCCCGGTCCGAGCGCGCAACCGCAGCGGCCGGCCACGACCGAGCCGGGGGCCGAGCGGACGCCGACGACGACCGTGCCGGAGGTGCCCGCCACCGGGACCGACGATCGGGCGGTCGATGCGTCCGACGGCGTCGCCGTCCCGGTCGTGGGGGTCGGACTGCTCCTCGCACTCCTCGTCGGCCTCGCCGTCGGCTACGTCGTCCGCCTGCTCACCGCAGGCCCGGCGCCGTCGGGCACCCCGGACCACGCCGGGTCGTCGCCGGCGGCAGCGGACGCGGCGGTCGCCGATGCCCGGCGCCGGACCGCGGTGCTGGCCGACGCCCTCGCCGACGTCCGGGACCGGACCGACAACCGCGCGATCTCCGACCGGATCGGTGCGGCGCTCGACGCGGCCGGGTGGACGGCGGTCGACCCGACCGGCGGACCGTTCGATCCTGAGGTGCACCGGGCCGTCGATCGGGAGCTGACCGCGGACCCGGGTCGTCATGGCACGGTGGCGGCCACCGAACGGCTCGGCTACGCCGACGAGCTCGGCGGCACGGTTCGCCTCCCCGAGGTCATCGTCTTCCACCACGAACCGACCGGTCCCACCGGTCCGACGAGGAGCGGCGGGTGACCGGCCGGAGCGCCGACGCGCGCAACATCGACAACCTCAAGGCCAACGTCGGGAAGCTGCAGCAGAGCGCGGCCGAGCTCGCCGAGGGCCTCGGGGTCACGCTCGCCGAGGTGCCGGGCCCGGTCGCGAGCGCGGTGGCCGCGGTCGTGGTCGTCGGCGAGCCGAAGAACGGCAAGTCGTCGCTCGTGAACGCGCTGGTCCAGCACCCCGGGCTCTCGCCGGTCGACTACGCGATCGCCACTGCGACCTACATCGCGATCCGACACGGCGCCCCGGGCGCCGCCGTGTTCCCCGAGGGCCGGGATGACGCCGAGATCGTCCCGATCGACGAGCTCGCGGCCTGGACCTCCGTCGAGGGGCTCGCGGCCAACCCCCGAGCGCCGAAGGTGCCCCGCCCCGTCGAGGTCACCGTGGACGCGCCGATCCTCGAGCGCGTGACGCTGATCGACACGCCGGGGGTCGGCGGGTTCGACGGCAGCCACGACCGCGCCACCCTCGCGGCGCTCACGGGCGCCACCTCGCTGCTCTTCTGCGCCGACGGCTCCCGACCGCTGTCGGAGCCCGAGCTCGAGTTCCTCGCCCAGGCCACGGGTGCGATCGCCCGCGTGGCGTTCGTCCTCACGAAGGTCGACCAGAACCCGGGGTGGCGCGACGTGCTGGCGGACGACCTCGCCAGGATCGCCGAGCGCGCGCCGGCGTTCGCCGATGCACCGTGGTTCCCGGTCGCCGCTCCGCTCGCCGAGCGGTCCGTCGATCCGTCGCTCCCGGTCGAGGCGCGCCGGACGCTACGCGAGCGGTCGGGGATCGACGCGGTGGCGGACCACCTGGTCGGCGCGGTGGCCGGTCACCTGGACGAGCTGGTTGCCGCCAACACGGTCAAGCAGATCCGCCTGAACGGTGAGCTCCTGCTCGAGCGGGCGACCGAGCGCGTGCGGATGCTCGACGACCCCTCCGACGACGCCCGCCGGCAGCTCCAGTCGGAGCAGCACGAGCTCGATCGGCTCGCCTCGATCGAGGACACGTGGCGGACCGACCTCGAGCTCAGCCTCAACACCCTGCGGGGAGCAGAGATCAACCACCTCGACCGCGTGATGCGCGAGATCCAGGCGCTCGGCGAGCCGTTGGTGAAGCGCAAGGACGTGAGCGCCGAGGAGCTCACGTCGACGGTGAACGGTCGCCTGTCGACGGAGGCGGGCGCTGCGAGCGCCCGGATCGTCGAGGGGACCGACCGCCAGATCCGCGACATCATCGGGGACGCGATCGAGAGCCCCGCGTTCGCCGCCGCGATGGAGAAGGCGTTGGGCTCCGACGAGGTGGTGCGCCTGCGGGAGGGTCGGGACCTCGTCGCGGAGGGCCGGTTGCAGCCGGCGCAGACGATGCCGCTGATCATGACGGTGTCGAGCGGCTTCATGATCGCCAACTTCACCGGGCTCGGCGGTGCGTTCGGCGCCGTCACGACGGCGGGCCTGTCGTTCGTGCCGGGACTGGGCCTCGGGGTCGCTGCGGCCGCGACGGCCGTCATGTTCGCCCGACGCCAGTCGAAGCAGAACGAGCGGAACCAGTGGCTCCAGACGCGGCTGGCCGAGGCCAAGGTCGACCTCCAGACGGTGGTCGAGCAGCGGATCGCGAGCTCCAAGACGCTGGCGCTGCGCGCCGTCCGCGAGTGGATCCGCAGCCGCCAGTCGGAGCTGCGGTCCTCGATCGCCGCGCTGAACGCGCAGGTGCAGCGGGACGCAGCGGAACGGCAGTCGGCCGTCCAGGAGGCGCAGGCCCGGGTCGACGGGGTCGACGCGCTGCTGCGCACGTGCGACAACTACCTGGACCGGCTGGTGCAGGAGGGGATCGATGTCTGACGAGACGGGCGACCACCTGCCGCACCAGCCGGACTTCGTCACCGCCGCCGACTCGGCAGATCCCCTCCGCGATCCGCTGAACCCGGACGACGGCGATCCCGATCCGTTCGACTCGTCCGCGTTCGTGCCCGAGGGTCCCGACCCGCACCTGGCGGATGCCCCGCTCGCGGTCGACGACCCGGCGTGGGGTGACGACGGCTCCGAGGGCGTGCCGGAGTCTGCGCTCGAGCCGGATGGGCGCGACGACGGAGCGCTCGCGTCGGTGCCGGGACCGTCCGGCGAGGTCCCGGACGGCGACGACCCCACGACGGCCGCACCGGACGACGGGTGGTCCGACGGCGGCGAGCTCCGCTCCGCCGTCGACGCCGGCGGGTCGTCGTTCGAGGAGACCACCCACCTCGTGCTCGCGGCGCTCGTGCCGGTCGACGACGATGCCGGTGCCGCGGCCGGCCCGGCCCTCGAGGGGTGGGACGGGTCCGGCGTCGGGCTCGAGCCGACGGTCAGCGCGTGGGCGGTGCCCGTGATCGACCCCGATCCCGACTTCATCGACCTGGACCTCCTGGGCTGAGGCCGCGGCGCCCCCCGGACGCGCCGGTGGCGCCGGCCGGAGCCGGCGCCACCGTGCACCGCTGTGGTCGCGGAAGCCGAGCTCAGCGCTCGTCCGGGTCGAAGCGGTCGGCGTCGTACCCGTCGGAGCGGCCGTCGACGTCGCTGTCGTTCAGCTGGTCGGCGTACGGGTCCCGGTCGTAGCCGTCGGCCCGACCGTCGAAGTCCCGGTCGTGGATGTCGTCCGCGTTCGGGTCCCGGTCGTAGCCGTCGGCCCGACCGTCGAAGTCCCGGTCGTGGATGTCGTCCGCGTTCGGATCCCGGTCGTAGACGTCCGGCCGTCCGTCGAAGTCGCGATCGGCCCGCTGGTCCTCGTACGGGAACGGGTCGCTGCTGTCCGGCCGGCCGTCGAAGTCGTAGTCCCGGTCGACGTCGTCGCTCGGGCTGTACGGGTTCTCGAACACGACGGCGGACGACGACGGTGGCGCCGTGGGGTTGTACGGGTCGTGGAACACGACGCCCGGCGTCGGCGTCGGGGACGTCCCCGACTGGCCGGGGAGGGTCGACCACGACCCGGCATCGGCGACGCCGTCCTGGTTCGCGTCCACCACGACGGTGTCGTACACGCCGTCGAGGTCCTGGTCGAGCTGCCCCGACTCGACGAGGCCGTCCTGGTTCGCGTCGTACGCGATCCGGTCGATGGTCCCGTCGAGGTCGGTGTCGGCGGCCGCACCGTCGGTGATGCCGTCCTGGTTCTTGTCCAGCGCCCAGGTGTCGGCGGCGCCGTCACGGTTGGCGTCCATCGCGTACTCGTCGGCGATCCCGTCGGCGTTCGAGTCGATCCGCCACAGGTCGGTCGAGCCGTCGCAATCCTGGTCGACGGCCACCTGGTCGGCGATGCCGTCACCGTTCGTATCGAGGTTCGTGTCCACGTCGTCGCTCCTGTCGTCCAGCGGTGATCAGATGGTCCAGACCCGGGCCATGTCGGCCTTGGTCTGCGAGTAGGTCTCGGCGAAGTCGAGGAGGCGCTGCTTCTCCTCGGGGTCGGTCGTGCGCTCGGCCCGCTCGAGGATCGAGTCGAGCGTGTCGTCACCGCTCGAGAAGCCGCCGCCGTCGTCGGGCGCCGGGGCCGTCCCGGGTGCCGGTGCGAACGGGTCGCTCGCCGGCGCAGGGGCGGACCAGGCGCCGGTCGGGTCGGGTACGCCGTCGCGGTCGAGGTCCTGCTGGGTCGATTCGGCGATGCCGTCCTGGTTCGCATCGAGGTTCCACACGTCGGCCCGACCGTCGCCGTCCGTGTCGACCGCGATCTGGTCGGCGACCATGTCGCGGTTCGTGTCGATGTTCCACGTGTCGGCGACGCCGTCGCCGGTCGTGTCGATCGCCGACTGGTCGACGAGCCCGTCACCGTCGGTGTCGAAGTCGCTCACCGCCATCGGTGCGGTCGTCGGTTCGCAGCAGCCGTCCGCTGCTCCTGCATCGCAGTCCGCCTCGGCGGTGCCGTCCATGTCCGGGTCGCTGTAGGCATCGAGATCGCTCATCTGCCGCTCCTTCTCTCCTGGACCCGATCGGGTCTCGTCGAGCGTAAGAACGGGCAGGGCGGGCGGGCGTCCCCACATCGTGCCAACCGGTCCGGCGCCGCCGGGCCGCCATCCGTTCAGCGGGCGTTCAGCGGCCCGTCGTACCGTCCGGCCGCTGAGCTGGGAGGACCTGACGGTGTGGTCGACAGGACCGGACGCGCGAGGTGCGCGCCCCCACATGTGGAGCGGGACATCGTCGGGGGGGTCGGCGCGGCCGACGTCGTGCTGCCGACCCGCGGCGGGTGAGGGGATCAAGTGGCCACCCGGGTGATCGGTCGCACACGCGAGCTGGCCGCCGTCGAGGAGGCGCTGCAGGTGGGCGCCTCGGTGGTGCTGTGGGGGCCGCCGGGCATCGGTCGGTCGTCGATCGCCGCCGCGGCGACCGAGCGCAGCCGGCCGGCGGTCGGCCACGCGCTCGCCTCCCTCTCGTTCCGCCCCTACCTCGTCCTCGAGTCCGCGCTCGGGGCATCGGCGCCCGCGGTCGAGCAGGACGAGGTGGCGGCCTGGGCGGCGCAGCTCCTCGGTTCCCGGGTGCTCGTGGCCGAGGACGTCCACCTCGCGCACCCTGCGACGATCGCCGTGCTCGGTCGACTGGCCGCTCGCACGACCATCGTCATGACGGCGACGTCCGGCCACCCGAACAGCGACGCCGTGGCCGCCGCCCTGGACCGCTGGGGCGTGCTCGCTCCGCGCCCCGTCGACGTCGCGCCGCTCGACGGGGCCGACGCCCGCGAGCTCGTCGTCGGTCTCGCTCCGGCGATGTCCGAGTCGGAGGTCGACGAGGTGATCCGCTCGTCGGCGGGCATCCCGGCGTGGCTCGTGGCCGCCGCGCTCCGTCGGCACGACGAGCGCTCGGGTTCGGTCCTGCAGTCGATGGACGTCGCGGTGCGGACCGCCCTCGTCGTCGCCGCGGTGCTGGCGCGACCAGCCGCGCCGGAGCTGCTCGGCCCCGGGGTGGACGGACTCGTGGCCTGCGGCGCCGCGTCGATCGACGGGGCGGGCCGGTTGGTGGCCGTCTCGGCGTTGGCCCGAGCCGCCCTCGAGCGGGTGCCGCTCCAGGAGCGACGTCGGGTCCACGAGCTCCTCGCCGAGCGCCTCCCCGATCGTGCGGAGGCCGCCCGGCACCTCGCCGCCGCCGGCCGTCCGAGCGAGGCGGCTGCGCTCGCGATCGACGCGGCCGGGCGCTCGACGACCGTCGAGGAGCGGGCGGCCCACCTCGACTTCGCGGCCACCGTGGAACCGGAGCCGGCGACGATCGTCGACGCCGTGGGCGCCCTGCTGCTCGCCGGCGACCTGGCGTCGGCCACCAGGTGGGTCCCGAGGCTCGATCTCGCCGAACCCGCGCAGGCGCTGCTGACGGCGCGGGTGCACCGCTTCGCCGGAGCCGTCGCACCGGCGCGCGAGGCGGTCGGAGCCGGGCTCGCCGCGGCGCGACCCGGGACCTCGGTGTGGCGACGCCTGCTCGTCGAGGCCGCGTGGTCCGGTGCCGGCGCCGTCCCGCAGGAGCAGGTCCTCACGTCGTGCACCGGCACGCCCGAGGAGGCTGCGGCGTCCGTCGCGTGTGCGCTGGGCTCCGGCGGTCTCCTGGCATCCCCCGACGGGATCGACCTCACGGCGCTCGAGCCGCCGGAGCGGTTCCACGTCGGCCTGCAGGCCGCCCGGTCGCTGCTCCGCTCCGGCGATGGCGACGCTGCCGTCCGGATGGCCACGACGGTCGCCCAGCTCGCGCACGACGACGGCTTCTCCAACTGGGGGTCCGTGGCGCAGATCGAATCGGCGTGGTGTCGCTACCTGCTCTGCGGCGACGCCGATGCCATCGACGAGGTCACGCGCCTCCTCGGGGGGCTCCTGTCGGCGCAGGCGCGGGACCGAGCGCGTGCGCTGCTCCACCTCGGCACCGTCGACCGCGATCCGATCGGGGCGGTCGACGAGCGCTCGCCGAGCCCCTCGGAGCTGTGGGCCGCGATCTCGGCGGAGGCGTCGCTCGCCGTGGACGACCTGGAGCGGGCCACCGTCTCGTCGGCGATCGCCGGCGTCCCGCCTGCCGATCCCGTGACGTCGCTGCTCTCGGGCCCCGTGGCGGTGACCGCCTCAGCCCGTTGGGGCGTCCCCGCGGTCGGCCTCGCAGCGTTCCCGCTCCTCGAGGCCGAGGCGGCGGCGCTCGCGGCCGGCGACGAACGGGCGGTGGTCGAGGTCGCGGACCAGTGGCGTGACGTCGCCGTCCGAGGGGTGGTGCGGTGCCTGCTCCACTCGGGGGCTGCCGGTGCCAAGGAGCGGGCCGCCGAGATCGCGACCGAGGCCGGGCTCCTCCGGTGGGCGGCTCGGGCCGGCGCCCAGTCCGTCCGGGGCGACGGGGTCCTCACGGGCCGTGAACGGCAGATCCTCGAGCTCGTCGCCGCCGGATGCACCACGCCGATGATCTCCCGGCGCCTGGGCATCGCCGACTCGACCACGGAGTCCCACATCAAGAGCGCCAAGTCGAAGCTCGGCGTGTCGACCCGTGCGGGCGCGGTCGCCCGTCTCCGATGACGTTCCCGTCGCCCCAGGAGGGGCCGCTGCTGGTGCGCGATCCCGACGTGGGGTCCTGGCGGCACGCCGCGGAGGCGTCCGGCTGGTCCGTGGTCGAATCGTCCTGCCCGGACGAGCCATGGCACCTGAGGGGCACGTTGGTGTGCACCGCGGACCCGGTGACGGCCGCCATGGCGGTCCTGCGGGGCGGCGGCGCCGCGCTCCTGGCCGAGGTCCCGGTCGATGACCTCGACACGCTGCTCGCCGACGTCCAGCGAGTGGGCGGTCGGGTCCTCTCGGCGGCGGGCGACGCCGACGGACCGAGCGACACCGACCGGCTCCTGGCGGCGCTGGTCGACGGCGAGTCGGTCGGTGGGGCCGCCCGGAAGGCCCACATGAGCCTGCGGACCGCGCAGCGGCGCCTGGACGCGTTGCGGAAGACCTACGGGGTGACGACCACGGCGGGAGTCGTGGCGATGTGGACCAAGGAGCGACGAGATGGGTGACCGACGATGACGACGGGACCGAGCACGGACGGATCCGGGTGGGCGCTGGCGATCGACTTCGGCACCACCACCACGGCGGCGGCGATCGTCCGCGGCGCGGATGTGGCGCTGGTCCGCTTCTCGTCGACGACCCGCATGCCGTCGGGGGTCTTCGTCGACCCGGATCGAGGGCTGCTCGCCGCGACCGCCGCCGTCAACCGGGGCGGGGCCGATCCGGGCCGGTACGTCCGTACGCCGAAGCGGCACGTCGGCCGGGACGAGGAGCTCGTCGTCGGCGGCGACAGCGTCAGCGTCACGGAGCTCGTCGCGAAGGTCCTGGCGACCGTGGTGGCCGAGGCGACCAGCCAGGCCGGCGGCACGCCGCCCGACCACGTGGTGCTGACGCACCCGGCGCGCTGGGGCTCGCCGGCCCGGCAGGTCCTGCTCGACGCCGCCGCCGAGATCGGCATCGAGCCCGGCGCGGTGACCCTGGTGCCCGAGCCGGTGGCGGCGGGCCACGACGCCGCATCCGGTGGCAGGGGGTCCCACGTCGCGATCTACGACCTCGGTGGCGGCACGTTCGACGCCGTGGTCCTGTCCTGCGGAGAGGACGGCTCGTGGTCGATGGCGGGTCGGCCGGGCGGCATCGACCCGTTCGGCGGCGAGTCGATCGACGCCGCGCTGCACCGACACCTCATCGCGCAGGTGATGGACCTCGATCCCGCCGCCGGGCAGGCGATCGACACGCCCGCGACCGCGGCCGAGCGAGGTCTCGCCCGCACCTGGTGGCGTGACCTCCGGGCCCTGAAGGAGGACCTCTCCGAGTCGTCGAGCTGCTCGATCGCGGTGCCGGGCACCGGCCACTCGCTGCTCGTGACCCGTGAGGAGCTCGAGTCGCTGATCGAGGCCCCGCTCGCCCGCAGCGTCGACGAGTTCGAGCGGACGGTGCGCTCGGCCGACATCGAGCCGGACCAGCTCACCGAGGTCCTGCTGTGCGGTGACGCGTCGCGCATGCCGATCGTCGCCCGCATGGTCGCCGACCGGTTCGACCGGGTCACCGTCAGGTCCGCCGACGACCCCAAGGGCGTCGTCGCCCGCGGGGCCGTGCCGGCCGCGGCCACCGAGGCCGACCCGCTCCCGGAGCCGGTACCGGAGGGAGCGGACCCGGTGCCCGCGGAGACGGCCGAGTTCACGGCCGCATCCGCACCGATCGAGGTGGTCGGCGGCGCGGGGACCGGGTCGTCGCCGGCCTGGGTGATCGATCCCGACCCGACCGCGCCCGTCGCTCCCGTCGCGCCCACGCCGGTCGCGCCACCGGTCGTCGCGCCAGCGGTCGTCGCGCCGGCGCTCCAGCCCGGCGGCGACCACCGGGTGGCGCCGCCGGCTGCGGGCATCCCGATCATCGGCCCCGACGGCACCGTCCTCGACGTGGTCGCCTCCGGTGGCACCGTGGCGCCCGCCGGCCCGGTCCCGTCGTCCGAGGCAGGAGCGCCGCTCGGTCCCGCCACGGGCCCGGTGGTGCCGGCGGGCTCGGGCGACGGCGGCGGCGGGGGGTCGACCGGGAAGGGGAAGGTGCTCGCCCTGGTGGCGGTCATCCTCGTGGTCCTCGTCGGGGCGGGGATCGGCATCGCGGTCCTGTCGTCGACGGGCGGGGACGACACCGGCGACGGTGGGGGAGGGGGCGATCCGGGCGGTCAGGACCTCGCGCTCCTGAAGGCGCACTTCGGTCTGACGACCTCGGACGACTGCACGTTCACGGAGAGCCCGCCGACGGCGAAGTGCGGCGACGCCGGGCCGATCGAGATGCCCGGCGTGCAGGTCTCGGCAGCGTTCGGCAAGCACGCGTCGACGACCGACCTCGACCGCGACCTCGACCGGTACCGGCGCTCGATCCCGTCCGACGCCACCGTCTTCGCCGACGACCCCTACATCTCGGACGGCAACGCCGTCTCGTCGACGACGGCCGGCACGCTGCTCGCCTTCCAGGACAGCGACGAGGACGGCGACGTCGTCTACCGGATGGTCGCGACCGAGGAGGGCAGCGGCTACATCGTCGAGGTGATCAGCCCGGACTACGACGCCGCCGAGTGGACGCTGATCGATGCCGTGGGCGGCGCCAGCCTGCGTGACGCGGAGGAGGCGTTCGGGTCGACGTTCGGGCTGGACGAGTTCATCGGGTGCTGGCCGAACATCTCGATGCTGCTCGAGGACGGTGCCGTCACCTCCTACGACTGCTGGAGCACGTCGATGGGCGAGGGATCCCCCGAGATCCAGGCCGAGTTCCGAGAGGTCGCCGATGCCGGCGGGGCCGATGCCGTGCTCGGCGCGATCGCCGAGGCGAACCCGGGCGACGTCGTCGTCGAATCGGGCCAGTGGAACAGCGGCGGCGTCCCGCAGGGCTCCTTCTACAGCGTCACCCGGAGCGAGGACACCCGCTACCCGGCCCACATCTACTGGACCAACTCGGCGGAACCGGCGCTGCTCGGACACCTCATCGGGACCGACACGGCGACCCTGACCGACTTCTGGTCCGCGGCGGCGCTCCCGTGAGGCGCGGATGGCACGGATCGGGGATCCACGCCCCGGGGTGGGGCCCGTACCGTGCCGATCGACGTGGGATCACGGTCCAGGAGGGATGACCATGGCCGAAGAGGTGCTCGCCGACTGCGAGAAGCTCCTGAAGTGGGACGCTCCGAAGCGGAAGCAGACCGTGTTCTCGGCCAAGCTCGGCCGGCTGGTCGTGACCGACGAGCGGGTGGTCTTCCTGTCGACCGGTTCGAACGACCTCACCATCGGCAAGGCGTTGGCGAGCGGGTTCGTCAGTCCGATCGTCGGGACGATGTCGTCGTCGACCGGCCACCTGGACGAGGGTGCGCTGGCCAACGACGGCAGCCTCGTGATCCCGCTCGGCGCGATCACCAAGGTCGAGGTGAAGGGCATGTTCAAGGCCCTCACGATCGGCTACCGGACCTCGGAGGGCGAGCGGTTCGCGTCGCTCGCCCCGAAGAACGGGGGGATCCCCGGCGGCGACTCGTGGGTCGAGCTCATCGAAGGAGCGAGGGCCCGGCTCCAGCAGCGCAGCGCGGGCGCCTGATCGGAGGCCGTCGCCGTCGTTCACCCGCCGTTCGCCGGATGGCACGCCGGCAGGGGGACGCCTCGGGCGACGAGCGCCCGGATCGTCGCCTCCGCCCCCTCGGCGGGGAAGGGCGGAGCGTCGCCATCGGCTCCCGACCGCCACCCGAGGTCGCTCCCGGTGCTGCGGGTGATGCAGGGCTCCGAGATGTTCTCGACGAGCGACGTCCCCCGCACCGGGTGCATCACGGCAGGGTCGCCGCCCCCGGCCACCATCGCCTCGAACGACCGCAGGTCGCCCTCCGCGGCGTCGCGGAACGCGAAGAGCGAGCTGGGATCGCCGCCGGGCACCCTCGCCGCGGTCCACGGCTGATCGCCGCTGCTGCACCGGGCGGGGCCGCCGACGTCGCCGAGCGCCTCCGCCTGGCCGTTCAGGTCGGCGCGCCGGACCTGCACGGTCCCGGCGAGCGCGTCGGTGCCGGTCGCGTCGCCGACGACCTCGGCCTCCACGGTCCGGGCGTCGCCGTCGGGCAGCTCCCGGCGCGCCGCGCCCGTCGCCTCGAACGACGCGCCGTGCAGCGCGCCGCCCGCATCGGCCGGATCGACCTCGTTGGCGACCACCTCGTCGGGCGGCTCGTCGCGGCAGCGCAGGGACGGCCAGGCGACCAGGACGCGACCGGTGCCGTCGATCGCCACGGTGATGGGCTCTCCGGTGCGCAGCGATCCGCGGAAGATCCCAGCGGGCACCGCCGGAGGACCCGTGGTCGACGGGCCGGCGGTGCGACCGCCGTCGTCCGTCCCGCAGGCGGGGAGCACGATGCCGACGAGGAGGGCGCTCCCGGCGGCGATCACCCGCGCCGGGCGACGCGTCATCCGGCCTTCTTGAGCGAGCCCGTCGCGGTGCCCCCGGCGGCCGGTTCGGCGAGGCAGACGACCTGGGAGGACGACATGGGGTCGTCGCTCGCCGACTCGATCCAGAAGACGGCGTACCCGCTGCCCTCGAGCGGGGTGCCGGTGTAGTTGGCGAACAGGTTCGTGCAGGCCGTCTGCGGGTCGGACGGCGCGAGCGACCGACCGACGAACTCGGCGGCGTGGGGGAGCGAGCAGTCGTCGACCTGCACGGTCTCGAACTCGCCGTCCGGGACGCTCACGACGCAGTCCCCCGGGTTGAGCGCGAGCGCTCGCTTCGTCCGGGGCCCCGCCGGCACCGCCGTGGTGGCCGTCGTGGTGGTCGTCGTGGTGCTGGTGGTGCGGCGGATGGTGGTCTCCGTCGTGGCCGTGGCCGCGGTCGTCGCGGTGGGATCGGCCTCGGTCGGTTCGTCCGAACCGCACGCCGTCCCGCCGACGGCGCCGACGGCGACGACCGCCAGCGCACACGCGCGCCGCACTCCGGTTCGATCCCATCCCATGGCGCTGCTCCTCGTCGGTCCTGGAGCGACGGTACGAAGGCCATCAGGTCGGAGCATCCTCAGTTCGTGCCATCGACGGCGTCGATCGACCGGGTCGGCGCCGCCCCCGATTGGCACGATTCGGGGTGCCTGCCGGTCCGGCACGGCGCGACGTTGCCCTCGACGTCCCAGTGACCGAGGAGGGAGCGCCGCATGTCCGACAACGTGTTCGACGCGCTCGAGCGTGCGCTCGAGGCGGGCGGCGACGTGACGCTGCGCCTGCACCTGGTCGAACAGCTCCTCCAGGCGGGACGGGCGCGCCGGGCGCTCGAGCACTGCCAGGCGCTCCTGGCGGCCGACCCCGGCCACCTCGATGCGCTCACGTACGCGGCGAACGCGGCGGACGACGTCGGCCAGAACGACCTCGCTGCCGTGTACCGACGGCGGCGGGAGTCGATCGAGGGCGGTGAGGAGCAGTTCGAGCGGTCCGAGGAGGAGTCGCCCCCGGTGGCGCCCGTCGTGCTGGTCGACACCCCGGCCGACGAGCGGATCGGGGTGCACGTCGATGGAGGGCCGCCCGGTGCCTTCGAGGTCGAGCGGCCCACGGTCACGCTGGACGACGTGGCCGGGCTCGAGGACGTCAAGCGGCACCTGGAGGAGACGGTGCTCGTCCCGATGGAGTCGCCGGAGCTGCGCGAGGCCTTCGGGCTCTCGGTGGGCGGCGGGCTGCTGCTCTGGGGGCCGCCCGGGTGCGGCAAGACGTTCCTGGCCCGCGCGCTCGCCGGCCGGTTCGGTGCCGGGTTCATCGCGATCGGCATGTCCGACGTGCTCGACATTTGGCTGGGCAACTCGGAGAGGAACCTCCACGAGCTGTTCGCGACGGCACGCGGCCACGTCCGGACGACCGGCACGCCGTGCGTCGTCTTCGTGGACGAGATCGACGGGCTCGGCGTCCGACGATCGAAGACCTCCAACACCGGCATCCGGACCGTGGTGACGCAGCTGCTCACCGAGCTGGACGGGGTCGAGGCCGCCAACGACGGGCTGTTCGTCGTCGGCGCCACGAACCAGCCCTGGGACATCGACCCGGCCCTGCGTCGACCGGGCCGCTTCGATCGCACGGTGTGCGTCCTCCCGCCCGACCGTGCGGCGCGGTTCGCCATCCTGGCGGCGGGGCTGGAGGGCAAGCCGCTCGCGCCGACGCTCGAGGTGTCGACCGTCGCGGACCGGACGGACCTGTACTCCGGCGCCGACCTCGCCCACCTCACCACCACGGCCCTGCGCGGGGCGCTGGCCGCGTCCCGGCGCGCCGGTCGCGTCGTGCCGGTCGACCAGGAGCACGTCGACGCGGCGCTGGCCGAGGTCCGACCCTCGACGATCGACTGGCTCGGCACCGCCCGTTCGGCCGCCCGCTACACCTCCGACCCGGCCATGTTCGAGCCGCTCGTCGCCTACCTCCGGGCGAGGGGTCGCTGGTGAGCGACGATCCCGCCGGTCGCCTCCCGCGCGCTGCGTCCAGCGAGGCCGACCTCCTCTTCGACGCCGGACGGTGGGCGGACGCAGCAGGGCGGTACCGGCGGGTGCTCGAGAGCGAACCCGGCGACGTCCACTGCCTGACGTTCCTGGCGGCGGCCCGGTCGATGTGCGGCGACGACGCGGGCGCCACGGAGGCGATCATCGACGCTCTCGGCAGAGCCCCGCAGGAGGCGAGCGTGCTCTCGAACGCGCTCTTCGTCGGGCTCAGAGCAGGACCGACGAACCCGCTGTTCGAGGATCGGCGCCGTCTGCTCGCGCAGCTGATCGAGGTCGATCCCGAGGGCGAGCGTGCCGGCCCCCGGATCCTCTTCACGATGGTCTCCCTGGGATCCCTCGCCGAGGCCCGGCGCGAGGCGGAGGAGCTCCTCGGACGCCGGGGCGACGATCCCGAGGTGCTGCGGGCCGCTGCTCACGTATACCTGCGGTCGGCAGGGGAGTCGAGCTCGAGCCGCGCCACCCGGAGGGCCCACCGGCGGCGCGCGACCGAGCTGCTCGAGCGCGCCGTGCGGCTCGATCCGCTCGACGCCTCGGCCCTGGCGATGCTCGCGGAGGCCGCCCGGCTGTCGGGGCGCCGTGTCGACGGGGTGGAGCACCTCATCGCGGCGGTCCGGGCCGGGGACCTCACGGTCGCAGACCGGCTGGGAACCCGATCGAGGGAGGTCGCGATCTGGTCGGTGTGGGCCGTCCCGGTGGGCACCGTCGTCGTCGGCGTGCTCGCGACGATGGCCGTCGCGTCGGACCTCGTCCCTCCGTGGGTGGGTGCGGCGGTGGTCTGGGCCGCAGCGCTCCTGCTCGGGCGCGGCGCGCTCGCCGCCGCCGCACGGATGCGCCGTGCCCTTCCGGCGACGGCGCACGTCGAGGTGCTCCGGCACCGCTCCGCCGCCGCGATCGTGGCCGGGGCGCTCACCGTCGCCGCGACCTCCGTGCTGCTCAGCCAGGGGCCGTCGATCTGGATGTCGGATCGCCCGGACCGGGACGGGTCCGAGCGCTGCGTGGTGGGCACCTCGATCGTCACGACGCCGTCCGCGCCCACCGCACCTCCGACGATCCCGCCGGGCGGCGGCCGTGCGGGGATCGGCCCCCCGTCGACCGTCGCGCCGGTCGAGGTGCCGGTGCTGGGACCGTGCCCCCCGGGGCACCACTCGGCCGAGGAGCGGCGGATCGCGGCGCGCATCGAGCAGCTCGAGCACCTGACCGCGCCGGGGTTCCTGCTCGTCGGCCTCGTCGCGACGGTGATCGCCGTCGCGACGCTGCGTCGGCTGCGGTCCCAGCCGCACCGCTGGTGACGGGCGCGCTCCGATCTGTCGGGCCGTGAAACGCTGAAGGGCGTTCGTGCGATCTGAACAGCGCTACATCACACGAGGACGCCCGGGTACCACTGCGGATACCCGGGCGTCGTCGCGTGCGGGCCCGGTCCCGTGGCCTGCGTTCTGGCTGTCGTCCTGCCGGCCAGGGCCGGCAGGACGACAACCAGAACGGGGTCAGGCGGGCGCGTTGCGACCGGCGTTCGGGCCGATCCCGTGCGGGTCGGGGCGCAGGTCGACGTCGGGTTCCTCGGCGTCGCGCTCGCCCACCCGATCGCGGAGCCGCTGGAGGGTGTGGTCGAGGATCTCCTGGCGGGCCGGCGGCGCGATCACCTTCAGGTCGACGAGGGCCGCGACCAGGCGTCGCTCGACCTGGGGCGAGCCGGAGCCGGCCAGGATGATCTCCTCGAACGCCAGTCGGACGTACGCGTCCCAGTCCATCGTCGGCATCTCGAACCGGACGGCCCCCTCGCCGTCCCGGAACTCGCCGTCGGGCATCTCCCTCGTGGCGAGCTGGCGGAGGGCGTCGTGCAGGCGGTCGATCGCCTGGACCGCCGTCGTCGGGTCCTGGAAGGGCGACTCGGACACCGACCGCTCCGCGATGTCGACCAGGAGGCGGAAGCCGTAGGAGACGTCCTGTTCGAGCGTGCGCTCGAGGCCGAGGCGGACCGCCCGGCGGAGCTCGTCGGTGTCGACCCCGTCGCCGTCGACCTCGAACAGCGGCGCCCCCGACGGGACGAACTGCCCCAGGCCGGGCGGCATCGTCACCTTCGCGTCGGCGTTCGAGGCGAGCTCGACGATGCGCTCGACGTCGACGGTGCAGATCACGCCCGACCGGTCGGCCGGCACCACGCCGGGCCGGTCCACCTCCGGACCGTCGGCGTTCGGCGGGTACGTCGTGTCGAGCAGGCGGCGCACGTCAGTGCCGACCAGCTCGATCAAGGCCGACACCCGGAGCGCTCGACCGGTGTGGTCGACGTAGAGGACGAGCACCGCCACGCTCAAGAGCACGAGGACGTAGCTGACGACGATCGCCAGACCCGGCACCACGTCGCTCCCGCCGGACCCGATCTCCCGCAGCGTGAGCATGGCGTGCACGAAGGTCGCGACGAAGAGCCCGATCGCGAACTGGCTCGGCTTGTCCTGCAGGATCCCCTGCACGATGCGCGGGGAGAACTGCCCCATGGCCAGCTGGACGACCACCATCGTGATCGTCAGCACCAGGGCCGCGAGCGAGATCATCGACGCGGCGATCGTGGACAGGATCTGCAGCGCGGCGTCGGGGCCGCCCGTCAGGGACTGGGACACCAGCTCGTAGTCGAACCGCCGATCGACCCAGATGGTGACGGAGGACAGCACCAGTCCGGCCAGCACGCACAGGACCGGGATGAACCAGAGCCGTGAGCGGAAGGGTGCCGATGCGCTGCGCACCCGCAGCCCCTACCCGGTCCTGTCGCGGTCAGAGCCCGGCTCGGTCCCTGCGGCTGCTCCCCCGGTCGGGCGGCGGCGCCGGGTCCTGGATCGGGCCTCCTCGTATGCTCACGCGATGCCGCGAACCGATCGGGCCGCGCTGCTGGTGCACGTGCCGGCGGCGGTGGTCTACGCCGCCCTCGTCGACGAGGCGGCGTTGCTCGAGTGGCTGCCGCCGACCGGGATGGTCGGCCGGTTCGAGCGCTTCGACGCCCGACCGGGCGGGTCCTACCGGTTGGTGCTCACCTACCTCGACGCCTCGACCGGGGCGGGCAAGGCGACCGCCGACTCCGACGTCGTCGACGTCCGGTTCGTCGAGCTGGTCGAGGGCGAGCGCGTGGTGCAGGCCGTCGACTTCCCGTCCGACGACCCGGCGTTCGCCGGCACGATGACGATGACCTTCTCCGTGTCGCCGGCCGTCGGCGGGTCGCTGGTCGAGATCGTCGCCGCCGACGTGCCCGACGGGATCTCGGCGGTCGACCACGCGGAGGGGCTGACGTCGTCGCTCGTGAACCTCGCCCGCCACCTCGGCGGCTGACCCCCGGCCCGAGCCGGGCGCAGATCGCGCCGCCGAGCAGGCCGGCAGGACAGCTGGTAGACGAAGGGTCGCTCCGCTCCAGGGGGGATCGCGAGCGCTCCGATCGGGAGGAGTCCGATGTCCGACGCACCCGTCGCGATCGTCACCGGCGCCAGCAGGGGGATCGGCCGCGCCGGCGCGCTGGCCCTGGCCGAGGCGGGCTTCGACGTGGCCATCAGCGCCCGGACCGTGCGGGAGGGGACCGGCACCGCCGAGTCGAACACCGTCCGGGAGGAGCGGTCCGTGCCGGTGCCCGGCAGCCTGGAACGGACGGCCGAGGAGATCGAGGACCGAGGTCGACGGGCGCTCATCGTGCCGATGGACCTGCTCGACCGCGACGCCGTGCTGGCGGTCCCGGCGACCGTGGTGGAGCGGTGGGGTCGCATCGACGTGCTGTTCAACAACGCCATCCACAAGGGCGTCGGCACGATGGACCGCATCGCCGATCTGACGGAGCGGTCGATGCACGACATGTTCACCGGCAACGTCGTCCACCAGATCCTGCTCATCCAGGCCGTGCTGCCGCACATGCTGGCGCAGGGGCGGGGCACGATCATCGACATGGTGTCCGGTTCGGCCCGCCACGACCCGCCGGCGCCGCCGGGGGAGGGCGGCTGGGGCATCCTCTACTCCGGCTCGAAGGCCGCCTTCGGCCGGGTGGCCGGGGGCATCAACGCCGAGCACCGGTCGGCCGGCATCCGGGCGTTCAACGTCGACCCGGGCAACGTCGTCACCGAGGCCCGTCGGGCCGCCAAGCCCGACGACGAGTACGCGGCCGGCTTCGGCAGCGAGCCGGCCGAGGCGACCGGCCGGGTCGTGGCCTGGCTGGCGACGGACCCCGGCGCCGACCGGTTCCTCGGCAAGTGGATCTTCGCCCCGAAGCTCTGCTCGGACCTCGAGCTCCTGCCCGGCTGGACCTACCAGCCGGTCGGGTGACGGGGGTGGCGACCATGGCAGGTCCGCTCGACGGCGTCCGGGTGCTCGAGCTCGCGGTCGCGCTCGCCGCCCCGTCGGCCGCAGCCGTGCTCGGCGAGTGGGGCGCCGAGGTGATCAAGGTCGAGCCCCTCACCGGCGACACCCAGCGGGGCAACACGCAGAACTCGTACTTCTCGCAGGACAACCGTGGGAAGCGGAGCGTGGCGCTCGACCTCGCGACCGACCAGGGCCGCGAGCTCATGCTGCAGCTCGTCGACCGCGCCGATGTGTTCGTCACGAACATCCGCCCCGGCGGGCTGCAGCGCCTCGGGATGGACCACGCCACGCTCCTCGACCGCAACCCTCGCCTGGTCTACGGCCTGCTCACCGGCTACGGGTCCGACGGACCGGCCGCGGGCCGGGCTGGCTACGACATGGGCGCGTTCTGGGCCCGGGCCGGGCTCGCCGGAGCGCTCGTCGGACGGGACGTCGCGCCACCGGTGCCCCGGCCCGCGATGGGCGACCACACGACCGGCCTCGCCCTCGTGGCGGCGATCACCGCGGCGCTGTTCGACCGTGAGCGCACCGGCAGGGGGCGGCTCGTCGAGACGTCGCTGGTGCGCACCGGCGCGTACGTCATCAGCTCCGACCTGGCCGCCCACGTCAACGGCGAGCGCCCGCAGGCGGGGCTCCGGCGGGCGCTCTACAACCCGATGCTCGCGTGCTACCGCTCCGGCGACGGGCGGTGGTTCTACCTGCTGGGGCTCGAGGCGACCCGGCACTGGCCGAACGTGGCCGCGGCGGTCGGTCGCGAGGACCTGCTCGGGGACGAGCGGTTCGGCGACTTCCTCGGCCTCATCACCCACCGCGACGAGCTGATCGCGATCCTCGACGAGGAGTTCGCGACGCGGTCGCTCGACGAGTGGGCCGCGGTCTTCGACGAGCACGACGTGTGGTGGGACCCCGTTCAGGACTTCGACGAGGTGGCGGCGGATCCCATCCTGCAGGCCGCCGGGGTGTTCCGGCCGATGGAGGGGGAACGGACCGCGATCGCGGCGCCGGCCGACGTCGGCGCGGCCGACGGCGTCGTCGGGTCCGAGCCCGAGCTCGGCCAGCACACCGAGGAGGTGCTGCTGGAGCTCGGGCTCGACTGGGACCGGATCTCGGCCCTCATGGCCGACGGGGTGATCCCCTAGGCGGAGCGGGGGCGATCAGCCGTCCGCGTACCGGGCGAAGGCCTCGGGCGGGGCCCAGCGGGAGTAGGTCGGCGACTGCGGCCAGCCGTCGGGCGAGTCCTGCCACTCCTCCTGACGCCCGTAGGGGAGCAGGTCGATCAGCGGGAAGGATTGGCTGAGCTGCTCGGTCCCGCGACCCTGGGTGTTGTACGTGCGGTACACGGTGTCGCCGGCGCGCAGGAACACGTTGACCTGGAAGCCGCCGCCCGGCGGCGCGCCCATGTCGGAGCCGAAGGGGCTGTTCGCCGTCGAGTACCAGTCCATCCGGTTGCCGACGCGGGCCTTGTAGGCGAGCGCCTCGTCGATCGGCCCCTGGGTGACGATCACGAAGCGTGCGTCGTACGGCTCGAGGAACTCGAGCCGCGTGAACTGGCTCGTGAAGCCGGTGCAGCCGCCGCACTGCCACGTCGCCCCGGGCGACCACATGTGGTGGTACACGATCAGCTGGCGGGCGCCGTCGAAGACGTCGGCCAGCGAGACCTCGCCGTCGGGTCCCTCGAGGGTGTACTCGGGCAGCGCCACCATGGGCAGGCGGCGGCGCTGCGCGGCGATGGCGTCGAGCTCGCGGGTCGCCGCCTTCTCGCGGGTCCGGAGGTCGTCGAGCGCGGCGCGCCAGGTCGCCTCGTCCACGACCGGCGGGATCGCCGCCATGGTCCCGTCGTCGGTCGGTGCATCGGGCATGGTCGCCTCCTTCGTCCCAGTGCCGACGGCTCGGGCCGGCCGATCTCATCGGTCGGTCGCCGCACCTCTCCGACGTCGCGCCGGCGTCGCCGCCGCCGGCCGGGGCCGACCCCTACGCTCGGCCCATGGCCGAGCCCACCTACGACCGGATCGGCGTCGGGTACGCGACCAAGCGGGTCCCGGAGCCACGGTGGGTGGCGCAGATCGCCAGGGCGCTCGGTGACGCCCGGACGGTGCTGAACGTCGGCGCCGGTTCCGGCAACTACGAGCCGGTCGACCGGCAGGTCGTCGGGGTGGAGCCGTCGTCGACGATGATCGCCCAGCGGCGGAACGGCAACCCGGTCGTGCAGGGCGTCGCGGAGGACCTGCCGTTCGCCGACGGCCGCTTCGACGCCGCGCTCGCGATCCTGACCGTCCACCACTGGACGGACCGGGCGGCGGGGCTCGCCGAGCTGCGCCGGGTGTCGGGACGGCAGGTGCTCGTGGTCTACGAGCCCCTCGTGTCGCACTCCTTCTGGCTCGTCGACTACTTCCCCGAGGTGCTCACCGCGGACCTGGAGACGGGTGCGCCGACACCGGACGAGATCGGCCGGCACCTGCGCCTCGTCGACGTCGAGACGATGTGGATCCCGGCCGACTGCTCCGACGGCGTCGCCGCGGCGTACTGGCGACGACCCGAGGCGTACCTGGATCCGGACGTGCAGCGGTCCATGTCGATCCTGGCGCTGCTGCCCGACGACGTCGTCGCCCGCGGCGCCGCCGCACTGGCGAAGGACCTCGAGGACGGGACGTGGCATCGACGTCACGGCCACCTCCTCGAGCGGTCGGAGGCCGACTACGGCTACCGGCTCGCCATCGCCGAGGGCTGAGCCGCGCCGGCACCCACGACGCCGCTGGCGATCCCGAAAACAACCTGGAAGGATGTTCAGGTTGTGTCGGAGCGGATGGTCGACGGACGTCGGGAGCGGGGCGAGGCGAGCCGCCGCGCAATCCTCGCGGCGGCCTCGTCCGTCATCGTCGACGCCGGCGTCGGCGGCCTGACGTACCGGGCCGTGGCCGAACGGGCCGGCGTGCCGCTGGCGCGCGTCAGCTACCACTTCCCGACCGTCGACGACCTCCTCGTCGCCGCCACCGCCCACTACATGGACGACTTCGATCGTCGCCTGGCCGACATGGGAGCGGTGACGATCGCGCAGGGCCGGGACCTGCTCGAGGCCTGCACGAGCTTCCTCGAGGAGCTGGTCGGGCCGGGGGCCGCCGAGTTCCTGGCCGTCGTGGAGATCCGCCTCGCGCTCCACCGGCGCGGCAGGGTCGTCGACGACCGGCACGTGATCGGCGTCCTGTGCTCGTTCGGGCTGGACGAGGACGCCGCCGGGTCGGTGCTCTCGTCGCTGTTCGGCTTCGCCGTGCTGGTCGCGACGACCGACGCCACCGTCACCCGCGACCAGATCCGCACCCACGTCCGTGCCGTGCTCGACGGCATCGACATCCCGACCGCACCGAGGGAGGTCGCCACGTGACGACGACCGAGTCACGCCCGCGCGCCCAGGGCGCACCGCTCGGACCCGGGTCGCTCCTGTGGATGATCGCCGGCGACCCGCGAGGCCTCATGACCGGCTCCGCGGCCGGGATCATGCAGCTGATGCTGCCGGGGCTCGGGGCGGGCGTCACCGACCACTCGAACTTCTTCGACGACCCCTACGACCGCATCTTCCGGTCCATCCCGTACATCTGGCGATCGATCTTCTCCGAGGGCGACGAGGCCGACCGCAACGGCCGGACGATCCGCGACTTCCACCCCGAGATCAAGGGCACCGACCACCACGGGGCCCGGTACCACGCGCTCGATCCCGAGATCTTCTGGTGGGCGCACGCGACCTTCACGTGGGAGTTCTTCCGGGCGTGGGAGCTCTACTTCCCGGGTCGCCCGTCGCGCGCCCAGCAGGAGCAGCTCTACGCGGAGACCGTCACCTGGTACCGGCGCTACGGCGTCAGCGACCGCGCCGTGCCGGCGACGCGCGACGACTTCCGGGAGCGCTTCGAGCACATCTGCGCGCACGAGCTGGAGCTCACGCCGGCGGTCAGCTGGGTCCTCGACCCGTCGACCAACCCGGGCCCGTCGCGCACCCCCGGCCTGCCCGGCGCGTTGTCGCTGCTCGACGGCGTGGTCGCCGACCTGACCTCCGACGTCCTGCGGCTCATGGTCTTCGGCTGCATGCCCGACATCGTCCGTCGGCGCTTCGACTTCCGCTGGTCGAACGTCGACCGGCTCCGCTACGCGTCGCTGTGCGCCGCGCTGCAGGGTTCGGGCCCGGCGATCCGTCGCGGCCTGCTCTCGCAGGCCTGGCCCGTCGGGACGCCGCACCTCGACCCGGCCGACCACCGCCGGGTCGTCGTCGCCGGCGAGACCTGAGCCGGATCAGCCGGCGCGACCCCTATGGCCGGTCGTCGCTCGTCGACCTCGTCCCCGAGGCGCCGAGCCCCCGGAGCATCGCGGTCTGGGTCGCGGTGGCGACGTGGGCGCCGGCCTCGCTCCAGAGGTGGACCACGCCGGTCGCGAGCCCGTTGCCGACGTGCGTGCACGTCGAGTCGATCCCGATCCAGGTGCCGGTCGTCGGCGCCAGGAACTGGATGTCGATCTGGAGCGACACGCTGCCGACGGGGCTGTCGCCGCCGCCGAGCGCCACGACCAGCGCGGACCCGAGCGCGTCGCCGGGGATCGGCAGCAGGGCCGGGTGCCATGCGACGCCCGCCGGGGCCGGGGGGTCGTTGAACCGGAACCACAGCGCGAGGCGGGGGATCGGTGCGCTGCTGGCCGGCTCGGCCGAGCCGGTGGCGACGTGCCACGCCGTGTTGTCCAGGAACCCGAGCGGGAAGGCGTTGCCGATCGACTCGCCGTCGGTCGTCGGCGCGTCGCTGAGCTCGGGTGGCCGTGGCACCGGTGCCAGCTGCGGCCCGGGAATGGCCGGGTCGGTGAACACGGCGGTCATCGCCACGCTGACCTCGCCCTCGGGTGCGGTGGCGTCGCGGAGCGAGCCGAGGACCTGGGCGCCCCGGCGACCGCTCCGCAGCACGTCGACGTGGGTCGTGACCGGGCCGCAGGCGACCGGGCGGCAGAACGTGGCGCTGGCGCTCGCCAGACCCAGGTCCTCCCGGCCGAGCACCGCCGCCATGGCTCGCAGGCCCGCCGCCATGACGACCCCTCCCTGCGCGAAGTGGAGGCCCCAGGCGTCGGTGATGACCGAGTGCACGAGCGATCCGTCGCGGTCGTCGAGGGCGGGCGTGGTGTCGGTGAGGATGTTCGGCACGGCCATGGGAGCGCCAGTCTCCCGCATCCGGTCAGCCCGCCGGTCGGTCGACGGGTCGCTCCAGCCAGAAGGTGGCCGACAGGCGGTCGCCCGGCGCCAGCACCCGCGTGCCGTGGCCCGGCACGCCCCGGCGGGCCAGGCCGAACCCGTCGTTGGCCATCGTGACCGGCTCGACGGCCACCCACCCTGCGTCGCCCGTGTAGACGACGACGTCCTCGACCGGCCCGTCCCACCGGAGCGTGGCACCCGGGACGTCGGCCGTGGTCCCGGTCAGCCGCGTGAAGCAGCGGTCCATGGGCGGTGGGACGCGCGCCGAGCGGAGATCGTCATCGGGACCGACGTCGACCGGTGGGCCGACCGGCAGGGGGTCGCCGGGCCACCGGGCGGCGGCCGGCACCCGGACCGGTCCGGCGTGGAACCACGGGTGCACGCCCAGGCCGACGGGCACCGGCCGGTCCGCCACGTTCCGGACCGCGAGGTCGATCCGGAGGGAGCCGGGTCGGACCGAGTGGGTGAGGTCGCCGACGACGTCGTAGGGGCCGGCGGTCGCCCGCAGCGAGAGCTGGGCGCTCGACGGCGTCGCGCCCTCCACGGTCCACGGGGCGTGGGCCGCCAGGCCGTGGAGCGCGCTGCCGTCCTCGTGGTCCACCGGCAGCCGGTGCACGCCGTCGTCCAGCTCGAGCAGGCCGCCGGGGAGCCGGTTCGACCAGGGTAGGAGCGGGTAGCAGCCCCAGTCGTGCCAGGACGTCGCCCGCTCCTTCGGGCGGAGGATCGACCCGTCGCCGAGGTCGAGCTGCGCGACCCGGCCGCCGGCCGCCGGCGCGATCGTCGCCGTCGTGGCGCCGGCCCGGAGGGTGATCGTCGTGCGTTCGGCCAACTCGGGCTCCCCGCGGCGGCGTCACTGCTCGAACAGGATCCGTTCGAGCTCGGTCAGGGGGTTCACCGCCGGCACCTCGGACAGTGCCACGTCGACACGGTGCAGCGTCGAGTCGAACGGGAACGGGGCCTCGTAGCCCTCGCCGACCGCGGGGCCGATCTCGTAGCCGCACGTGAGCCCGGTCCCGGTGCCGTTGAACGCGACGACCGTGACCTCGGCGAGCGACGCCCTGCCGACCTCCACGCCGTCGACCTCGAGCACGGCCACGCCGCCGGGCCTGTCGCCGTGGGGATCGTACGAGTACGACAGCACGTGGGCGCCAGGGGCGAGCGCCCGGTCGGCGGTCACCGTGAGGCGCGTCCGGCCGTACAGGTTGTGGACGTAGCGGAGCCGGCCGTCGAGGACCTGGAACGAGAACCCGCCGAGCGTCGAGCCCTGCGCGAGCAGCACGCCCTGCGGGGCGACGTCGTCGGCGATGGTCACGTGCGCGTCGATGCGGTGGCCCCGGTTCTTCGTGTCGATCGCGACGCGCTCCGGCACGGGTGACGATCCCGGGAAGTAGCTGGCCCGGAGCTGGTCGGGTCGCCCGTCGGGCCGCGGCCGCAGGATCGTGTGCAGCGCCCGGTTGTCGAGCGGCAGCACGTCGTTGGCGCGGGCCTCGCGCCACCACAGGTCGACCATCTCGGCGAGGCGCGCCGGTTCGGCGGCGGCGAGGTCGCGGGTCTCGGTGGGGTCGGCCCGCACGTCGTAGAGCTCCCAGCGGTCGTCGGCGAACGGCGCGTTCCAGTCGAGCCCGTCGTCGTAGAGGGGGGCGATCGGCTTGAACGTCACGGCCTTCCACCCGTCGTGGTAGATCGCCCGGCTGCCGAGCATCTCGAAGTGCTGCGTCCGGTGGCGCTCCGGCCGGTCCGATCCGCCCGGGCCGAGGAGGTCGGCCACGCTGACGCCGTCGATCCGCGACTGCGGGACCCGGCGCAGCTCCGACGGTGCCTCGACGCCGACCAGGTCGAGGATCGTCGGCAGCACGTCGATCGCGTGGGCGAACTGGCGGCGCACGCCGCCGCGCTCGACGTCGCCGCCGCGCCAGCTGACGATGCACGGATCGGCGACGCCGCCCTCGTGCACCTCGCGCTTCCAGCGCCGGAACGGCGTGTTGCCCGCCATCGTCCAGCCCCACGGGTAGTTGTTGTGCACGGTGGGTCCGCCGAGCTCGTCGATGCGCTCGACGAGCTCGGACGTCGGGGTGGGGTCGACGTTGCGGATGCGCACGTCGTTGAGCGAGCCGGTGGCGCCGCCCTCCGCGCTCGCTCCGTTGTCCGACACGACCACGACGACCGTGTCGTCCCGGTCCCCGGTCTCGTCGAGGAACGCCAGGACCCGGCCGAGCTGGTGGTCGGTGTACGAGAGGAAGGCCGCGAAGCACTCCATGAAGCGCGCCGCCACGCGGCGTTCGTCGTCGGACAGGTCGTCCCAGCCCGGCACCCACGACGGTCGCTCGGGCAGCACGGTGCCCTCGGGCAGCAGCCCGGCCTCGACCTGGCGGCGCAGCGTCCGGGCCCGCCACTCGTCCCAGCCGGCGTCGAAGCGGCCCCGGTACCGCTCGATCCAGTCGGCCGGCGCGTGGTGCGGCGAGTGGCACGCCCCGGTCGCGAGGTACACGAGGAACGGCCGGTCCGGATCGACCGAGCGGAGGTCCGCCAGGACGCCGATCGCCCGGTCGGCGAGGTCGGCGCTGAGGTGGTAGCCGTCCTCGATCGACGCCGGCGGCGCCACCGGGTGGTTGTCGTGCTGGAGCGCCGGGACGAACTGGTGGGTCTCGCCGCCGTGGAAGCCGTACCAGCGGTCGAAGCCGCGGCCGAGCGGCCACGAGTGGCGGGGCGCGGCGGCGTGGGTCTCCTCCTCGGGGGTCAGGTGCCACTTGCCGACGGCGTAGGTGGCGTAACCGGCCTCGCGGAGGATCTCGGACAGGAAGCCGTTCTCCTGCGGGATCGTCCCGTCGTAGCCCGGGTAGCCCATGGCGAGGTCGGTGATCCGGCCGAGACCGTTGCGGTGGTGGTTGCGACCGGTGAGGAGGCAGGAGCGGGTGGGGGAGCACAGCGCGGTGGTGTGGAAGTTCGCGAAGCGGACGCCCTCCGCGGCGAGCCCGTCGATCACCGGCGTGTCGACGTCGGAGCCGTAGCAGCCGAGCTGGCCGAACCCGACGTCGTCCAGGACGATGAGCAGCACGTTCGGCGTCCCGGCGGGCGGCCGGGGCGGGTCGGGCCACCAGGGCGTGGAGGTCCGCCAGTCGTCGCCGACCGTGCCGTGGAACGGGTCCCTGTTCGATCTCGGCACCTCACCCTCCTCCCACGGCGGCGACCACGGCGGCGGTGGCCACCCTGGTCGCCCGCCGGGTGTCGACCGCCACCTTCACGAGCCCGGGGACGCGGGACGGTGCACCGGCGGCGTGGCGGAGCGCGGCGCGCACGTCGGCGGTGCCGTCGGGGCGGGTGAGCGCCAGGGTCGCCTCGTCGACCGTGCCCGCGCCCACGAGGTCGCTGATGCCCCGGAAGGCGGTCCAGGCCAGGCCGTGGCGGCCCGCCACCGCCGCCACGGCCGAGGTCTCCATGTCGACCGCGTGGACGCCGGCCGCCGCGTGGTCGGCCAGTCGGTCGGCCGGCCAGATCCCGTCGGTCGTGACGATGGCGCCCGACGGCTCGAGCGGGCCCCACGGGACCGACTCGAACCGCTCGCCCGTCGCGGCGTCGATCACCTCGGCCGGCACGACGAGGTCGCCGAGCCCTGCTGCCAGGCCACCGGCGATGCCGCAGACGACCAAGCGGTCGGGGGAGTAGCGGCGGACGACGTGCTCGGTGACCTCGCCGGCGTGGTCGGGTCCGATGCCGACCATGTGCACCGTGACCTCGACGTCGCCCACCCGGCCGCCCCAGGCGGCGGCGCGCCCGTCGTCGAGGCGCCGCACCCGGAGCGCGGACACGACGGGCCGCACCTCGACGTCCATCGGTGCCAGGATCGCCACCCGGGCCTCGGCCATGCGTCCTCCCTCCACCGGCCCGTGCGCCCACGGGCTCGGCCACGCCGCCTCGGCTAAGGTGACGTCACTGTCAGAAATCGTAGCCACCGAGCTCGCGATGGAGCAGCAGATGGACGCCACCGAAGCCGTGAACCCCGAGACCGGCGAGGCGAACCCCTACCTCCCGTGGGTGGCCGCCGACCCGAAGCCGTTCTACGACCGGCTGCGGGACGAGTGCCCGGTCGCGGCGATGGAGGGCATGGCCGGCGCCGGCGTCCACATCGTCAGCCGCTACGAGGACGTCCGGTGGGCGCTGCGCAACCCCGACATCTTCAGCTCCGACCTGGTCGCCCTCGACATCGGCCAGGACCGGCCGCTGATCCCGCTCCAGATCGATCCGCCCGACCACGCCACGTACCGCCGGGTGATCGATCCGACGCTCGGCCCCCGGGAGATCGGCGGGCTGGATGCCGGGATCCGTGAGGTCATCGGATCGATCATGGACCGGTTCGTCTACCGCGGCACGGTCGACGCGCACGCCGAGTTCACCGTGCCGCTGCCGTGCACCGTGTTCCTCGAGATCACCCAGCTCCCCGAGGCCGACCTGTCCAGGTTCCTGACGTGGAAGGACGAGATCATCCGGCCCGGAGGGGGCACGCTCGACGCCGAGGAGTCGGCCGCCCGTCGCCGCGCCGCCGGCCGGGAGCTGTACGAGTACTTCGAGGACGTGATCACGGAGCGGACCCGGGCGCCGGGGGACGACCTGATCAGCCGGTTCCTCACGACCGAGACCGACGGCCGGACGATGTCCCGCGAGGAGATGCTCGACATCTGCTACCTGTTCGTGCTCGCCGGGCTCGACACCGTCACCTCGACGCTCGACTGCTCGCTCGCCTTCCTCGCGCAGCACCCGCAGCACCGCCGTCGGCTCGTCGAGGACCCGTCGAGCACGCCGGCGGTGGTCGAGGAGCTGCTCCGCATGGAGACGCCGGTCATGCAGATCCTCCGGGTCGTGGCCAAGCCGGTCGAGCTGCACGGCGTCGCCATGTCGCCGGGCGACACGGTGATGCTCATGCTCGGGTCGGCGAACACCGATCCCGGCGAGTTCGGCGGCGACGCCGGGGTGTTCGACCCGGGCCGGCCCGTCAACCGCCACCTGGCCTTCGGCGGCGGGCCGCACCGGTGCCTGGGCTCGCACCTCGCTCGGCTCGAGCTCTCGATCGCGCTCGAGGAGTGGCACCGCCGGATCCCCGACTACGAGCTCGCCGCCGGTGCGGAGCTCACGTACTCGCCGGGCATCCGCGAGGTCGTGCACCTGCCGCTCACCTTCGACGTCGCCCCGGCGGCGGTCTGAGCGTGCAGATCCGCCTCGACGTCGATGCGTGCGTCGGCCACGGCCGCTGCTACGCGATCGACCCCGACGTCTTCGAGCCCGACGACCTCGGCCACTGCGTGGTGGTGCGGGCGGAGGTCCCGCCCGACGACGAGGAGCGGGCCCGCCGCGCGGTCGACGCCTGCCCCGAAGGCGCCCTGGCCGTCGACGGCTGACGGCCCGCGCCTCGTCCTGGCCCTCGGCGTCGACGGCCTCCCGTTCACGTGCCGTGGTGGGAGCAGTGCTCGCCGGGCGGGAGCCCGTGGTCCGGCGGCGGGACGTCGAGCGCCGGGTTGCGGTCGAAGAAGCCGCACGGCGACAGCAGGAACCCCGTGCACTCGACGGGCATCACCGGCCAGTCCTCGGGTCGCGGGAAGTGCGTGAGGCCGAACGAGTACCAGAGCACCACGTCGGTGTCGACGAGGTCGCGGTCCGCGTCGCTCCACAGGGGCAGGCCGTCGCCGCCCTCGTGCTGGTTCGGGAAGTCGCCGGCGGCCCGCCGCTCGTCCGGGTGGTACGGGGTCACCCAGAGGTTGTGGCGGGCGAACCCGGCCCGCCGAGCGACCGAGGACTCGGGTCGGGCCAGCAGCGTGGGCGTCGACATGGTCGGCACGAGCTTGTAGCCGACGGGCTGGTCGAGGCCGTTGCGCACGCCGACGTTCGTCACGCGCCACGATCGGCTCGTCGACGGCGAGACCTCCCGCTGCGCCTCGCACTCGCGCTCGAGCACGGTGGCCCGGGCCCGGAACGCGTTCGCCCACGGGTTGTCGCGACCGGCCGGGAGCACCTCGGCCTCGACCTCCTCGACGCGGTTTGCGGTCCCGTCGACGTCGAGGTCGAGCCGGGCGCAGAACAGGTGCTGGTGGACGGGTGCGGCCACGCCCGGGGCGACGGTCGTGGCGAACGGGTTCGTCGTGCCGACCGGGACGCCCTGGGTGGACATGATCCCGGTGAGCTTCACCTCGAGCTGGATCCCGCCGTCGAGGTACAGGTACCAGAAGAAGCCGTACTCGTAGTTCCCGACCGTCGCGATGTGGCTGATCACCATCCGGCGACTGCGCCGGACCTCGTGGCGTCCGGTCAGCAGGTCGACGTGCTTCCAGCCGATCCCGACGTCCTCCTCGTGCAGGCAGATGGCGTTCGGCACGATCCACGGGTCGCACCGCTCGTCCGCCATCGTCACGTCGACGTAGCGGATCTCCCCGAGGCAGTCGCACCCGAGCGTGAGCGGCTGCGTCATGCGGCCGAGACCCCACTCGCCTGCGTCGAAGGCGTTCTTCCACCCCTGGCCCTCGCCCGGGTCGCCGTAGGGCACGACCATCTCGGAGATCGACGCACGGTGCAGGACCGATCGCGTCCGCACGTCGCCGCCCGATGGGTCGTCGTAGGTGACCTGGTGCAGGACCAGGCCCTCGTAGGGGTCCCATCCCAGCCGGAGCGACCAGCGCTGCCAGCGGAGCAGCCCGTCCTCGACCGTGAAGCTCGGCCCCTCGGGCTGCGTGATCGAGATCGGGCGCAGGTCGGAGCGGAGCGGTCCGACGTCGTCGCGCCCGTAGCGGGCGCCGGAGGTGGCCACGGGCACCGGTTCCACGCCGTCGCGCTCGGCGTGGTCGATCACCTCGATGACCTCGCCGCGGCCGAGGTCGACGTGCACGACGACGCCCTCGACCGGCCGGGCGTAGCCGTTGTCGTCCGCATCGGTGCGCACGAACGAGATGCACCGTGCGATGCGACGGCCGCGCTCGGCCTCGTACCCGAAGGCGCCGGCGGGCCAGGGGTCGATCTGCACGTGCTCCAGGTCGACGATGCCGCGCCGAGCGAGCGCGGCGACGTAGTCGGGGTGGGCCTTGCAGGCGAGGATGCACATGAGCGACTCGCCCATGAGCAGCGCGGGGCGCATCCCCTCGATGACCTCCCGGCGCAGGATGCTGCGGGCGGTCACCGACACGACCAGCTCGACCATCGTGAGCTCGGGGCCGGGGACGACCAGGACGCGGACGCGCCGGTCGACGGGGACGCCGGGCCGCCAGGCCGCCACGTCGTCCTTGTGCGGCTCGTCGAGGACCACGTGCGCCACCGCTGCGCCCTCCGGCAGCTCGCCCGCCTCGCGGAGCACCTCCTTGGCGGCCGTCACCTCGTCGGGCGACAGGAGCGACAGCGGGTGGGCCCCCGTCACGACGCGACCCCGGGCGGCGCCGGCGCGGCCCGTCCGGTCGCCTCGAGCCGCTGCCGTGCGTACTCGGCCGAACCGGCCAGGAACCCGTCGACGTCGCCGGCCTTCACGGCGGGCAGGTCCGCGAACCAGTCGGGGACGAAGGACTCGGTGGCCCCGGAGTCGAGCGCGCCGAGGACCGCACCGACGATGGCGGAGGGTTCGAGGGGCTCGACGTCGGCCAGCGACGGATCGTCGTCGGTCGTCGTGAACAGCTCGGTCCGCAGGACGCCCGGCTGCACGACGTGCACCCCGACCGCGGCGCCGGCGATCGCCAGGTCCACGCGCAGCCCCTCGGCGTAGGCCGTCACCGCCGCCTTGGACGCCGCGTAGACCGCCTCGTTGGGCGGCGCGAGCCGGGCGGCGACCGATCCGACGAACACGACGTGGCCGGCCGACTCGACGAGGGGCCCGAGCAGGGCGGTGGTCAGCCGGATCGGCGACTCGACGTTGAGCCGCAGCACCGCCGTGACCTCGTCGGGGCGGTGCGCCCACGCCCACCGGCGCTTGGGCATGCCGGCGTTGTTGACCAGGAGGTCGAGGCCGCCGAGCTCGTCGACCGCCGCGGCCGCGAACGCGTCGAGCCCGTCGAGGTCGGCCAGGTCGACCGTCCACGCCCGGCTGCCGGGGGAGTGGCGACGGACGCGGTCGAGCACCTCGTCCAGGCGGTCGGTGCGCCGCGCGCACAGCGCGAGCCGGGCCCCCCGCTCGGCCAGCCCCTCGGCCAGCGCGGCGCCGAGACCCGAGGACGCCCCGGTCACGAGCACGCGTGCGCCGTCGGGATCGAACATGTGCGCCTCCCGGATCTGACGGTCGCGACCGACAGTGCCACAGATCTGACACCGACGTCAGGTTGGTCCGACCGGGCTCAGGGCACCTCGAGCACGATGCGGCCCCGGACCTTCCCCGCCAGCAATCGCGGCGCGAGGTCGGGTGCGTCGCCCAGCGGGTGCGTCGAGGTCATCGCCTCGAGGTGGTCGACGTCGAGGTCCGACGCCAGCCGCTCCCAGGCCTCGAGCCGCAGCTCCCTCGGCGCCATCACGCTGTCGACGCCGGCGAGCGTCACGCCGCGCAGGATGAACGGTGCGACCGACGCCGGCAGGTCCATGCCCTGGGCGAGGCCGCAGGCGGCGACGGTCCCGCCGTAGCGGGTGCCCGCCAGCACGTTGGCGAGCGTGTGGCTGCCGACGCTGTCGACCGCAGCGGCCCAGCGCTCCTTGCCGAGGGGGCGTCCCGGCTCGGACAGCTCGGCCCGGTCGATGACGTCGCTCGCGCCCAGCCCGCGCAGGTAGTCGCCCTCCTCGGGCCGACCGGTCGACGCGACGACCTCGTGGCCGGTCGCGGCGAGCAGCGACACGGCGACGCTGCCCACGCCGCCGGCGGCGCCGGTCACGAGCACCGGCCCGTCGCCGGCGCGGACGCCGTGGCGCTCGAGGGCGAGCACGCAGAGCATCGCGGTGTAGCCGGCCGTGCCGATGGCCATGGCCTGCGCCGGGGTGAAGGCCGCGGGCAGGGGGACCAGCCAGCCGGATTGGACCCGGGCGCGCTGCGAGTAGCCGCCCCAGTGGGTCTCGCCGAGGCCCCACCCGTTCAGCACGACCGGGTCGCCGACCGCAGGGCCGTCGTCGCCGGCGGCGCGGACGGTGCCGACGAGGTCGATGCCCGGCACCATCGGCCAGCGCCGGACGACGGGCGACGAGCCGGTGAGGGCGAGCGCGTCCTTGAAGTTGACGGTGGAGTGCGAGACGTCGACGGTGACGTCGCCCTCCATGAGGTCGTCGTCGTCGAGCTCGGTCCACTCGAGGTGCTGCTGGTCCTCGTCGTCGCGGCTGAGCAGGAACGCGGAGAACGTCGACACGGTGGATCCCCCTTGTGCGGCTGTCGCCCAGGTCTAGCGGAGTCCTCCGGCGGGCGAGTCCCGAGCTCGCGGTCTCGCCGCTCGCCGGGCCGGCTGCGCCCGGACCGCCTATCCTGGCCCCGTCTTCTGACACCCACGTCATGTTCGTGGGCGTCCGGCCGAGGGGGTCACGGGTGTCCGACTACGAGTTCCTGCGGTACGAGGCCCACGACGACGGCGCGATCGTGCGGATCCTCCTGGACCGCCCCGACGCCCGCAACGCCCAGAACCGGGGGCTGCTGGTCGAGCTCGACCAGGCGTTCCTGCGCGCCGAGGCCGACGACGACTGCCGGGTCGTGATCCTGGGGGGCACCGGCCCGATGTTCTCGTCGGGTCACGACATGGGCTCGAAGGCGGCGATCGCCGAGTACAGCACCCACCCGTCGATGTTCGTCGACGGCGGCACGCGCCAGGGCGCCGAGAAGCTCATGCTCCAGGAGTGGCACCACTACTTCCAGAACACCCTCCGGTGGCGGAACCTCCGCAAGATCACGATCGCCCAGGTGCAGGGGCCGGTCTACGCCGCCGGGCTCATGCTGATGTGGTGCTGCGACCTGATCGTCGGGGCCGACGACGTGGTCTTCGCCGACGTCGTGGGGACCCGGCTCGGGATGTGCGGGCTCGAGTACTTCGGGCACCCGTGGGAGTTCGGTCCGCGAAAGGCGAAGGAGCTGCTGCTCACCGGCGACAGCATCGACGTCGACGAGGCCCATCGCCTCGGCATGGTGTCGAAGGTGTTCCCGAGGGCCGAGCTCGAGGACCGCACGCTCGACTTCGCACGGCGCATCGCCGCCCTGCCGACGATGACGGCCCTGATGATCAAGGAGTCCGTCAACCAGACGGTCGACAACCAGGGCTTCACCAACGCCCTCCAGGCGTGCTTCACGATCCACCAGCTCAACCACTCCCACTGGGCGCAGGTGCACGACGACGGATGGCCGGCCGCACGGGCCGAGGACGGGATCCCGCCGTGGAAGGAGGCGCCGCCGGTCGTGCCGGCGGAGAAGGGCTCGGTCCGGGCGCCGGACCCGGTCCGATGAGCGCGGTGACGGAGACCACCGGCCGGCCGGTGGGGGAGGAGGGGTGACCATGTCAAGACCGCTCGAGGGGATCCGCGTCGTCGAGGTCGCCAGCTGGATGTTCGTGCCGTCCGCGGGATCGGTGCTCGTCGACTGGGGCGCGGACGTGATCAAGGTCGAGCACCCCGAGACCGGGGACCCGCAGCGAGGGCTCATCACCTCGGGCCTGCTCCCCGGCGGCGAGGGCGCGGTCAACTTCATGATCGAGCAGCCGAACCGCGGCAAGCGCTCGATCGGGGTCGATCTGGCCACGCCCGAGGGCCACGAGGTGCTCATGCGCCTGGTCGCCACCGCCGACGTGTTCGTCACCAACTACCTGCCGCACGTGCGCGAGAAGCTGCGGATCGACACCGACGACGTCCGTGCCGCGAACCCGGGGATCGTGATCGCCCGAGGTTCGGGTGCCGGTCCTCTCGGACCCGAGGCCGACCGCGGGGGCTACGACGGCGCGTCGTTCTGGGCGAGGGGCGGCGTGGGCGTGAGCATGCCCGACCGGGACGGCTGGCCCCCCGGGCAGCCGACTCCGGCGTTCGGCGACGTGATGGGCGGTCTCGCCGTCGCGGGCGCGATCGCTGCGGCGCTGGTCAAGCGCGAGCGCACCGGCGAGCCGAGCGTCGTCGACGTGTCGCTCCTCGCCACCGCGATGTGGCAGGTCTCGCCGATGGTCGTCGCGTCGAAGCTGTTCGGCTTCTCCAAGATCCCCCAGGGCGACCGCACGAAGTCGCCCAACCCCGGCGTCGGGACCTACCGGACCGCCGAC
Source organism: Dermatobacter hominis (assembly GCF_020715685.1). Classification (GTDB taxonomy): domain Bacteria; phylum Actinomycetota; class Acidimicrobiia; order Acidimicrobiales; family Microtrichaceae; genus Dermatobacter; species Dermatobacter hominis. The sequence goes on from NZ_CP085840.1 coordinate 3,645,313, forward strand.
GACCGCTTCATCGCCCTCATCCTCCTCCAGTCCGACAAGCACTGGGCCGACCTCGTCGAGCGGCTGGGCGACCCGGACCTGGCGACCGACCCGAGGTTCTCGGACTCGGCGGCCCGCGCGCAGAACGGACCCGAGTGCATCGCCCGCCTCGACGCGGCGTTCGGCAGCCGCCCGCTCGCCCACTGGAAGGAGGTGCTCGCCGACTTCGACGGCGTGTGGAGCCCGTTCCAGACCCTGGACGAGCTCTACGACGATCCGCAGGTGCAGGCCAACGGCTACCTCCCCACCATGACGGCCGGCAACGGCCAGGAGGTCCAGCTGGTGGCGAGCCCGGCGCTGTTCGACGAGCAGCCGATCCAGGTCGAGCGGGCGCCCGAGCACGGCGAGCACACGGAGCTGCTCCTGATGGAGCTCGGCTACGACTGGGACCGGATCTCGGAGATGAAGGGGTCGGGCGCCGTGCTGTGAGCGGGCGGCGGGCGGCGGGTCGGGCCCGACGTCCGGTCCGGCCCGCGCCGGGATCAGCCGCCTCGCCGCCCGCCCCCGCCGCGCTGCACCTCGCGGTACGGGACGTCGCGGTCCGCCGCCGCCTCCCTCGGCATGCCGAGGAGTCGCTCGCTGATGATGTTGCGCTGGATCTCGTTCGAGCCGCCGCCGAGCGACACGCCCTGGCGCGAGAGGGTGCCGAGGCCCTGCTCGGCGCCGGCCGTCGGTTCGCCGGCCGGCCACGCCACGACCGACGAGCCCGCCAGCTGCAGGGCGATCTCGCCGCGCCGCATCGTGCTCGTCGCCCCGAACAGCTTGATGATCGACCCGGCGGGCGGCGGCATCGCACCGGTGGCCATTCCGGTGGTGACCCGGCGCACCAGCTGGTTCGCCACCAGCTGGCGGACGTGCGCCTCGGCCAGCAGCTGGCGGGCATGGGCGTCGTGCTCGAGGCCGGCGTCGCGGACCACGTCGACGAGACCCGATCCCTCGCCCGGCGCGTCGTGGCCGATGGCGGCGCCGCTCGTGTAGGGCGAACCGCCGCCGACCGCCATCCGCTCGTGGACGAGCAGGCGCGTCGCCACCGTCCAGCCGTCGTCGATCTCGCCGACGACGTCGGCCACAGGCACCACCACGTCGTCGAAGAACTCCTGGCAGAACTCGAGCGATCCGTCGACCTGGCGGATCTGCTCGACGGTCACGCCGGCCTGGTGGATGGGGAGGATGAACATGGTGAGGCCCCGGTGCTTGGGCACGTCCCAGTTCGTGCGGGCGAGGCACATGGCGACGTCGCTCGCGTAGGCGGCCGAGCTCCAGATCTTCGAGCCGTTGAGCACGAAGACGTCGCCGTCGCGGTCGGCGCGCGTGAGGCACCCCGCGAGGTCCGATCCGCCGCTCGGCTCCGACAGGAACTGCACCCAGAGCTCCTCGCCGCGGAGGATGCGCGGCAGGTGCCGCAGCTTCTGCTCGTGGGTGCCGAAGTCGACCAGCGTCGCGGCCAGGATGCCGAGCGTCGGGACGTTGAGCGAGAACGGCATGTCGTAGGGCGCCGACTCGGCGGTGAAGGCGCGCTGGTGCTCGGGCGTCAGTCCCAGGCCGCCGTACTCCGCCGGGAAGCAGATGCCCGCGAACCCGCCCTCCCAGAGCAGGGCCTGCAGGCCGCGCTCCTTCTCGCGCCGCTCGTCGCCACGGTCGTTCCAGTCGTCGCCCCGGCGGGGCATGTGCGCCGCCAACCAGGCGCGGGCCCGGGCGCGGAACTCGTCGACCGGCTCGAGCTCGACGTCGGTGCCCTCGGCCTCCTCGACGCTCATGCCACCTCCTCCCGGTGGCGGCCGGCGCTCACGCCGCACCCTCGAGCAGTCGGGCGGCGATGCGCTCGGCGTGCTCCTCGGGTGTCCCGTGCGACGCCCGGTCCACGGTGACGCGGCGCAGGTAGAGGTGCAGGTCGTGCTCCCAGGTCACGCCGATGCCGCCGTGCAGCTGGATGCAGTCCTGCACCATCTCGGTGGCGTGGGGGCCGATCCAGACCTTCGCCGCGCTGACCACCTCGGACGCGTCGGAGGCGCCGACCGCGACGGCGCGGGCCGCCGCGGTCGCGATCGCGTGGCACGCCTCCAGCCAGACCTTGTCGTCGGCCATGCGGTGCTTGAGCGCCTGGTACGAGGACAGCGGTCGGCCGAAGGACCACCGGTCGCCCAGGTACTCGAGCGTCATCGCGAACACGCGGTCGATGGCCCCCACGGTCTCGGCGCACTGCAGGGCGCAGGCCAGATCCTCCTGGTGGCGGAGGTCGCCGGCCAGGTCGTCGCCGGTCCCGAGCACGGCGCCGTCGTCGACGACCGCGCCGTCGAGGTCGACCCGGGCGTGGCGCCGCACGAGGTCGAGGCCGTCGAGCGGCGTCACCGCCACGCCGGGTCGGTCGGTGCGGACCAGGACCTGCGCCGGCCCGTCGGGGGTCCTCACCGTCACCAGCAGGTGGCTGGCGGCGCCGGCGGCCTCGACGGGCGTGCAGGTCCCGTGAAGCTCCATCCGGCCGTCGGAGCGCCGGCGGGCCTCGACCGGGCGCGGCCCGCACCAGGCCGCCACCTCTGTCCCTTCGAGGAGCCCGGGCAGCACGGCGGCCCGTTGGGCCTCGGAGCCGAGCCGGCCGACGGCCTCCGCGACCACGTTGACCGGCACGAGCGGACCCGGCGCCACCACGCGGCCGACCTCCTCGGCGACGAGCACGAGGTCGAGCAGACCGTGCTCCGACAGCGATCCGCCGCCGTGCGCCTCGGGCACGAGCAGCGACGTCCAGCCGAGCTCGGCGCCGCGTCGCCAGACCGCGCGGTCGAAGCCGTCGGGGTCGTGCTCGAGGGCTCGGGTGGTCGCGATCGGGCACTCGGCGGCCAGGAACCGCCGGGTCGTCGCGACGAAGGCCTCCTGCTCCTCGCTCAGCTGCAGGTCCAAGGATCCTCCACGTCGCGCCGCCTTCCCGCCCGCGTCGACCGGAGTGTATGGTCATCTAACAGCGATGTCACCTCTCGGTCGGCGGGGCCCCGTGCGGGATCGCAGGGGATCCGGCCGGCCGAGGCTCCGCCAGCACCGGGGGGTTCCACATGCCGACTCGTCAGCTCGACTTCGAGGTCTTCGACGCGGACAACCACATGTACGAGACCCGCGACGCGCTCACGAGGCACCTGCCCGACGAGTACGCCGGGATCATCCGCTACGTCGAGGTCGACGGCAGGACGAAGATCGCCGTCGGCGGGCGGATCAGCGACTACATCCCGAACCCGACCTTCGACCGCGTCGCCGCCCCGGGCGCGCAGGAGGACTACTACAAGAACGGCAACCCCGACGGGAAGAGCCGCCGCGAGATCATGGGTCGGGCGATCGAGGCCCTCCCCGCGTTCCGCGAACCGGGTCCGCGGCTCGCGCTGATGGACGAGCAGGGGATCGACCGGGCGCTCATGTGGCCGACGCTCGCGAGCCTCGTCGAGGAGCGCCTGCGGGACGACCCCGACGCGATCCACGCCGTCGTCCACGCCCTCAACCGCTGGATGCACGACGAGTGGAGCTTCAACTACGAGGACCGGATCTTCGCGGTGCCCGTCGTGACGCTCCCGATCCTCGAGAAGGCGATCGAGGAGCTCGAGTGGGTGCTCGAGCGGGGCGCCCGGATCATCCTGATCCGCCCGGCGCCGGTCCCGGGGTTCCGCGGCCCGCGCTCCTTCGCCCTCCCCGAGTTCGACCCCTTCTGGCAGCTGGTGCAGGACGCGGACGTCGTCGTCGGGATGCACGCGTCCGACAGCGGCTACCAGCGCTACCTCAACGAGTGGGAGGGCGTCCGGGAGGGCGAGTTCACCCCGTTCCGAGGGGTGTCGGGCTTCGCCGCCATCATCGGCGGGCAGCACCGCGAGATCACCGACACGGTGGCCTCGGCGGTCGGCCACGGCCTCTGCACGCGCTTCCCCCGGCTGAAGATCGTGCCGGTGGAGAACGGCAGCGGCTGGGTCCGCCCGCTGATCGAGGACATGCGCGGCGCCTACGAGTTCAACCCCCACGTGTTCGAGGAGGACCCGGTCGAGGTGCTCCGGCGCAACGTGTTCGTCCACCCCTTCCACGAGGACGACACCCGCGGGCTGATCGACGTGATCGGGGTCGACAACGTGCTGTTCGGCTCGGACTTCCCCCACCCCGAGGGCATGTCGGACCCGATCAGCTTCGTCGACGAGCTCGACGGCTGCTCGCCCGACGTCGTCGCCAAGGTGATGGGCGGCAACCTCGGTCGGTTGATGAACGTCGCCTGAGCCCGGGTCCCACCGGTCGGGCAGCGCGTCGATGGGGCAGGATCGCGACGGCGCGGCCACCGCACCGGAGGGGGGAACGATCACCGTGAGCACCACGCCGCACTTCCCGACGTTCACGCCGACGAGCGGGGCGCTCGTGCGGTCGTGCGCAGCGCGTTGGGGCGACCGGACCTTCGTGGTCCTCGACGACGAGCGGCTCACCTACGCCGAGGCCGACGAGCGCTCGGCCCGGTTGGCGAAGGGCCTGCTCGTCTCGGGGGTCGGCAAGGGCAGCCACGTCGGGCTGCTGGCCCCGAACGGACCGGCGTGGGTCGTGGCCTGGCTCGCCGCGACCCGCATCGGCGCGGTCGTCGCGATGCTCAACACGTACAGCAAGGCCGAGGCGCTCGGGCGGGCGGTGCGCCACGCCGACCTGGGCCTCGTCCTGACCGCGGGCTCGCACCTGGGCCACGACTACCTCGACCGCTTGGAGGAGGCGGCGCCGGGCCTGGCCGGCCAGCGCCACGAGCACCTGCTCCTCGCGTCGCACCCCTACCTGCGGAGCGTGTGGACGTGGGGCGCGCCGACCCGTGGCTGGTGCGGCGACGTGGCCGAGCTGCACGAGCGGGGTGGCGGGGTGGACGACTCGCTGCTCGAGGAGGTCGAGCGCGAGGTCCGGCCGTCGGACCCCATGGTCATCGTCTATTCGTCGGGCAGCACCGCCGAGCCGAAGGGGGCGATCCACGGCCACGGCGCCACCGTGCGCCACGCCCACAACCTCGGGCGCATGCGGGACCTGCGGAGCGACGACGTGATCTACACGCCCATGCCGCTCTTCTGGGTCGGCGGCTTCAGCTTCACGCTGGTCGCCGCGATGCACGCCGGCGCCACGCTCGTGTTCGAGGAGCAGTTCGAGCCGGGCGCCACGCTGGCGCTGCTGGAGCGCGAGCGCGTCACCCAGGTGCTCGGGTGGCCGCACATGGCGAAGGCGCTCGTCGACCACCCGACGTACCCGGACCGCGACCTGTCCGCGGTCAGGGCCGGGAGCCTCAACGCGCTGCTGCCCCAGTCGGAGCAGGCCGGTGCCGCCGTGCCGAGGGCCAGCTCGCTCGGCATGACCGAGACGCTCGGGCCCCACACGTTCGCCGGCCCGGGCGATCTGCCCGAGGGCGACCAGGACAGCTTCGGCCGGTCGGTGCCGGGCGTCGAGCACCGGATCGTCGACCCCGTCACCCTGGAGGAGCTGCCGGCCGGCTGCGACGGCGAGGTCTGGGTGCGCGGCTACTCGGTGATGCTCGACCTCCACAAGCGCGAGCGCCCCGAGGTGTTCACCGCGGACGGCTGGTACCGGACCGGCGACTCCGGCCACTTCGACGGCGTCGGCCACCTGCACTTCACGGGACGGCTCGGCGACCTCATCAAGTCCTCGGGCATGAACGTCACGCCGCTCGACGTGGAGGTCGTGCTGGAGGACCTGCCCGAGGTGTCGATGGCGTTCGTGACCGGCGTCGACCACCCCGACCGCGGCCAGGTCGTGGTGGCGGCGGTCGCGCTCCGACCGGGCGACCAGCTCGACGAGGACGAGGTGCGGTCGCGGGCGTCGGAGCGGCTCGCGTCGTACCAGGTGCCACGGCACGTGGCCGTGTACGCCGACCAGCGGGACCTCCCCTGGCTCGACTCGGGCAAGCTCGACCGCCGCGCCCTGGCCGCCCGGCTGGCGGCGCGGTTCGGGGCGGGCTGAGCACCTGGCCGACGGCCCCCGGCGGGACCGTGCCGCCTCAGCGACCGTCGTGACGGGTCAGCAGCATGGCGCCGGCGATCGGTCCGCCGCCGTTGGCGACGGCCGCGACCTCGACGTCGCGGCTGGTCACCTGGCGCTCGCCGGCCTCGCCCCGCAGCTGCAGGCACGCCTCGTGGAGGAAGCCGAAGCCGTGGAGCCGGCCGGCCGACAGCTGTCCGCCGTGGGTGTTGAGCGGCAGGTCGCCGTCCGGCGCGATCCGCGCGCCGCCCTCGATGAACGGACCCGACTCGCCCCGGCCGCAGAAGCCGAGCGCCTCCAGCCACACCATCGTGAGGAAGCTGAACCCGTCGTACAGCTCCGCGACGTCGACGTCGGACGGCCGGAGGTCCGTGCGCTCCCACAGCTGCGCGCCGGCGTCCCGTGCCGCCATCGTCGTGAGGTCGTCGAACTGGTCCCACGACGGCCGTCCCCGCAGCGCGGTCCCGACCGCCTCGACCCGGGCGACCGGGTGGTCGACGTCGCGGGCGTGCTCGACCGCCGACACGATGAGGGCGGTCGACCCGTCGACCGGCGCGTCGCAGTCGTAGAGGCGGAACGGGGTCGAGATCATCCGCGCCGCGAAGTAGTCGTCGAGCGTCATCGGATCGCGGTACACGGCCTTGGGGTTGCGGCCGGCGTTGCGCCGTCCGTTGAGGGCGATCATGGCCATCTGCTCGGTGGTGGTCCCGAACTCGTGGAAGTGGCGGTTGGCGTTCAGGGCGAGCCAGTTGGCGGCCGAGTAGGCCCGGAACGGGATCGACCACTGGAGCTGGCCGCCCATCCGGGGCACCCCGCCGCCCTTCGACACGCCGATGCCGGCGCGCCCGCCGCCGCCCTGGGCGCTGCCCTCGGTGACGGTGCGGTACACCAGCACGTGCCGGGCCAACCCGGCGGCGACGGCCATCACGGCGTTGACCACCGCGGCGAGCTGCGCCGCGCCCTCGAGCCCGCCCGAGTGCCAGTTCAGCTCGAGGCGGAGCGCGTCCTGCACCTCGGGGGTGCCCGGACCGGAGAAGCCGGCGAGGCCGGCGCCGGCGCCCGGATAGGTGCTCAGCCCGTCGATGTCGCCCGTGGTGAGCCCGGCGTCGGCGATCGCCTCCAGGGCGGCGTCGATGGTGAGCGACAGGTCGCTGCGACCCAGCCTCCGGCCCACGTCGGACTGGCCCACCCCGGAGATGACGGCACGACGCTCGACGTCGGTCACGGTGCACCCTCCTCGGCGCGTCCGTCGGCCGGCTCGAAGACGGGGATCCACACGTCGTCGTGGTGCTCGAACGCGACCTGGACCGCCATGTCGATCGCGACGTCGTCGGGGTCGCAGCCGACGACGTTGGTCGTCAGCCGGAGGTCGCGGTGCTCGACCAGCTCCACGATCGCGATCGACCACGGTTCGGTCGAGCCGTCCCACGGGTGGTGGTTGACGGTGCAGGACACGACGGTGCCCCTGCCGCTGACCTCCTGCGGCGCGACGTCGGCGCCGCCGCAGTCCGGGCAGCGGGGCACCGGCGGGTGCAGCCAGCGGCCGCAGTCCGCGCAGCGCAGGAACCGCAGGACCCCGTCGCGACCGGAGGTCCAGAAGAACCGGTTGTCGTGGTCGAGGAGCGGGCGGACGCGGAACGGCGCGTCGCTCACGAGGCGGATCGCCCCATGCGCTCCGCCAGGGTCATCGCCGTGACGATGCCGTCGTCCTGGAACTTGCCCGTGCCGTGGCTCACCGGGGTCGTGTCGACGTCGGTGGCGCGGGCGCGGAGGGCGCCCACGGTGGCCCGGTCGCGGGGGATGTGCGCGAACGGGTCGTACTGGAAGTTGCGCATGGCGTTGAGGTGGGTGATCCGCTCGACGTCCGCGTCGGGCACGCCGTCCAGGTACTTCGCCGCCATCTCGGGCGACTCGGGCCACGTCGAGTCCGAGTGCGGGTAGTCGCACTCCCAGTGGATGTGGTCGGGGTTCAGGTGGTGGCGGACCTCCATCCCCGTCGCGTCGTCGATGAAGCAGGTGAGCACGTGTTCGTTGAAGACCTCGCTGGGGAGGCGCGAGCCGAAGTCCTGGTTCGTCCACGCCTTGTGGTGCCGGTAGACGTAGTCGATCCGCTCGAGGAAGTACGGCACCCAGCCGATGCCGCCCTCGCTGAGCGCCACGCGGAGGTCGGGGAACTTCCGGAACACGGGCGACCAGACGAGGTCCGCCGCGCACTGGACGATGTTCATCGGCTGGAGGGTGATCATCGTGTCGATCGGTGCGTCCATGGCCGTGATGACCGTCGTCGACGACGACCCGATGTGCAGGCAGACGACGGTGCCGAGCTCGGCGCACGCCGCGAGGAACGGGTCCCAGTGGTCGCTGTGCCAGCTCGGCAGCCCGAGCTTCTCGGGGTTCTCGGAGAACGTGACGGCGTGGCAGCCGGCCGTAGCCATGCGGCGGACCTCGTCGGCCATCGCCTGCGGATCCCAGACCGGGGGCACCGACAGCGGGATCATCCGCCCGGGGTGGCGGCCGCACCAGTCCTCGACGTGCCAGTCGTTGTACGCCCGCAGCAGCTGGAGCGCGACGTCCTTGTCGTCGAGCGTCATGAAGAGCTGGCCGGTGAAGCCGGTCATGCTCGGGAAGTTGAGCGAGCCGAGCACGCCGTTGACGTCCATGTCGCGCACCCGCTGGTCGACGTCGTAGCAACCCTCCCGCATCTCGGAGAAGGCGAGGGGATCGAGGCCGTACTCCTCGGGGACCCGGCCGGCGACGGCGTTCAAACCGACGTTGGGCAGCGCCGCGCCCTCGAACATCCACACCTCGCGCCCGTTCTCCAGCCGCTCGAGCCGCGGGGCGCGCTCGGCGGCCTCGCCGTGCAGGCGGCCCTCGAAGAGGTCGGGCGGCTCGACCACGTGGTCGTCGACGCTCACCAGGATCAGGTCGTCCACGTCCATGGTGTCCACCCCCGTGTGCTCCCGGGGCCCGTCCGGTCCCCGGCCCGGACCGTCACCGGGCGTCGCCGACGCCAACGTGACGGCGTTGTTAGATTAGCCCCCGCCGGTCCCCGGTGATCGGTGCAGGGAGGACGTCCCGATTGGCAGCGCCACCGCGCGACATCACTACCGTGTCACCGATGGAAGCCAACGTCGTCCGCCGGCGACCGTTCGGCAGCAACCCGCTGGTGGGCGAGCGGGGCACCGACACACACCGCCGCGTGCTCGCGGCTGCGCTGCAGGTGTTCGACGAGACCGCGTTCGCCGAGGCGAGCGTGGAGCAGATCGCCGAGCGGGCCGGGTGCTCGCGCCCGGCCTTCTACCAGTACTTCTCCTCCAAGGAGGACGTGTTCTGGGCGCTGGCCGCCGAGCTCGGCGCCCGGATGGTCGACCTGGCTCGCCAGCTCGGTCCGATCGGCCCCGACGCCGAGGGCGTCGAGCAGCTGACCGAGTGGGTCGACGCCTTCATGGAGCTGCACGAGGAGTGGGCGCCCGTGTTCGCCGCCTTCCCGTCGGCCAGCCGCGGCCAGCGCCAGAGGGTGGCCAGCTCGGCGCCGATCAGCGACGAGACGGGCCGTGCCCTCCTCAAGGCCTTCGGCGTCCGCCGCTCCCGCGCCAGCGAGCGGGTGGTCACGAACCTCGTCGCCGTCCTCATCCGCTGCAGCTTCTACGCCGAGGCCGCGCCGAAGGGGATGAGCCGCGACCCGCTCGTCATCGGCCTGGCACGGTTCGTCCACCGCGTGCTGGCGGGGCCGATCGACGGCGTGAACATCCGTCGCGGGCGTCCGGCCCGGCGGCGTCGGATCGAGGTCATCACGCCCTGGGAGGTCGAGCCGCACGCCCCGCTCCGGGCCCGGGGCGAGCGCACCCGTCGCCGGCTGCTCGACGCCGGCGTCGTCGTGCTGCCCGAGCGCGGCTACCACGACACGCGCGTCGACGACCTGGTCGAGACCGCCGGGGTCAGCCACGGCACCTTCTACCGGTACTTCGACAGCAAGGACGACTTCTTCCGCGTCCTGGCCGGCGAGGCCTCGGCCCGGATGATCGAGCAGGTCGACCGCCTGCAGCTGGACGCGCCGCCGGCCGAGCTGCGGGCGTGGCTGCGCGACTGGTTCGACGCCTACGAGTCCGACGGCGGCATCATCAGCACCTGGCAGGACATGAGGACGAGCCCGGAGCTGGCGGCGTTCTCGCAGCAGGTGGCGGCCTCGGTGTTCACGCGCCTGGAGCGGCTGCTCGACCGGCGCGACTTCGGTCAGCCGCAGGTCAGCGCCACGCTGCTGCTCGCCCTGATCGAGCGCGCGCCGTACCACGTGTACACGCTCGGCTTCGGCACGCGGGACGAGGTGATCGAGTCGACGGTCACGATCATCAGGCGGGGGTTCCTCGGGATCGAGGAGTAGGCCCACGGGCCCGGGCAGACCCGGGTCGGTGGACGAGCGGCGCACGGCGCCGGCCGGTTCGGGGGGAGCGGCACATGGACTTCGAGCTGAGCGAGGAGCAGGCCGGGCTGCGCGACGCCGCGCACGCCGTCCTCGCCGACGCCTGCCCCCCGTCGGTGGTCCGGCGGTGCTTCGACGGCGGACCCGACGTCGTGGAGGAGGTGCGGCGCGAGCTCTGGGCGGTGCTGGTCGGGCTCGACTGGGCGGCGCTGGCCATCCCCGTCGACCACGGGGGCCTCGGCCTCGGTCCGATCGAGGTCGGGATCGTCGCCGAGGAGCTGGGCCGGGTCGTCGCCCCCGCGCCGTTCCTCGCCACCTGCACCCAGTTCGTGCCCGCGCTGCGGGCAGCGGGTTCGTCGTGGCGGCTCGACGAGGTCGCCGCCGGTGCGGTGACCGGCGCGCTGGCCCTCGCCGAGCACGGCCGGTGGACGGCGGACGCCGTGACCACCATCGCCGCGCGTGGGCCCGACGGCTGGGTGCTGTCGGGGACCAAGTCCCACGTGCTCGACGGTGCGTCGGCCGACGAGGTCGTCGTGGTGGCCCGGGCGCCGGAGGGCCTCGGCCTGTTCGTGGTGCCCGGCGACCGGTGCCGTCGTCGAGCGGTCCGCACGATGGACCCGACGCTCCCGCTCGCCCACCTCGAGCTCGACCGGGTGGACGTCGGCGGCGAGCGCGCCCTGGTCGAGCCGGGAGACCCGCGCGCCGCCGCCGTGGTGGACCACGCCCTCGAGCACGCGACGGCGGCGCTGGCGGTGTCGACGGTGGCGACCTGCCGCAGCATCCTCGACACGACGGTGCAGTACGCCCTCGACCGGGTGCAGTTCGGTCGGCCGATCGGGTCGTTCCAGGCGGTCAAGCACCGCCTGGCGGACTGCCTGCTCGCCGTCGAGCGGGCCGGCGCGCTGGCGTGGTTCGCGCTCCTGACGCTGGCCGAGGACGACGGCCGGCGCTCGGTCGCGGTGTCGATGGCCAAGGTGGCCGCCGGTGACTGCCAGCGCCTGCTCGTGCGCGACGGGCTCCAGCTCCACGGCGGCGTCGGCTTCACCTGGGAGCACGACCTGCACCTGCACCTCAAGCGGGCCGCCGCCGGCGAGCTGCTGCTCGGCACCGCGGCCGACCACCGGGCCCGCCTGGCCTCGCTGCTCGACCTGGTCGACGCCGGTGCCGTCCCGGCGGACGAGGACCGAGGTGCAGCATGAGGCTGCGGTTCGACGACGCGGTCGAGGCGTTCCGCGCCGAGCTGCTCGAGTGGCTGGCGGCGAACCGGCCGGACCCCGAGGAGATGGCGGCCGAGCCGTCGCTGTCGACAGGGCACGCGCCGGGGTGGGCCCGCCGCTGGACCCGGGCCATGTTCGACGCTGGCTGGCTGGTGCCGGGCTGGCCTCCCGAGCTCGGCGGCCGCGGCGCCTCGCCCATCGAGACGCTCGTCTACCTCGAGGAGCTGGCCCGGGCGCGGGTGCCGCGCACGACCAACGTGCAGGGCCTCGGCATCGTCGTGCCGACGATCGTGGAGCACGGGAACCCCGAGCAGGTGCGGGACCATGCGCTCCCGATCCTGCGCGGCGAGTCGACGGCCTGCCTGGGCATGAGCGAGCCCGGCGCCGGGAGCGACCTCGCCGGGCTCTCGACCCGGGCGGTGCTCGACGGCGACCACTGGGTCATCGACGGCCAGAAGGTGTGGACCTCGGGCGCGAACTACGCCGACACGTGCCTGCTGTTCTGCCGGACCGACCCGGACGCGCCCAAGCACGAGGGCATCTCGATCCTGATCGTGCCCATGGGCTCGCCGGGCATCACGGTGCGGCCGCTGCCCGAGATCATCCGGCCCGAGGCGCCCGACCTGAACGAGGTGCACCTCGACGCCGTCCGCGTCCCGGCGGGGAACCTCGTCGGCACGCTCCACGACGGGTGGGCCATGGCGAACGCGTCGCTCGCCCACGAGCGCGGCATGGTGTGGGTCAGCGCGGTGATGGGGCTCGAGGAGTCGCTCGAGCGCCTGCGGGGCGAGGCGCCCGAGCTGCTCGCCCCGCTCGGGCCGCAGGAGCGGGCGCTCGCCGTCGACCAGATCGTCCAGGTCGCCATCGACGCGCAGGCTGCCCGCTGCATGGGCTACCGGGGCTTCGGTCGGCTCGCCCGGGGCGGGACCGCCCCCGAGCAGGCGCTCATGAAGCTCTACGCCAGCGAGTCCCGGCAGCGCATCGCCCGCGTGGCCGCCGAGCTCCAGGGCGCGAATGCCCTCGAGGTCGACCGGGTCGCCAACGACGGCCACCTGGCGGTCGACGAGCCGCAGGGCACCTGGCTGGAGCAGTACTTCAACAGCTTCGCCAACACGATCTCGGCGGGGACCTCCGAGATCCAGCGCAACATCATCGCCGAACGGGTGCTCGGACTGCCGAGGGGGTGACCACGTGCGCTTCGCCCTGACCCACCCGCTGGTCCACGGACCGTACGACCCCGCGCTGGCGACCGGCGCCGGGGTCCAGGCCCTGGCCCGGGCCGCCGAGGAGGCCGGCTTCGACGGCTACGGCTTCACCGACCACCCGGCGCCACCGCGCCGCTGGCTCGACGCCGGCGGCCACGATGCGCTCGACCCGTTCGTCGCGCTCGGGTTCGTCGCCGCCGCCACGACCACCATCCGGCTGGTGCCGAACGTGGTCGTGCTGCCGTACCGGAACCCCTTCGTGGTGGCCAAGGCCTCGGCCACGCTCGACGTGCTGTCGGGCGGTCGGTTCACCCTGTCGGTCGGCGCCGGGTACCTCCGCGCCGAGTTCGCCGCGCTCGGCCTGGACGTCGACGAGCGCAACGACCGCTTCGACGAGGCGCTCGAGGTGCTGCGAGCGGCCTGGTCGGGCGACGACGTCACCTACGAGGGCCGGTCCACCACCGCCCGGGAGGTCGCCCCGCGGCCGGTGCCGACCGCCGCGCCGCGGCTCCCGATCTGGATCGGCGGCAACGGTGCCCGGGCGCGTCGCCGGGTCGCGGCCCACGGCGACGGCTGGGCGCCGTTCCCGGCGCCCGCCGGCCTGGCCCGGACCGCCCGCACCACGGCCCTCGACACCACCGACGCGCTGGCCGAGGCCATCGCCGACCTGCACGTCCGGCTCGACGAGGCCGGGCGCGACCCGGCGGCCGTCGACATCTCGTTCGGGTGCCACGCCGGTGGCGACCCGGCCTCCGACGCGTTCGACCCCGAGGCGCACCGCGCCGGCCTCGAGGAGCTCGCCGCGCTCGGCGTGACCTGGGTCCAGGTCGGCGTGCCGGGCGACGGCGTGGACGCGGCGGTGGCGGTGATCCGCCGCTACGGGGAGACCGTCATCGCACCGAGCCGGGTGGACCGGCCCGGAGGGGAGGGGACGTGAACGTCGTCAACCACGTCGGCCACTGCGTGACCGACCTCGACCGGTCACGCCGGTTCTACGAGTCGGTGTTCGGCTTCCGGGCCGTCCGCGACCTGGCCGTCCCCGACGAGCCGGCCTCCCGGCTCCTCCGCGTGCCCCCGCCGGTCGGGCTCACCGCCGTGTACCTCGAGCTCGGCGGCACCGTGCTGGAGCTCCTGCACTTCGACCGGCCCGCCGACGGCCCGGCGCGCGACCGCACCTTCACGGAACCCGGCCTCACGCACCTGTCCTTCACGGTCGACGACGTGGCCGCCACCTGCGCCCTCGTCGAGGAGCACGGCGGCACGGTGCTCGCCGACACCGACGTCGGCGGGCTGGCGATCATGGTCCAGGACCCGGACGGCCAGCTGCTCGAGCTGCTGCCGGTCAGCGACCGGGCAGGTCGCGCTTGACCACCTTGCCGGTGGGGTTGCGCGGCAGGGCGGTCACGAACGTCCAGCGGCGGGGCACCTTGTGCGGGCTGAGCCGCTCGGCGCAGTGGGCCCTCAGCTCGTCCTCGCCCGCCTCGGCACCGGGCGCGACCACGATCCAGGCGCCGACGTCCTCGCCGAGCACGTCGTGGGGCACCCCGGCGACGGCCGCCTCGGCCACGGCAGGGTGCTCGTAGAGCACCGCCTCGACGTCGGCGGCGTGCACGTTGTTGCCGCCCCGGATGATCACGTCCTTCTCCCGGCCGACCAGGTAGAGGAAGCCGTCCTCGTCGACCCGGGCCAGGTCGCCGGTGTGCAGCCATCCGTCCTGCCAGGCCGATGCGGTGGCGTCGGCATCGGCGAAGTACTCCCGCTCGCGCCCCGGGTTCCGCACCAGGAGCTCGCCGACCTCGCCGGCGGGCAGCTCCTCGCCCAGCGGATCGACCACGCGGACCTCGGTCGGCGGCACCGGTCGGCCGACCGATCCCCGCCGTCGCTCGATCTCGTCGTGCGGCATCGTGCAGAAGGCCGGCCCGGCCTCGGTCATGCCCCAGGAGTTCGACACGACGGCGCCGGCGAGCCGCGCCCTGAGCCGATCCTGGGTCGCGGGCGCGAGCGGGGCGCTCCCGAGCGGGCAGAGCGTGATGCTCGACAGGTCGGCGGTCTCGAAGCGCGGGTGGGCGAGGAGCAGCTCGGCCATCGCCGGGACCAGGAACGTCGCCGTCGGTCGGTGGCGCTCCACCGCGTCGATCCAGTCGTCCGCGTCGAACCGCGGGAGGTAGAGCAGGCGCATCCCGAGCTTCATCGGGTTGTACACCGACGCGATTCCGGCGAACGTCGACATCGGTGACGAGTGGAGCCACCCGGTGCCCGACCAGGGCGGCAGGCCATTCGGGATGAGCGCGATGTTGCCGTGACGCGCGACGACGCCCTTCGGCCGGCCGGTGGTGCCGGAGGTGTACATGATGTCGGCCATGTCGGCGCCGGTCACCGGCACCTGGAACGCCGCGTCGTCGCCGTCGAGCATCGATGCCCACGGGAGCACCCGGTCGTCGCCGTCTGGCGGCGCCGACGTCACGACGTGGCGCAGCGCGGGCAGCTCGGCCCACGCCGATCGCAGCGTCGCGGTGCTCGCCACGCCGCTGATCGCGACGACCGCGCCCGAGTGGCCGAGGACGTGCACGAGCTCCGGTGCCACCAGTCGCGTGCTGGTCGGGACGGCCACGGCGCCGGCCTTGTGCACGGCCGCGTAGGACAGCAGGAAGCGCTCGGGTTCGTCGGGCGGGACGTGCACCGCGACGCGGTCGCCGCGCTCGACGCCGAGGTCGACCAGGTGGCGCGCGATCTGGTTCGAGCCCCGCTCCCAGGCGTCGAACGTCAGCTCGGTCCCGCCCGTCACGTCGACGAACGCGACCTCGTCGGGGTGGGCGTCGGCCATGAGCCGCAGCTGGTCGGGGAGCAGGTCGGCCACCGGAGGTCACCCCACCCCGGACCGCTCGGGGTCGCTCGGCTCGGGATCGCGGGGCAGGCCGAGCAGCCGCTCGCCGATCACGTTCCGCTGGATCTCGCTGGTCCCGCCGGCGATCGTGAGGCACCGGTTGGCGAGGAAGCCGAACGTCCACTGGGCGGCGGGCCCGACCGTGGTGGCGCCCTCGGGGCCGAGCAGCCGCAGCCCCAGCTCCTGGGTGCGCTGGTCGTGCTCGACGCCCAGCAGCTTGCGGACGCTGGCCTCGGCGCCCGGCGGCGCACCGTGGAGCGAGCGCAGCGTGGACCGCAGGCCCATCACCGCGATCGAGTGCGACTCGGCCAGCAGGGCGCCGAGCTCGTCGAGCACGAGCGGGTCGTCGGCGATCGATCCGCCGGTCCCACCCTCGGCGGCGAGGTCGGACACGAGCGACACGAGCGCCTCGATGCCCCCGCCGAACGACGACCCGCCCGCCATCGACACCCGCTCGTTCGCGAGCGTCGTGCGGGCGAGGGCCCAGCCGCCGTCGACCTCACCCACGACGCAGTCGTCGGGCACGAACACGTCGGTGAGGAAGACCTCGTTGAACATCTCGAGGCCGGTCAGCTCCCGCAGCGGGCGGATGTCGAGGCCGGCGCTCGACATGTCGACGACGAAGTAGGTGATGCCGAGGTGCTTGGGCGCCGTGCGATCCGTCCGGGCCAGGCAGATGCCCCAGTCGGCCTCCCGGGCCATCGTGGTCCACACCTTCTGCCCGTTCAGCACCCATCCGCCCTCGACGCGGTCGGCCCTGGTGGTCAGCGCCGCGAGGTCGGACCCGGCCTCGGGTTCGCTGAAGAGCTGGCACCAGCTGATCTCGCCGCGGAGGGTCGGACCCACCCAGCGCTCCTGCTGCTCCTCGGTCCCGTGCGTGGCGATCGTCGGCGCGGCCCAGGCGCCGACCTGCAGGTGCGGGACGCGGACCCGGGCCCGGCGCAGCTCCTCGTCGATCACCAGCTGCTCGACGGCGGTGGCGTCGCGCCCCCAGGGCGGCGACCAGTGCGGGACGATGAGCCCGGCCTCGGCGAGCGGGACCCGTCGCTCGTCGCGGTCCAGGTCGGCGATCACCCCGATCGTCGCCCGCAGCTCGGAGCGGAGCGCGTCCGCCTCGGGCGGGAGCTCGAGCTGGAGGCGGCGGCGCACGCCGTCGAGCGCGGACCCGGCCAGGCGGCGGCGGTCCGCCGGCGCGCCGCCCAGGAGCTGGCGCAGCGCGAGGGCGCGGCGGAGGTAGAGGTGCGCGTCGTGCTCCCAGGTGAACCCGATCCCACCGAGCACCTGGATGCAGTCCTTGGCGATGTCGACCGCGGCGTCGAGCGCCACCGCGCCGGCCGCGGCGATGGCGACCCCGGCCTCGGGCCCGCGGGGATCTTCGCCGTCGAGCGCCACCGCGGCGTCCCACGCCAGGGCCCGGATCTGCTCCAGCGCGACGAGCATGTCGGCGCAGCGGTGCTTCACCGCCTGGAACTGGCCGATCGGGCGGCCGAACTGCCGCCGTACCGCGGCGTACGCCGCCGCCGTGTCGACGCACCACGACGCGATCCCGGCCGCCTCCGCGGCGGCGAGCGCGACGCCGACGGCGCGGACGACCGCGGCGTCGACACCGGGCAGCAGCGTGGCCGGCGCCCCCACGAGCTCGATCCGGGCCAGCGGGCGCGTGGCGTCGAGCGCCTCCACGGGCGCCGCCGTGAGCCCGTCGCGGCCGACCAGGGCCCAGCGCGGCCCGTCCGCGGTCCGCACCGGCAGGACCAGCAGGTCGGCCAGCTCCCCGCACAGCACGGGTGCTGCCCACCCCGAGGCGCGTCCGTCGTCGAGGTCGACGTCCGCCTGCGGCGCCACCGTGCCGATCGTCGTCCCCGCGGCGAGGCCCGCCAGCGCGTCGCCGGCCGCCGCGCCGTCCGGCGACGTCGCGGCCGCGACCAGCACACCGGCGGCCCAGGCGGTGGGGAGCAGCGGTCCCGGCGCGACGGCCCGGCCGAGCTCCTCGACGACGACGGCGGTCGCGCCGTGGCCGGCCCCGCCGCCGCCGCACGGCTCGGGCACCGCCAGGCCCACCCAGCCGAGGTCGGCCAGCGAGGCCCAGAAGGACGGCGGCGCCGCGCCGCCCGCGTCGAGCGACGCCCGGACCGTCGCCGGGTCGCACCGGTCGGACGCGAAGCGCCGGACGGCGTCGGCGAGCAGCTGGTGGTCCTCGTCGATGGCGATCCCCACTCGCGCTCCCAACGTCCCTCTCGATCTGACGCGCGTGTCACCTTAGCGAGTAGGGTGCGCCCGCAGCCGAGCGCCGAGGGGGTCCTGTGGGCGGCATCTGCGACGGACGGGTGGCGATCGTGACCGGTGCCGGGCGGGGCATCGGACGGGAGCACGCGCTGGCGCTGGCCGCCGAGGGCGCCGCCGTGCTGGTCAACGACGTGGGGTCGCGACCCGACGGCGGCGGGGCCGACGCCACGCCGGCCGACGAGGTGGTGGCCGAGATCCGCGCCCTGGGCGGGCGGGCCGTCGCCGACGCGTCCGACGTCACCGACTTCGAGCAGGCGGGGAAGATGGTGCAGCGCGCGGTCGACGAGCTCGGCGGTCTCGACGTGCTCGTCAACAACGCCGGCATCCTCCGCGACCGCATGGTCTTCTCGATGGAGGAGTCCGACTGGGACGACGTCGTCGCCGTGCACCTCAAGGGCCACTTCTGCCCGACGCGCCACGCGGCGGCCCACTGGCGCGCCCGGGCCAAGGCCGGCGAGGAGGTGGACGCGCGGATCATCAACACGGCGTCGCCGTCGGGCCTGTACGGCAACGTCGGGCAGTCGAACTACGGCGCGGCCAAGGCGGGGATCGCCGGGTTCACGCTCGTGTGCGCGCTGGAGCTCGGGCGGCTCGGCGTCACCGCCAACTGCCTCGCCCCGACCGCCGTCACCCGCCTCGTCGCGCCGGTGATGGGCGGCGAGGAGAACATCCCCGACGAGGTGCGGGAGCAGTTGTCGCCCCGATGGGTCGCCGCCGTCGCCACGTGGCTCGCCAGCCCGGCGTCCCGCGGCGTCACCGGACGGGTCTTCGACGTCCGCGGCGACACGATCGCCGTCGCCGAGGGCTGGCACCGTGGTCCCGAGGGCCCGAACCCCGGTGACCCAGCTGCCGTCGGCGAGGTGGTCGAGGCGCTGCTCGCCGAGGCCCGCCCCAACGGGGACCTCGACGGGCGCGACGACCCCGACCGGTTCTGAGGCCGTCGTGCACGTCGACGGCGCCAACGTGCTGGTCACCGGCGCCTCCTCGGGCATCGGCGAGGCGCTGGCGCTCGAGCTGGCGGCCCGGGGCGCGACCGTCGCCCTGGCGGCGCGACGTCGGGAACGGCTCGACGCCGTCCTCGGGCGGTGCCTCGACCGGGCGCCCGGGTCGACCCGCTACGTCGTCGACCTCGCCGACCCCGAGGCCGCCGAGGCGCTCGTGGCGTCGGCGTGGGACGACCTCGGGCACCTCGACGTCGTGGTCAACAACGCCGGCGCCCCCATGCGGCGCTCGGTCCGGGACCTGACGACGGCCGAGCTGCAGCGGACGATGGCCGTGAACTTCGAGTCCCCGGCGCGCATCTGCCTCGCGGCGCTCGGCCCGATGCTCGATAGGGGACGGGGATCGATCGTGAACGTGTCGAGCTTCGGCGGACGGGCCGGCATCCCCGGGGAGGCCGCCTACTGCGCGTCGAAGTTCGCCCTCGCAGGGTGGACGGAGTCGCTCGCGCTCGACCTGTGGGACAGCGGCGTCGAGGTGCGCCTCGTCCTCCCCGGTGCCGTCGACACGGAGATCTGGGACCAGCCGGGCAACGACGAGCCGGACTACGACGGCGACCTCGCGCCGGCCGGCGAGGTGGCGGCCGGGATCGTCGCCGCGATCGAGGGCGACCGGTTCGAGCACTACCTGCCGGACCTGTCGGACGTGGCCCGGTTCAAGGCGGACGCGATCGAGGACTACCTCGCGGGCGTGGTCGCCTTCGCCCGGAGCCGAGGCGCCGATCGGGAGGTCAGACCGCCGCCGTGACCGGCGCCAGGTGCAGGAGGTCCCGGACGTTGTCGGACATGACCGCCCGGGTCTCGTCGCGATCGAACTCGGGGATGTCCTCGACGAAGCGCACCGGCTCGGGCAGGCCCTCGGTGTGCGGGAAGTCGGAGCCGAACAGCAGGCGGTCGATCCCGATGGCGTCCCGCAGGCGGGCCATGTCGTCCTCGTAGTACGGCGCCACCCACACGTTGCGCCGGAACTGCTCGACGGGGTGGTCGGCGAACGCGAAGGGCATCTTCCCGTGCGCGTCGCGCAGGTTGCGGAGCAGGTCCGGCACCCACATCGCGCCGTTCTCGATCGAGGCGATCCGCAGCGTGGGGAACCGCTCGAAGAGCCCGTGGCAGATCATGGCCGCCAGCGAGTCGGAGATGCCACGGTCGGCGAAGGCGACCAACGGGAACGACGCGTGCTTGAAGCCCTCGAACCCACCGCCGCCGTCGCCGGCCGACTGCGTTCGCCAGAACCGGCCGTAGTGCGCCACGCCGCTCAGCCCCGCGTGCAGGACCATCGGCACGCCGGCCTCGGCGACGAGGCCCCACACGCGGTCGAAGCGCGGGTGCGCCGGCGAGACGTAGCCGTCCTCGCCGTCGGGCACGGGGCCGGGGATCGTGACGAGCACCTTGGCGCCGTCGCCCAGCACGCGCTCGACCTCGGCGGCGGCGAGCTCGGGTTCCGCCAGGGCGATCATCGGCGCGGCGTAGAGGCGACCGTCGCCGCGGTCGAAGCCCCAGTCCTCGTCGAGCCAGCGGTTGAAGGCGCGGAACGCGGCGTGCAGCGCCGGCAGGTCACGGCGGAGCGCCTCCTGCATGCCGACGCCGAGGGTGGGGAAGAGCAGCGCGCCGTCGAGGCCCTGCTCGTCGAGCAGGCGGACCCTCGCCTCCCGGACGCGGTACGCGGGGTGCTCGGAGATCGGGTCGAGCTCGCCGAACATGGTCTTGAGGTCGAGGCCCTCGGTGTTGCGGCCCCGGAAGTAGTCCTCGAGGCTGCCGGGGCGGGCGATCGGGTCGAACGTCGGGTTCGGGATGAACTTGTTCACACGGCCGCCCACGAGGAGTCGGCGGCGGCCGTCGATCTCGGCCCACTGCATGCAGCGCTTGGCCATGCCCTTCTCGATGTGGCGGGTGAACGCGTCCTCGGCCTCGTAGTAGTGCTGGTCGGCGTCGAAGGGACGGAACCCGAGCTCGCTCATGCGCGGAGTCTACGCCGCTTTCTGACGCTCGTGTCAGGTAGCGTTCGCTGCCATGGTCGTGGACGCGTGGGTGAACATCATCCCGGAGGCCTTCGCCTCGAAGTGGGCCGCCAAGGACGAGCAGCAGGGTGCCGTGCAGCTGTTCGGACCGGACCTCGCGAAGGGCCCGACGGTCGAGAGCCTGCTCGAGGCCATGGACGGCGCCGGCGTCGACACCGGGGTGCTCACCTCCGGGCTCGGCGACCCGGAGCGGGCGCACCGCCGGGGCGGCTTCGCCGCCGAGGACTTCCTGGCCATCGCGGACGAGCACCCCGGCCGGTTCCTCGTGTCGGCGGCCGTCGACCGGGCCACCAAGCCGCTCGACAACTGCCGGCGCGTCCGCGAGCTGGCGGAGCACCCGTCGATGGCGATGGTCCGGGTGACGCCGCTGGTGGAGCAGTTCGAGCTCAACCACCGCCTCTACTACCCGGTCTACGCGACCTGCGAGGAGCTCGGCCTCCCGGTGTCGATCAACGTCGGCGTGCCCGGTCCGCAGGTGCGCTCCCGGTGCCAGGACCCGGTGCTGCTCGAGGACGTGCTCATCGACTTCCCCGGTCTGACGGTCATCGGCGCGCACATGGGCCACCCCTACGAGTCGCTGCTCGTCCAGTACATGCTCAAGTGGCCCCGGCTGCACCTCATGACCTCGGCCTACCTCGCCACCTACATGGACCCGGCGATCGTGCGGTTCATGGACTCGTCGCGTGGCCGCGGGCGGCTGCTGTTCGCGTCGGACCACCCGGTGCTGCCGGTCGGCCGGGCGCTCGAGGCGGCGAGGGCCCTGCCGCTGTCGGACGAGGGCATGGCCGAGTACCTGGGCGGGGCCGCGACGCGGCTGCTGGCCCGCGGTTGAGCCGTGGGCGTCCACGCGGCGGGCCAGCACCTGGTGGCGATCGCCGCCGCGGACCCCGGCCGACCGGCGCTCGTGATGGCCGGTTCCGGCGAGGTCCGCACCTACGGCGCGATCGACGACTCGTCGCGCCGGCTGGCCGGCGTGCTGCACGACCGGGGGCTGCGCGCCGGTGACCACCTCGCGGTCCTCGTGGACAACGAGCCGGCGTTCTTCGACGCGGTGTGGGCGGCGCACCGCATCGGCCTGTTCGTCACCCCGATCAACTGGCACCTGAGCCCGGCCGAGGCCGGCTACATCGTGCGGGACTGCGATGCGACGGCGCTCGTCGCGTCGGCCCGCCTGGCCGGCGTCGTCGACGGTCTGGCGCCCGGCGACCTCGCCGCCGTCGACACGCGGCTCTCGGTGGGCGGGGCGATCGACGGGTTCGAGCCGGTCGAGGTGCTGCTCGGATCGGCGCCCGACGTCCCGGCCGGCAGCGAGCACGACGGCGGGTGGATGTTCTACTCGTCGGGCACCACCGGTCGACCGAAGGGCATCCTGCCGCCGCTCGGTCCCGCCGAGCTCGGCGCGCCGTCGTTCCTGACGGCCATGCTCGGCGGGCTGTTCGGGTTCGGGCCCGACTCCACGTACCTCTGCCCGGCGCCGCTGTACCACGCCGCGCCCGCGGGCTGGACGAACGGCACGCAGCGGCTCGGCGGGACCGTCGTGGTGATGGAGCGCTTCGACCCCCTGGAGCTGCTCGCGGCGATCGAGGCGCACCGCGTGACGCACGTGCAGCTCGTGCCGACCCACATGGTGCGGCTGCTGCGCCTCGATCCTGCCGAGCGGGCGGCCTTCGACCTGTCGAGCCTGCGGGCGGTGGTGCACGCCGCCGCCCCGTGCCCGGTCGACGTGAAGGCGGCGTTCATGGACTGGGTCGGTCCGATCGTGCACGAGTACTACAGCGGCAGCGAGGGCGTCGGGTTCTGCGCGATCGGGCCCGACGAGTGGCTCGCCCACCGGGGCTCGGTCGGTCGGTCGCTCACGGGGGTGATCCACGTCCTCGGCGCGGACGGCGACGAGGTGCCCGTCGGCGAGGAGGGGGAGATCTGGTTCGAGACCGATCGCCGCTTCGAGTACCACCACGACCCCGACGCCACCCGCGCCGTGTGGGACGACCGGGGCTGGAGCTGGCTCGGCGACGTCGGTCGCGTGGACGGCGACGGCTACCTGTACCTGACCGATCGGGCGTCGCACATGATCATCAGCGGCGGCGTGAACATCTACCCGCGCGAGACCGAGGACGTCCTCGGCGCCCACCCTGCGGTGGCCGACGTGGCGGTGCTCGGCACGCCCGACGACGAGATGGGCGAGCGGGTCGTCGCGTTCGTGCAGCTCGAGCCCGGCGCCGCTGCGGACCCCGACGAGCTGATCGAGTGGTCGAGGGCCCGCCTCAGCCACTTCAAGTGCCCGCGCGAGGTGCGGATCGTGGACCAGCTGCCGCGACTGCCGACCGGCAAGCTGCTCAAGCGTCTGCTCGTCACCTGAGGCACAGCACCCCGAGCCGCGATCCGAGGCGAGGGCGGTCGCCCACCGGGCAGACTTCCCGACCCATGGAGCGGAGCGCGAGGACGGCGATCGTCACCGGGGGCAGCAGCGGCATCGGGCTCGAGGTCGGGCGCCAGCTCGTGGCACGCGGGGACCGGGTGGTGCTGACCGCCCGCCGGGTGGGTCCGCTGACCGAGGCCGCCCGGGCGATCGGCGCCGAGGCGATCGCGGCCGACGCCACCGACCCCGCCGGCTTCGGCGCCGTCGTCGCCACGGCGGGCCACATCGACCTGGTGGTGCACGCCGCCGGCGTGATGGCCGGCACCTTCGTGCGCAAGGAGACCCTGGCGGAGTTCGAGCAGGTCGTACGGGCCAACCTGACGTCGGCGTTCGTCGTGGCGTCCTCGGCGCTGCCGGCCATGGGGCCGGGGGGGCGGTTCGTCTTCCTCTCGTCGAGCGCGTCGCGCGCCCCGCAACCCGGACGGGCCGCCTACTCCGCGTCAAAGGCCGGGCTCGAGGCCTTCGCCGGCGCGCTGGCCCGCGAGGTCGAGCGCGACGGGATCGCGGTCCACGTCGTCGCGACCGGCCCGGTCGCCACGCCGATGCTCGACGACGTGCGGTTCCCGATGCGGACCCTCGGCGTCGAGGAAGTTGCCGCCACCATCGTGTGGCTGGACGGCCTGCCGCCGAACGTCGCGCTCGGCGAGCTGCGGGTCACCTCGGTCGAGGACGGGCCCTTCGCCCCCGAGCCGTACGTGCCCGAGGCAGCCCGCGAGCTCGGCCGCACCGAGCTCTGACGCCACCCCGAACCCGTCGCCACCCCGGACTCGAACTGGCTGTCGTTCTGCCGGCCCTGGCCGGCAGAACGACAGCCAGTTCGGGCTCGGAGGGCAGGGCAGCCAGATGGGGCGGGCTGGGGTGGGGGGGCGGTCAGAACGGGCGGGCCGACGGTCCGAGGCGCGGGCCGGGGGTGAAGGTCGTCGGCATGCGCACGAGCCCGTTCAGCTCGGGGTTCCCCGAGTACGGGCGGGTCCGGGCCTCGTCGACGCGGTAGTCGGGGATCCGGTCGAGCACCTCCCGAACCAGGACCTGGAACATCGTCCGGGCCATGTGCATGCCGATGCAGCGGTGCGGTCCCGATCCGAAGGCGAGGTGGGGGTTCGGCGCACGGTCGAGCACCACCTCGTCGGGGACCTCGAAGACCCGCTCGTCGAGGTTGGCGGAGAGCCAGCTGATCATCAGGTGGTCGCCGCGGCGCAGCTGCTGGCCGCCGAGCTCGACGTCGGCGGTCACCGTGCGGGTGAGGGTCTCGTTGACCGAGAAGTAGCGGAGGTACTCCTCGGTCGCGCTCGTCATCAGCCGCGGGTCCTCGGCCAGGTGCCGGCGCAGGTCGGGGTGGCGGGCGAGGTGGAGCAGGCTCAGCGACGTCAGCGACGTCGTCGTGTCGAGACCGCCGCCGACCAGGTTCCACAGCACGCTGCGCACCTCGTCGTCGCCCAACCGGCGCCCGTCGACCTCGAGGGCGAGCAGGTCGCTGAGGAGGTCGTCGCGGGGCGCGGCGCGCCGCTCGGCCACCGCCTCACCCAGCCGCCCGAGCATCTCGGGGATGTTGCCCACGGCCGCGTCGAACTCCGGCTCGCCCGGGCGGTGCGCGACGGTCGCGTGGAAGAGCGCGGAGTAGGAGGCCCAGTCGTCGACGGGCAGGCCGACCAGCTCCATGGTCATCACGGCCGGCACCGGGCTGGCGTACTCGAGGACGAGGTCGATCTCGCCCGACTCGACGTGCTGGTCGAGGAACCAGCGGGCCGCCGCCTCCATCGTCGGGCGCATCCGGCCGACGGCGTTCGGGACGAGCCGGGTGTTGATCACCCGCCGCAGCGCGAGGTGCACCGGCCCCTCGACCTCGGCGATCCCTGCGGTCGGGATGGCGCGCCCGCGCGGGATCCCGGCGATGCCGAGGTAGGTCACCCCGTCGACCGGCTCGCGGAGGTGGGCCGACGAGAACGTCTCGGCGTCGCGCGACACCGCCTCGACCTCCTCGTGGCCACTGACCATCCAGAACCCGCCGTAGCGCTCGTTGAACGCGACCGGGCAGCGCCGGAGCTCGGCCCACGCCTCGCGCCGGCGCTCGTGGAACGCGGGGTCGTGGTGGTCGACGTCGACCACCGGGCAGCCGGCGGGCGCCGTCGCCCCTGCGTCGTCCGAGGTCATCGCACCCCTCCGTCGAGGTCGGTCGGCACGTGGGCGGTCAGCACCCGGGGACCGGCCTCCTCGAGCGAGACGAGGTCGCGACGCAGCACCCCGCCCACGCCGTCGGACGCCACCCAGGTGCTGACGGCGAGCACCGCCCCCGCCGCCAGGGCGGCGTCGGTCCCGTGGCGGTCGTCGACCAGCGGCGGCTCGGCGCCGAGGCCGATCCCGACCACGAGCGGCACCTCGGGCGGCGGCTCGCCGGTCGCCGCCCAGGCGGCCCGGAGCGCCGCGCCGGTCGCGCCCGGCCGGCAGGCGTCGAGCAGCCGGTCGTGGACGTGGTCGGCGCGCCGGGACAGCTCCTGCTGGGCGCCGGTCGGCGCACCGCCCACCACCCGCGTCCGGCCCACGCCGCCCTCGTAGCCACGGAAGAAGGCGCCGGGGTCGAGCGCGACGAGGCGGCCGGCCGCGATCGGGCCGGTCGAGTCGAGGTGCGGCGGTCGCGACGGGGCCCGCACGGGTGTGGCGGCGACGACGGCCTCGGTCGGGGCCGTCGGCGCGCCTCGAGCCGCGAGCTCGGCGAGGTACGTGGCGCGGAGGTGCCGCTCGGTGGTGCCGGGCCGCAGCGCCCGTTCGAGGGCGGCCAGTGCCCCCGTCGCCAGGTCGACCGCCGCCTCGATCCGGCGGACCTCGTCGGGGTGCTTGGGCAGGCGCGCCTGCCACGTGGCGGGGGTGCCGTCGACGAGGTCGGCGTCGGGCGCCGCCGTCGCCAGCAGGCGGTCGACCCCCGGGCTGGACGACGTGGTGCCGACCCGTCGGGCCGCGGCCAGGCCGGGGATCGCCGCCAGCTCGGCCAGCAGGTTCGCCGGGTTCCAGTGCAACCCGTAGAGGTCCTCGTGGCCGACCTCGACCGGCACGTCGAAGTCGGACACCGACAGGAGGTGCGTGCGCCCGGTCGCCCGCACCGCTACGCATGCCGGTCCGAACGGTCGGGCGCCCGCGGTCCACAGCTGCCTGGCGCCGGTGGCGAAGGCGACCTCGGCGGGGCGGCCGAGCACCAGCGCGTCGAGGCCGTGGTCCGCCATGGCCGCGAACAGGCGCCGCCGACGGTCCTCCCGCAGCGGCGCGTCGTCGACCTGCGACGGCCCGGTGCTCAGGACCGGCGCGGTCACGCCGCCACCATGGGCGAGGTCGCCACGAACGGGTCGTACGGGTGGTCGCTCAGGGGCATCCAGCCGTCGTCGGTGATGGCGACGACGTCCTCGGCCCGGTAGCCGGCGGCGCCGTCGTCCCAGATGACCGGCTCGAACACGAGCACCATGCCGGGCTCGAGCACCTGCTGGGCGTCGAAGGCCTCGCCCAGGTCCGTGCCGATCATCGGCATCTCGGCGCTGTCGGTCCCCACCGAGTGCGCCAGGTAGAAGTGCTCGACCCACGGGCGGGTCCCGCCCTCCGCGTCGATCGCGGCCCGGGCCACCTCGGCCGCCGTGGCACCGGGACGGCAGGACGCGAGCGCGGCACGGCACACCGCGAGCCACCGCTCGAACTGGTCGACCTGGCGTGGGCTCGGCGTCGGATCGGGCCCGGCGATCCAGGTGCGACCGAAGTCGGACGCGTAGCCGGCGACGTGCACCCCGGAGTCCACCCACACCACGTCGCCCTGCTCGAACGGCACCGGTGCGCTGGGCGTCGGGAAGGCGAGGTCGCCGTGCACGGTCCACGGGCCGTCGGCCCGCACCGGGGGGACGACCTGCCAGACGGGGTCGATCCCGACGAGCTCGGCGCCGAGCTCGACGACGTCGTGCGCGAAGCGGGCGGTCAGGTCGGTCTGGGTGACGCCGGGCCGCCGGAGCATGGGCTCGACCCCGAGCATGGCCGCCTCGTTGATGCGCTGCGCCTCGCGGATGCAGGCGATCTCGTCGACGGTCTTGCGCAGCTTCGCCGGCCCGAGGACCGTCGCCGCCGGTCGCACGTCGAACCCGGCGAGCGCCCGCCGCAGCGGGTGGGGCACCTCGTCGCAGCCGAGCCGCGGCGTGGGACCGACGATGCGGCGGACGGCGGCGGCGAGGAGGTCGGCGCCGTCGTCCAGGTCGGGCAGGGCGGCGGCGTGCAGGTGGTCGGCGGGCAGCTCGGGCGGGGCGCCGTCGGGGTACGGCGTGAACAGGTGCGGGAACGGTGCGCCCGCCACGACGAGCGCCACCGGGCGGAGGAGCGCGGCTCGTCCGCTGTCGCAGCCCGGTGCCGCTGCCCCGGTGGCGTAGGCGACCGCGCTGGTCCCGAGCAGCAGCAGCCCGTCGAGGCCGGTGCGGGCCAGGCCGTCCTGGAGCCGGGCGTGGCGCTCGGCGCGCATCCGGGCCAGGTCGGGCCGGTCGGGCAGTTCCCGTCCGTCGACGGTCATCGCGGCCCTCCCTTCGTCGGCACGGCTGGATGGTGCTGCGGCGCCGGTCGGGGTGGGAACGGACCGCCCCGGACGGACCTGACGCAGGTGTCAGATCATGCCACCGACTGGCCTACGGTGTGGCCCCGATGGACCTGGGACTCGAGGGCCGCGCCGCGATCGTCACCGGCGCCAGCCGCGGCATCGGTCGGGCGGTCGCCGGGCGGCTCGCGGCAGAGGGGTGCCGGGTGCTGGTCGTCGCCCGGGGTGCGGACGACCTGGCTCGGACGGTCGGGGCGCTGCCGGAGGGGACCGCCGTCGGGCACGTCGCCGACGTCACCGACCCCGCCGCCGCGGCGGGGATCGTCGGCCGCTGCGTCGCCGAGCTCGGCCGTCTCGACGTGCTCGTCAACAACGCGGGCGAGGCCCGGCCCGCCGCGATCGGCGACGTGTCCGACGACGACTGGCGGGCCTGCTTCGAGCTGAACCTCTTCGCGCCGGTCCGGCTCGCGACGGCGGCGGCCGCGGTGATGCGCTCGGCTGGGTGGGGGCGGATCGTCCACGTGACCTCGATCAGCGCGCGTGAGCCCGACCCGCTGTTCGCCCCGTACGGCGCGGCGAAGGCGGCGCTCGAGAACTTCTCCCGGTCGCTGTCGATGGACGCGGCGCCCGACGGCGTCCTCAGCAGCTGCGTCGCCCCCGGCATCACGTTGACGGAGATGGTGCGGACCAACGCCGCGACCTCGGCGGCCCGCTCGGGCGCATCGGAGGACGAGGTGATGGCGGCCATGATGGCCCGCCGTCCGAACGACGTCGGTCGCTTCGGGGAGCCCGACGAGGTGGCGGCGGCGGTGGCGTTCCTCGCGAGCGAGGCCGCGGGGTGGATCACCGGCGCGTCGGTGGCCGTCGACGGCGGCTCGCGCCGCTCCTGCTGACGTCGTCCCGAGCGCCGTCGTCAGAGCAGCGCCGGCAGCTCCGCCCGCACGATCTTGCCCATCGCGTTGCGGGGCAGTGCCTCGACCACCGTGATCCGCTCGGGGACCTTGTACGCGGCGAGCTCCCCGCGGAGGGCCGCGGTCAGCGCCTCGACGTCGATCGTCGCTCCCTCGCCCGGCTCCACCAGCGCCGCCACCCGCTCGCCGAGGCGTTCGTCGGGCACGCCGAACACCGCGGCGGCGGCCACGTCGGGGCGGGCGACGAGCACCCGCTCCACCTCGGCGGGGTAGACGTTGGCGCCGCCGCGGATAATCAGGAGGTTCGCCCGGTCGACCACGTGCACGTAGCCGTCCTCGTCGAGGTGCCCGAGGTCGCCGGTCCGCAGCTCGTCGCCGTCGAGCGCGGCGGCGGTGGCCTCGGGTCGTCCCCAGTAGCCGAGCATCGGCCGGTAGCGGTCGTCGGCGGCGCGGACGCGGAGCTCGCCTGTCCGGCCGACCGGCAGCGTCCGGCCGGCGTCGTCGGTGGCGCGCACCGACAGGTGGGGGAGCGGGCGGCCCGAGGCGCCCGGGACGTGGTGGCCGTCGCGGTCGTCGATCGACACGACGGTGGGGGCCTCGCTGAGCCCGTACGTGGCGACCACGGGGACCCCGAAGCGCTCGGTGAACGCGGCGCGGATCGGCTCGGGGCAGTCGGCCCCGCCGGTCCACACCTCGTCGAGGCTCCCCAGGTCGTCGGGCGCCACCGTCGTGGAGCGTGCGAGCGAGTGGAGCAGCGCCGGCGGACCGTTCCAGGTCGTGACCCGCTCGCGTCGGATCCAGTCCGCCACGCCGTCGGCGTCGATGCGGTCCATGACGATCGACGTCGCCGCGGCCTGCGACACCAGGAGCGTCGTCAGGACGGCCATGTTGAGGACGGTGAAGGGGAAGCAGTCGCCCTTGCGCAGCTCCGGCCCGTAGCCGCGCGACGCGACCAGCACGGCGCCGGGGAGGAGGAGGTTGCGCTGGCTGTGGACCGCCCCCTTGGGCCGGCCCGTCGTCCCGCTCGTGTACGCGAGCCCTGCGGGCGCGTCGGGGTCGACGTCGATCCCGATCGGCCGGTCGTCGGCGGCCCGCACCGCCGCCTGCCACGCCGCGAGCTCGACGACCCGGGCGCCGGCGTCGGGGAGCGGGTGGTCCGAGAGCATCAGCGTCGCACCCGAGTCGGCGAGCAGGTGGCGCTGCTCGGGCGGGGCGAGCGCACGGTTCACGCCGACCCAGACGGCCCCCAGCCGCATGGCGCCGTGGAACGCCACGACGACGTCCTGGTCGTTGGGCAGCGAGGCGGCGACGCGGTCGCCGGTGCGCACCCCCAGGCCGTGAAGGGCGCGGGCGGCGCGGTCGGCGAGCCGGTCGAGCGCCGCGTAGCTGAGCGGGCCGCTCGTCGTGACCAGCGCGACGCGGTCGGGATCCTCCCCGAGCGCCCGGTCGAGGACCCGCGCCACCGTGGTCGGCGCCGTCCCCGGCGTGGCGGACCGGTCGGGCCGGTCCCGTCCCGAACGCGCCGCCCGGTCCATCGACACCGAACGTAGCCCTCCGACTAACGTTCACGTCAGGTTTCTGGAGGGCACCGGATGGACTTCGACCTGGGGGAGCGGGCGGACGCCCTGCGGGAGCGGCTGCGGTCGCTGATCGCGTCCGAACTGTCCGACGACTTCCTCGGGGCGTTCACCGACGACCCCCACGACCTCGACGTGGCCCAGGCGTTCTGCCGGACGCTCGCGGAGGCGGGGCTGCTCACGGTGGCCTGGCCGCCCGAGCACGGCGGCGGGGGCGGCTCCCTGTGGGACCAGACGGTCGTCCGGGAGGAGATGTGGGCGCACCACGAGCCCCGGGGCGCGCAGTACATGGGGCTCAACTGGGTCGGGCCGGCGATCATGGCCTACGGCACCGACGAGCAGCAGCGGCAGCACCTGCGGCCGATCGCCGCCGGCGAGGTGATCTGGTGCCAGGGCTTCTCGGAGCCCGAGGCGGGGTCCGACCTGGCGTCGCTGCGCACCCGGGCCGAGCCCGACGGCGAGGGATGGCGGTTGACCGGCCAGAAGATCTGGACCTCGTACGCCGACATGGCGGACTGGTGCATCGTCGCCGCCCGCGTCGGCGAGGGGTCCCGCCACGAGGGGATCACGATGTTCCTGATCCCCATGACGTCGCCGGGCATCACGGTCCGGCCGATCCGGTCGATGCTCGGGCCGCACCACCTCAACGAGGTGTTCCTCGACGAGGTGGCTGTCGGGCCCGACGCCGTGCTCGGCGAGGTCGGCGGCGGCTGGTCCGTCATCCGGACCGCGCTCGCGCACGAGCGGGTCGGCATCGCCCGCTACGCACGGTGCGAGCGCCTGCTGTCGGAGCTCGGGCGGGTGCTGGCGCCGCACTGGGGCGACCTGCCGCCGTCGCTCCGCTCGCAGTGGGCCCGCGCGCTCGTGCAGGTGCGCGTCGCCCGCCTGCTCGCCTACCGCACGGTGCGGGCGCAGGAGCGGGGCGAGGTCCCCGAGGTCGAGGCCTCGGCGGCGCGGATCGCCGTGACGCAGTGCGACCAGTCGGTCGCCGAGACGCTGTTCGCCGCGCTCGACGAGGAGTGCCTCGAGGCCGGGCCCACCGCGCCGCTGCACGGGGCGGTGGAGGACCACTGGCGCTACGCCCAGGCGGCCACGGTCGCGAGCGGGACGATCGAGGTCCAGCGCATGATCGTGGCCAAGGCCGTGCTGGCGGGGGACGGCGCGTGAACCCCGAGCTGCCCGACGAGGCGGTGGAGCTGGGCGAGGTGGCGCGGCGCGCCTTCGCGTCGCTCGGCGGCGTCGACGTCGCCCGCCGTGCCGAGGCGGACCCCGACCTGCGCCGGACGCTCGTCGCGCCGCTGCTCGCGGAGCTCGGCGTCGACGACCTCGATCCGCGCCGCGACGAGGTGGCCGCCGCCGCGGCCGCCGCGGTGTGCGAGGCCGCGGGCCGCGTCGCCCTGCCGTACCCGCTGGCGTCGTCCATCGTCCGGGACCGGTCCGGCCGGCCGACCGCCGCGGTCCCGCAGCGCCGGTGGCGGGTCGACCACGGCGACCTCTTCGGCGAGTGGAGCGTCGGCGCGCTCGACGGTCCCGGCGGCACCGGCGCCCCGACGGCGGCGGTGGCCTCCGCGCGCCTCGGCCCCTTCCTGACCGACCTCGGCCCCACCGGCGGCGAGCCGGCGCCGCCGGTCGACGTGCTCCTCCACGTCGTGCTCACGGCCTGGGTGGTCCTCGGCGGCCTGGATGCCGCAGTGGGGTCGGCCGTCGAGCACGTCAACGGGCGCGAGCAGTTCGGGCGCCCGCTGGCGCGGTTCCAGGCCGTGCAGTTCCAGGTGGCCGACGCGTCCGTCGCGGTGGCGGGGCTCCGGGAGCTGGCGGCCTTCACGCTGTGGCGGCTGGTCTCGGTCGGGTCCGAGGCCCGCGCCGACGTGCTCGCCCTGCGGTTGCACGCGCTCGACGTCGCCCGGCCGGTGCTGCGCATCTGCCAGCAGCTGCACGGCGCCGCCGGCTTCTGCGACGAGTACGACGTGTCGGTCCTCGTCCGGTCGCTGCAGCCGGGGCTGCGGCTCCCCACGAGCGCGGAGCGCACCGCGGAGCTGCTGGCCGACGCGATCGCCTGCGACGGCTTCGACGGCCTGTTCCCCCACGGGCGGGGCGGCCGATGACCACGTTCACCGGCCCGGACCTCGCCTCGACCCCGGGCATCGGGGCGCTGACCCTCGGCGCGTTCCTCGACGAGGTGGTGGCCCGCTCGGATGCCGACGAGGCGCTCGTGCTCGACGACGAGCTCCGGGGCGGTGCGACCGTCCGGTGGACCTACGCGCGGCTCGGGGACGAGGCGCGTCGCATCGGTCGAGCGCTCGTCGGGGCCGGGGTGGCACCGGGCGACCACGTCGTCGTGGCCATGGGCAACCGCCCCGAGGCCGTGGCGGCCCTGTTCGGCGCGTCGATGGCCGGTGCCGTCGTGTCGCCCGTGTCGACGTTCGCGACCCGCCCCGAGCTCGAGCACGTGCTCGGGCTGGTGCCCGCACGCGTCGTGCTGACCCAGTCCCGGCTCGCGACCCGCCGGCTCGGCGACGACCTGCGGAGCCTCCGGGGCCGGCCCGGCACGGTCGCGGTGCTGGGCGAGCCGAGCTGGGACGAGCTGCTCGACCGCGGCACGGCCGTCGCCCCCGACGACCTCCGCCGGCGCGCCGTGGCCGCCACGCCCGACGACCCGGCCCTCGTGATCTTCAGCTCCGGGACGACGAGCGGGCCCAAGGCCATCCTGCACGGCCACCGGGCCGTCGCCCTGCAGTTCTGGCTCGAGGCGCAGGTGTTCGGCCGCCACCGGGCGACCCGGATGTACTGCGCCCTGCCGATGTTCTGGACCGCGGGGTTGAACACCGCGATGGGCGCCACGCTGGCCGCCGGCGGGTGCTGGGTCATGCAGGAGGTGTTCGAGGCCGGGGCGGCGCTCGCGCTCATGGCGCGCGAGCGCGTGACCGAGCCCTACACGCTGCCGCACCAGACCAGTGCGCTGGCCGAGCACCCCGACTGGGAGGCGACCGACCTCTCGGCGATGACGAGCGTCTACGGGCGGTCCGCCTTCGCCCGCCACCCCTCGGTGCAGGGCGATCCCGGGTGGATCGCGCCGGTCGGCTACGGCCTCTCGGAGACCTGCTCGTCGCTCAGCGCCCACCGCAGCGACACGCCCCGCGAGGTGGCCCGCTCCGGTCACGGGCGCCTGCTCCCCGGCGCCCTGCTGCGGGTGCTCGGCACCGACGGCGCGGCGCTCGACGCCGGCCAGGAGGGCGAGCTCGCCGTGGGCGGGGCGACGCTGATGCAGCGGTACCTCGGGGCCGCCCGCGCCGAGTGCCTCGACGCCGACGGCTTCCTGCACACGGGCGACACCGGCCACGTCGACGCCGACGGCATCGTCCACTACTCAGGGCGGCGCACCGAGATGATCAAGACCGGTGGCGCCAACGTCGCGCCGGCCGAGATCGAGGTGCAGCTCCGTGCGTTCCCGCCGGTGAAGCTCAGCCGGGTCCTCGGCGTCCCCGACGACGAGCTCGGCCAGGTCGTGGTCGCCTGCGTCGTCTGCAAGGACGGTCGGTCCACGACCGCGGCCGAGGTGCGCAGCTTCCTGCGCGAGCGCGTCGCCGCGTACAAGGTGCCCCGCCGGGTGCTGTTCCTGTCCGAGGACGAGGTGCCGATGACGACCGCCAGCACCAAGGTGCGCGACGACCGGCTGCTCGCCGTCGTCCTCGACCGGCTCGCCGCCGACCCCGATGACGGGCCCGCGCCCGCGCCGGTGCCCCGCCCACCGCTCGAGACAACGGGAGAGCGATGACCACCACCGATGCCCGACCGCCCGACGTGGACGAGCCGGACGACGAGCTCGACGTGTCGGACCTGGCGCAGCACATGGGCGTGCCCATGGAGCCGGGCGAGCTCAAGGAGCCGGTCGCCACCAACGACATCCGGCGCTGGGTGCAGGCGATGCACTACCCGAACCCGCTGCACTACGACGAGGTGTGGGCGTCCGAGAGCCGGTTCGGCACGATCGTGGCGCCGCAGTCGTTCACGGTCACCTGCGACACCAGCCACGGCTGCTCGCCGGCCCAGGTCGGCCGGATCCCCGACTCGCACCTCATCTTCGGCGGCGACGACTG
The DNA here is from genome assembly GCF_020715685.1 of Dermatobacter hominis. GTDB lineage: Bacteria > Actinomycetota > Acidimicrobiia > Acidimicrobiales > Microtrichaceae > Dermatobacter > Dermatobacter hominis. The sequence goes on from NZ_CP085840.1 coordinate 3,679,906, forward strand.
GTGGTTCTTCGGCCCCCGGGTCCAGCCCGGCGACCACATGGTCTGCCACCGGATGCCCTACGACTACCGGGTCACCACGACGCGCTTCGCCGGGCCGACCTGCTTCCAGCGGGGCGACACCCTCTACATCAACCAGCGCGGCGAGCGGGTCGCGCTCCAGCGCTCGACCTCGATCCGCTACCGGGTCCGCACGGCCAAGGAGCAGCGGATGTTCTCCGAGCCCCGCGAGCCCGACTGGACCGAGGACCAGCTCGCCGAGCTCGAGGAGCGCAAGGGGGCCTTCATCTCGCAGATCCAGGAGCTGGGCCACGATCCCCGCCCGTGGGCGAGCGTGGCGGTGGGCGACCGGCTGGCCGAGCACGTGATCGGGCCGCACAGCCTGGCCAGCTTCGCCACCGAGTGGCGGGCCTACCCGATGACCGTGTGGGGCGCGACGGCCAAGGGCCCCACGACCGTCCGGGCCGAGGCGCTCGGCTACACGAAGGAGATGGCCGGCTTCGAGGGCGACCGCCGGATGGAGCGGGTGAACCCCGAGCTGACCGACGGCGCCTACTACGGGCCGTCCCGCGGCCACCTCCAGCCGCGCTGGGCCCAGCACGTCGGCATGCCGCGCGGCTACGGGTACGGCGCGTCGATGGGGGCCTGGATCATCGACTACGTCGCCGGATGGGCCGGCGAGTGGGGGACGATCACGCACTCGAGCGCCCAGTACCGCAGCCCGGCGTTCACCGGCGACGCCACGTTCCTCACGGGGGAGGTCGTCGACACCGGCGTGGAGCGGCGCCGCCGGCACCACGCCACGGTCGCGGTCGAGATGCGCAACCAGGACGACGCCGTCATGGCGACGGCCACCGTGCGGGTCGAGCTGCCCGCCGAGGAGGGCGCGTGAGCGGCCGCACGATCCTGTCGACGGCACCGCTGCGGGGGCCGTCCGTCGACGACCTCCGCTCGCTCGGCGAGCTGCTCGTCGACCCGTGGATCGACCACCAGCCCCTGCGCCTGTACTCCGCCGAGGACCTCGCCGCCCGGGCCGAGGAGGTCGGGGCGTCGGTGCTGATCTGCGAGGCGGACCAGTGCGAGGGGCCGGTGCTCGAGCTCGGGCTCGAGGCGATCGGCTCCACCCGCGGCGATCCGACCAACGTCGACGTCGAGGGCGCGACCCGTCACGGGATCCCGGTGCTGCGCGCCCCGGGGCGCAACGCCGACGCCGTCGCCGAGCTGGCGGTCGCGCTGCTGCTCGCCGCCACCCGCCGGATCGTGGCCGCCGACCGGGACGTCCGGACCGGCCAGGTCTACCGGGACGGCTCGATCCCGTACCAGCGGTTCCGGAGCTGGCAGGTCGCCGGCCGGACGGTCGGCATCGTCGGGCTCGGGGCCGTCGGCCGGGCCGCGGCCTGGCGCTTCGAGGGCCTCGGGATGCGGGTGATCTCGGCCGATCCCTTCGCCCCTGACGCGACCCACGACCTCGACGACCTGCTCGCCGAGGCCGACGTCGTGTCGATGCACGCCGCGGTCACCCCCGACACGGTCGGGCTGATCTCGGCCGAGCGCATCGCACGGATGCGGCCGGGCGCGGTGTACCTGAACACCGCCCGGGCGGCGCTCCACGACCTCGACGCGCTCACCGACGCCCTCGCGTCGGGCGCCGTCGGCGCCGCCGGCCTCGACCACTTCGAGGGCGAGCACCTCGGCGGGGACCACCCGCTCGTCGGCATGGACAACGTGGTGCTGACGCCGCACATCGGCGGCGCCACGTACGACACCGAGGTCCACCACACGACGTCGATCGCCGACGGGCTCGCCGCGCTGTTCCGCGGCGAGACGCCGGCCAACCTCGCCAACCCGGAGGTGATGGACCGTGGCTGACGTGACCACCTCGCCGACGACGACGGCCGATGCCGTGCTCGCCGCGGCCAAGGAGATGCTCCGGACCGGCCTGGTCGAGGGCACCTCCGGCAACATCTCGGGACGGCTGCCCGACGGCAGGGTCTGCCTCACGCCGTCGTCGGTCGCCTACGAGACGATGGCGCTCGACGACCTGGTCGTCGTCGACCTCGACGGCGAGGTGCTCGACGGCCACCGCTCGCCGACCACCGAGAAGGACCTCCACCTCTCGGCGCTCCGGCGCTACCCGGAGCTCGGCTCGGTGGTCCACACCCACGCCGTGCACGCCACGATGTTCGCGCTCGCCCACGAGCCCATCCCGGCCGTGATCGAGGAGGTCGTGGTCTACGTCGGCGGCGACGTCCCCTGCTGCGAGTACCGGGGCACCGGCACCGCCGAGCTCGGCGAGGAGGTGGCGTCGAGGCTGGCCGACCGGGGCGCGGTCCTGCTCGCCAACCACGGGCTGGTGACCTGCGGGTCGTCGCCCGAGCAGGCGCTGCACCACGCCGCCCTGGTCGAGCGGACCGCGCAGATCGTGTGGGGCGCGCGTGCGATGGGCGCCGAGATCCACCCGCTGCCCGAGAAGGTGAACCGGGACATGGCCGGCGTCTACCGGTTCATGCGGGAGAACCCGTGACCGGGCCGTTCACCGAGGACGAGCGTCGGGCCGTGGCCGCCGCGCTCGACGACGCCGTGCCGGGCTCGGTCGACGCCGGCGCGCTCGGCTACGTCGAGCAGCTGCTCGGGGCGTTCGACCACGAGCCGCCGCGGATCTGGGCGGCTCCCGGCGCCTGGTCGGGCGGACCGGGCGGCTGGCTCGAGCTCGGCCCCTGGGAGCGCCAGGCCTGGCGGGCGCGGCTCGCCGACTGGCTCGCGGCCTACCGACGGGTGGCCGCCGGCACGACCGACCCGGCCGACCTGCGGCTCCTGCACGTGCACGCCTGCGAGGCGACCTACGGCGACCCCGCCTACGGCGGCAACCGGGACGAGGCCGGGTGGCGGCGCATCGGGTTCCCGACGCCGGTGTTCCCACCGTCGCGGGTCGGCCCGTGAACGACTGCGACGTCATCGTCGTCGGCTCCGGCCCGGGCGGGGCCACGGCGGCCGAGGTCCTGACCGCGGCGGGGATGTCGGTGGTGGTGCTCGAGAAGGGCCGCAACCACCTGCTGTCGGCCGACCCGCCCTACGAGCCCCTCCGGCACTTCTCGAACGACGAGGTCGCGCAGCGGCGCCACCTCCTCGGCCCCGACCCGCTGCTCGAGCCCCGCACCTACCGGCGGGGCGAGGCCGACGGCGACCGCCTGGTCGTCGGCGAGGTCAACAACCTGCCCTCGACCGTCGGCGGCGGCGGGGTGCACGCGGATGCCAAGCTCCCGCGGTTCCGCGAGGAGGACTTCCTCCTCCGGAGCAGCCGTGGACCCGTCGACGACGCCGAGGTGCTCGACTGGCCGGTCACCTACGACGACCTCGAGCCGCACTACGCGGCGGTCGAGCGCCTGCTCGGCGTGGCGGGCGAGGAGGCCAACCCGTTCGCCGCGTGGCGCAGCGGGCCGTACCCGATGCCGCCCGGCGACGACATGCCGATGGCGCTGGTGTCGTCGGCGGCCGCCGAGCGCGCCGGCCTGCACCCGTACCGCGCGCCGACCGCGGTCAACAGCGTCCCGTACGACGGCCGTCCGGCGTGCGTCGACTGCGGCTTCTGCGGAGGGTACGGCTGCCCGGTCCACGCCAAGGGCGATCCGATCGCCGCGCTCCGGCGGGCGCTGCTGACCGGCCGGTGCCGGCTGGTGCCCGAGGCGTGCGCGATCGAGCTCGTGCTCGACGCCGGCGGGCGCCGGGCCACCGGCGTGCGCTACCTGGACCTGACGCAGCACCCCGACCCGCCGGTCCGGGAGCTGCGCGCCGGGACCGCGGTCGTGCTCGCGGGCGGCGCCTTCGAGACGCCCCGCCTGCTGCTGCGCAACGGGCTCGGTGGCGACCTGGTGGGCCGCTTCCTCACGTTCCACTTCCAGACCTTCGTCGTCGGCATCTTCGGCCGCCCGACCGGCGGCGAGCGGGGCCGCAGCGTGACGCACCTCCACGACGACCTGGTGGTCGACACGCCCGAGCTGCGGGCCGCCGCGGCCGCCGCCGGGCTCCCCTGGCTGCGCGGCGGGGTGGTGGAGCACGGGGCGGGCAACGCACCGGTGGAGGAGGCGACGACCTACCCGACCGGCGCGCAGCACACGGCGTCGATGTCGGCGAGCGCGCTGCGCCGGCACCTCTGGGTCTTCACCGTGCAGGGCGAGGACCTGGCGCAGGCGTCCAACCGGGTCGACCTCGACCCGTCGGTGCGCGACGCCTGGGGGCTCCCGGCGGGGCGCGTCACCTACCGGCCGCACCGCCACGAGCTCGTCGCGTCAGCGCACGCCGGCGCGCTGCACGAGGCCGTGATGCTCGACGCCGGCGCCGACTTCGCGTTCACGGCCACGTCGCCCCCGGTGGGCGAGGCGACGGACCACGCCGACATCAACCCGCTCGGCCTCGCGCCCGCGAGCCGCCACGTCATGGGGACCGCTCGGATGGGCACGGACCCGGCCACCTCGGTGGTGTCGCCCGAGCAGCGCCTCTGGGACGTCGACAACGTCCTGGTGTGCGACTCGTCGGTGTTCGTGACCTCCACGGGCTACAACCCGACGCTGACGCTCGCCTCGCTCGCGCACCGAGCCGCGTCGCTGCTGGCGGGCGTCGACGTCGCCCCCGTGGCCGGTCGGGAGGCGTCGACCACGTGAGCGGCCAGGTCGGGCGACCGCAGCAGATGCGCGCCGCGGTCCTCGAGGGACCGGGCCGCCTCGACGTGCGCACGGTGCCCGTCCCCGAGGTCGGTCCCGACGACGTGCTGGTCGAGGTCGAGCTCTGCGGGATCTGCGGCAGCGACCTGCACCTCGTCCTCGAGGGCTGGGGGCGGCCGGGCACCTGGCAGGGCCACGAGTGGGTCGGACAGGTGGTCGAGGTCGGCTCGGCCGTCGACCGGTGGCACCCGGGCGACGCGGTCGTCGGCGGCCCGCGACGGCCGTGCGGCGCGTGCGCGATGTGCCGGTCGGCGCGGCCCTCGCTGTGCGCCGGGCGCGACGCGCCCGGCCAGGAGGACCCGCCCGGCGCGTTCGCCGACTACCGGATCACCGCCTCGGCCGAGCTGCTGGCCCGGCCCGACGGTCTCGACGCGAGAGCCGCCGCCCTGGCCGAGCCGCTCGCGGTGGCCCTCCACGCCGCCACCCAGGGCGGGATCGTCCCGGGCCACCGCGTGCTGGTGGTCGGCGCCGGGCCGATCGGTGCGCTCGCCGTCGCCGCGCTCCGGGCCGCCGGCGTCGAGGACGTGCGCTGCGTCGAACCGGGCGAGCGCCGTCGTGCGCTCGCCCGGGAGCTCGGTGCCGACCGGGTCCTCGTGCCCGAGGAGCTCGAGGTCCCGTCGATCGCCGAGCCGGGTCGGGTCGTCGACGACGCCGTGGACGTGGTGTTGGAGTGCTCCGGATCGGCACGCGCGATGGAGTCGGGCCTGGCCCAGCTCGTCCGGGGTGGCCGCCTGGTCCTGGTCGGGGCGGGCATCGAGCCGCCCCGGTTCGACCCGAACCGCATCCTGTTGAACGAGCTCGTCGTCACCGGCGCCTACAACTACGACGCCGGCGGGTTCGAGGCGGCGCTCGCCCTGCTCGCCGGCGGTGCGCTGCCCGTCGAGACGCTGCTCGAGCCGGGCACGGTCGGCCTGGACGGCCTGCTCGGCGCCATGCGCGACCTGGCCGAGGGGCGCGTGGCCGGCAAGGTCCTCGTCCGTCCGTGACGGCCCGCTGCGCCCGGCGTCGGCGACGGTGCCCCGCTCCCGACCGGCGGTCCCGCGTGCGAGCCGACTGGTGGATCAGCGCGCCGGTGGGGCGGCGACGGCGGCGTCGGTGAGCTCGCGGAAGCGCTCGTAGCGGCGGTGCACCGCCACGACCCGGTCGTCGTCGGGTTCGACCCGGTGGCTCGTCCGGGCCCAGCGCCGTGCCGCGGTCATGTCGGGTTCGAGCCCGGCCGTGCAACGGGCCAGGAAGGCGGCGCCGAGCGCCGCCCCCTCGGGCACCGCGACCACGTCGACCGGCAGGCCGGTGGCATCGGCGAGCGCCCGGACCCAGTGCCGGGCCTGGGTGCCGCCCCCGGTGGCCACGATCCGCTGCGGGTCCACGCCGGCCGTCCGAGCCAGGTCCAGGTGGTGGCGGACGACGAAGCCGGCGGCCTCGTAGGCGGCCCGGCGAAGCTCGGCGGGTCCGTGGTGCAGGGTCGCGCCGTCGAGGACGGTGGTCAGGTCGCGCCGGTGCAGCGGCGTTCGCTCGCCCCGCACGTAGGGGAGCCAGACCGGGAGGTCGGCGGCGTCGACCTCGTCGAGCTGCTCGTCGGGGACCGGGCCGAGCCACCGCTCGACGGCGTCGAGGAACAGCCCGCCCGAGTTGCTCGGGCCGCCGATCAGCGCCCGGCCCGGCGCGGTGTGCGGGATGGTCCAGAGCCCCGGCACCTCGGGCCAGTCGGTCGCGACCGCCCACGTGATCTGCGTCCCGCCGCAGATGACCAGCACGTCGCCGACGTCGTCGGCGCCGGCGACGACCTGCTCGCCGAGGGCGTCGATCGTCCCGCCGCCGACCAGCGCGCCGGCGGCCGGCAGGCCGTCACGGACGGTGCCGACCGCGTCGCTGCCGCGGGCGATGGCCGGGAGGGCGTCGGTCGTCGTCCCGGCCTCGGCGGCGCGGGCCTCGTCCCAGCCCGTCATGTCGAAGAGCGGGAGCGCCGTCATCGCCGTCGTCGAGTCGATCGCCGCGGTGCCGGTCAGCTCGTGGTTGGCGACCGCCTGTGCGGGCCAGAACCCGGTGGCCGTGGGGGCGGCGGCGGCGAGCCAGCCGAGGAACGCGAGCAGCTCGCCGCTGTCGCCCGGCAGCGCCGGGTCGCGCGTGGCGGTCGCTCCCCGGTGGTCGCCGTAGAGCAGCCCGGGCGAGAGGGCGCGCCCGTCGGCGTCGACCGCACCGAGCGACGGCACCATGGCGGCGACGTCGACGGCGACGACCTCGAGGTCGCTCGCGACCCGGTCGAGCGCCTCGACCACGTCGGCCCGCCAGGCCCGGTCGATGTCGTGCTCGCAGGCGCCGGCGGCCGATCCGCCGACCGGGTGGGCGACGCGGGTGCGGGCCAGGACGCGGCCGTCGGCGTCGGCCGCGACGGCCTTGACGGAGGTCGTGCCGATGTCGATCCCGACCGTGACGGGGCCCGTCGGACCCGCCGGTGCCCCCACGCCCCCCGAACCTGACACGAGTGACAGAATAGGTCGCCGGCATCGGGGGCGTCGGCCGACGGGGGGTCCTGAGCGTGGCCATGACGGTGAGGGGCGCAGCCGGCAGGGAGCCTGCCAGGTGAGGGCGCTGGTCTTCGGCACCGACGCCCAGCCGTTCACGCCGCCCGACGGCGCGAACCGACTCGTGCGCAACCTGGCCAGCACGCCGTGCGCGCTGCTCGACGTGCCCGACGCGCGGCCCCTGCGACCCGACTGGTACGTGGTGCGACCGCTGCTCACCGGCATCTGCGGATCCGACGCCAAGCAGGTGCTGCTCGACTTCGGCGGCGACAGCGACAGCGCGATGAGCGGGCTGTGCTCGTTCCCGCAGGTGCTCGGCCACGAGGTGGTCGGCGTCGTGCACGCCGCCGGCCCCGAGGCGGCGGGCTTCGAGGTGGGCGAGCGCGTCGTGCTCAACCCCTGGCTGTCGTGCGCGCCCCGGGGCATCTCACCGATGTGCCCGGCGTGCCGTGCCGGGGACCTCAGCCTCTGCTGGAGCTTCACGACGGGTGACATCAGCGCGGGCCTGCACACGGGCGTGTCGAGCGACGCCAGCGGCGGGTTCGCCGAGCTGATGCCCGCGCACCCGACGATGCTCTTCGCCGTCCCCGACGGGATCGACGACGAGCACGCCATCCTGGCCGACCCCTTCGCCGTGTCGCTCCACAGCGTCACCCGGCACCCGCCCCCGCCCGGCGGCCGCGCGCTCGTCTGGGGCGCCGGCGCGCTCGGGAGCGCGGCGGTGGCGATCCTGCGGGCGCTGTTCCCCGACGTCGAGGTCGGGGTGGTGGCGCGCTTCGACGCCCAGGCCGACCTGGCCCGCCGGCTGGGAGCCCACGAGGTGTTCCGCACCGGTGAGCGGGAGCCGCTGCTCGAGGAGCTCGCCGCCTGGTCCGGGGGAGTGCTGCAGCCGACGATGGAGGGGCTGGGCGGCCTGCCGATGTGCCACCCCGGCGGCATCGACGTCGCCTACGACACGATCGCCAAGCCCGAGACCCTCGAGCTCGAGGTGCGCGTGCTGCGCGCCCGCGGGACGCTCGTGAAGAGCGGGGTGCACGCCCCGGGCCGGTGGGAGTGGAGCCCGCTCTACTTCAAGGAGATCTCGCTCGTCGGCTCGAACGCGTTCGGCATCGAGGAGGTCGAGGGCGAGCACCGCCACGGCATCGAGCACTACCTACGGCTGGCCTCGAGCGGACGGGTCGACCTCACCGGGCTGCTCACCCACACGTTCGGCCTGTCGGACTGGCAGGCCGCCTTCGCCGCGCTCGCCGACCAGGAGCGCACCGGCGCCATCAAGGTCGCGATCGACCCCGCCCGCTGACCGGCGCGCCCCGGCCCGCGACCGCCCGGCCCGAGATCGCCCCGGCCAGCTCTGTTCCACCATTTCGACGCTGGAGCGTCGAAATGGTGGAACAGAGCGGTCAGGGGGTGCCGTCGTGCTGGAAGATGCGCGTGGCGACCCGGTCGGCCGCCTCGGCCGGCGGGCCCTCCCAGGCGATTGCGCCGTGGTCGAGCAGGACGGCGTGGTCGCAGAGGTCGAGCGCGTGCGACACCTGCTGCTCGATGATGAGCAGCGCCGTCCCCGCCTCGCGCAGCTTCGCCAGCTGGGCGTAGACCATGTCGACGACGAGCGGGGCCAGGCCGAGCGAGAGCTCGTCGGCGATGAGCAGCGCCGGCGACTCGACGAGCACCCTGGCCATCGACAGCATCCGCTGCTCGCCGCCCGACAGCTGGCCGGCGAGCTGGGTCCGCCGCCGCCCGAGGACCGGGAACTGCTCGTAGGCGGAGTCGAGCGCGCCGGCGACCCCCGAGGCGCCGAAGCGGCGCCGGAACGAGAGGCGGAGGTTGTCCTCGACCGACAGCGACGCGAAGACCGAGCTGCCCTCGACCGCGTGGGCGATGCCCGCCTCGGCGAACCGGTAGGGCGGCGCACCGGTGAGGTCCTCGCCGTCGACGAGCACGGCGCCGAGCTCGGGGCGGATGAGGCCGCTCGCGACGCGGGCCACCGTGGTCTTGCCGACGCCGTTGGCGCCGAGGAGCGCCACCGCCTTCCCCGGTTCGACGACCAGCGACACGTCGAAGAGCGCGTGGAACGGGCCGTAGCCCGCCGACACCTCGTGGAGCTCCAGGATCGGCGCGGTCACGTGAGCCCCGCTCCCGTGCCGAGGTACGCCCGGCGCACCGCCGGCTCGTCGAGCACCTGGCGGGTCGGTCCGTGGGCGATCACGCTGCCGAAGTCGAGGATGTAGCAGCGGTCGGTGAAGTTGGCGACGAGCTCGACGTCGTGCTCCACCAGCAGGATCGAGAACCCCTGCTCGGCCTGGACGCCCCGGAGCGTGGCGGCGAGCTCCCGGGTCTCGGTCCGGTCGAGCCCCGACGAGGGCTCGTCGAGGAGGAGTAGCCGTGGCCGCGTCATCAGGGCCCGCCCGACCTCGACGAGGCGGCCCTGGCCGAGGCTGAGCTGCTCGATCGGCTCGTCGGCCAGCTCCCGCAGCCCCAGCATGGCCAGGACCTCGTCGCACGCCTCGATCTCGGCCCGGGTCGGGCCCCCGAGGCCGATCAGGTCCTTCCAGAGCCGGCCGGTGCCCTCCCTCGTCCGCTCCGCGATCAGCAGGTGCTCCCGGACGGTCGAGCCGCTGAAGAGCTCGATCCGCTGGAAGGTGCGGCCGATGCCGCGCCGGGCCCGCTCGTGCGCCGGCAGCGACGCGACGTCCTCGCCCTCGAACAGCACGGTGCCGCTGTCGACGCCGAGCACGCCGAGGATGCAGTTGAACAGCGTGGTCTTGCCGGCGCCGTTCGGACCGATCAGCCCGACCCGCTCGTGCTCGCGGACCTCGAGGTCCACCTTCGACAGCGCGGTGATCCCGGAGTAGCTCTTGCTCAGCTCGCGGGTCTCGAGCACGTTCGTCGTCATGCGACCGGCTCCTTGGCGGCGCTGGCGGCGGGGGACGTGGCGGCGGTCGGGCCGGGGGGTGCGCCGGATCGCCGGCCGAGCCAGCGCTCGACGCGGGCGTGCGCCTTCCGCTTCCCGTTCTCGATGAGGCCCTCGGGGTGGCGGGCGAAGGTCAGGGTGGTGAGGCCGAACAGGACGTAGCGCCACTTGGGGGAGATCGGGAACACGTCGGGGACGAGCTCCTGGCTGCGGAGCACCCACGCCACCAGGACGCCGCTGAAGATGAGCCGGTCCATCAGCGAGAAGCCGGCGCCGGCGTAGCTCGCGCCCTCGACGGTCCGGGCGCCGAGCGACACGACCAGCACGATCCAGAACAGGGCGGCGAACGGCGAGAAGTTCGCGGCGTAGTTCACGTTGCGCTGCTGGATCGACAGCATGGCGCCGCCCAGGCCGGCGAGGAACCCGGACAGGGCGAACGCGATGACCTTCGCCCGGGTCGGCGAGATGCCGATCGAGATCGAGGCGACCTCGCTGCCGCGGAGCGCCTGCAGCGTCCGGCCGATCGTGCCGGACCGCAGCTGCTTGACCGCGTACGCGCAGAGCCCGAACACGACGAGCGCCAGCACGAGGAAGGCGCGGTCGTCGGACAGGTTCCAGGGCCCGATGATCGGCCGCGGGACCCGGGTGCCCTCCATGAGGGAGGTGTCGCCCCCGCCCACGAACGGGAGCCGGACGACCACGGCGTCGAAGAACGCGGCGAACGCGAGCGTGGCGATCGCGACCCACACCGCGCCGAGCCGGACCAGCGGGACGGCGAGGATGCCGCTGACGAGCGCGGCGACCAGCGCGCCGGCGAGCGCGGCGAGGATGGCCGGGACGTCAAAGTGGTCGGCGAGCTGGAAGACGACGAACCCGCCGATCGCCGCGAACGCGCCCTGGCCGAGCGACACCAGGCCCGCGTAACCGGTGAGCACGGTGATCGACAGGAAGATCGTCGCCATGATCACGGCCTGGGTGACGAGGAACAGCCAAGAGGTGTCGGCCTGGGTGAACACGGCGAGGCCGACGACGATGAAGAACGCGGCGCCGAACGCGAACGTGATGCGGGTCAGCAGGGGGCTGCGGGTGAGCGCCGCCGGTGCCGGCGGGGGCGGGTCGACGCCCGACAGCGGGTCGTGGTGGTCGAGCCCCGACCGCAGCGCGGGCCACAGCGTGACCAGCCCGAAGAGGACGACGAACGGCATCGCCGGGGTGAGGTTCTCCTGGATGGCGTTGAGCCACGGGGTGTCGTCGGAGATGTCGGGCAGGAAGGTGTTGACGACCGAGATCAGCACGCCGAGCGCGAGGCCGCCGATCAGCGCCCACGGCAGGCTGACGAGCTTGCCGATGGCCGCCGCGGCCACGGCCACGACGACGAGGCTGAAGAAGTCGGGGGCGGCGAGCGTGTTGAAGCGGGGTGCGATCAGCACGCCGGCGAGGCCGGCGAACGTGCTCGACAGCGCCCAGCTGAACGCCGAGACCCGGGCGGAGCGGATGCCGTTGAGCTCGGTCATGCGCGGGCTCTCGACGACCGCGCGCATCTCGAGGCCGATCGCGGTGTAGCGGAACAGGGCCGCCAGCCCCGCTGCGCTCGCCACCGCGAAGGCCATGGCCGTCAGCTCGTCGCGGCTGAACGGGTACAGGCCGAACGGGTCGTAGAACACGGACGCGCCGCCGGCCACCAGCCCCTCGGGCGTCCGCCCGGCCACCGGTTCGAAGCCGACCACGAGCTCGAACAGCGCGGGGATCGCGACCGACAGGCCGATCGCGATGACGAGCTTGGCCAGCGTCGAGCCGGGCGGCAGCCGGCGGAAGATGAAGTGCTCGAGCACGAGCCCGATCGCCGGGGCCACGACGAGGACGGCCAGCACGAACGCCGGGAGGCTCGACCAGCCCCACTCGTTGCGGGCCTGGAAGAACAGCGCCGCCGACACGTAGGCCTGCGCGCCGAACGCCAGGTTGAACACCCCCGACGTCTTGTAGGCCAGCACGAAGCCGATGGCGATCAGGCCGTAGACGGATCCGGGCGGCAGGCCCTGCAGCACGCCCCGGGCCAGGTCGGTGATCATCGTCGTGCCCTCACTCGAAGTCGGTCGGGACGGGGTCGTCGGTGTCGGCGTCGGGGGCCCAGCAGAGCCACGGCTCGTCCGGCGACCCGAAGGGCACGAACGCGTTCTTGTCGACCTTGACGAGCGCGGTGCACCCGGGCCCGTCGGGCAGCGGCTGCGCCTCGGTGTACGGGGTGTGGGCCTGGGTCCAGTCGACGGGGCTGAGCAGCCCGCCGGCGGTCCAGTCGTCGAACGAGTTCGTGGCGGCGGTGACCCGCTCGCGGTCGAACTCCGGGCCGGCGGCGAGCAGGCCGTCGTAGGCGAGCGATGCGTTCAGCCAGCCGACCATCGCGAGCTCGCTCGGCTCGCTGCCCTGCTTCTTCATCCACTTCTCGAAGTCGGCGAGCGCGGTGCCCTTCGCCGTCGTCTGGAACGGTCGGAACTGCACCTGGACCACGTCGCCGTCGAAGAGGCCGCCGGACTCGGCGATGTAGGTCTGGTCGTAGCTGTTGGGGTGGAAGAGCACGACGTCGTCCATGCCCTGGCGTCGCAGCTCGGCGGCCAGCGTCTTCATGCCGTTCAGGTCGATGCAGGTCGAGATGAAGTCGACGCCGGCCGCCTTCATGGCGGTGACCTGGGGGCCGATCCCGTTGGGCAGCCCGTAGTCGAGGTCGTCGTTCGTGTAGGCGAGCTCCACGCCCGACTGCGGTTCGTAGCGCTCGAACGCCCGGGCGACCGTGTCGGCGCACACCCGGGAGTTCTCGCTGATGCCGTACCCGACGCTCGCCGCCTTGGTGGCACCGACCTGCTCCGCCACGTACGGGACGTTCGGGCGGGCGCAGTCGGCGCAGCGCACGACCGTGCTGGGGAAGTTGTGGGGGCGGTTGGCCGAGTCCGATGCGTGGATGCCCCACGTGTAGGTGGGGACGCCTGCCTGGTCGAGGTCGCCCCAGCCGCTCGGCAGCAGCGTGGCGTCGAAAACGCCGAAGGCGTCGCCTTTCGAGATGACGTCGAGCGAGCGCTGCTGGTTCTGGCCGAGCTCGTCGTCGATCACCTCGCCGATCACGAGGTCGCGGCCGTAGATGCCGCCCTGGCTGTTCCGGTAGGCGAAGTAGGCCTCGATGCCCTCGACGTAGCAGTCGAGGATGCAGATGCCGAGGGGGTTGCCGGTCTTGGTGCCGATGACCGTGTAGCGGATCTCGTCGTCGGTCACGCCGGGGACGTCGGGCCTCGCCACGGCCTCGTGGCGTGTCTCCTCGGTGCCGGACGCGACCTCGTCCTTCGGGATGGACGTCGTGGTCGCACCGGATGTGGTCTCCCAGGCGTTGCCGCACGCGGACGCGAGCACGCCCAGCACCAGGGTTGCGGCGAGTACCAGTCGCCGGCGTCGGACCACGTGTTCCCCCCGATCGCCCCCGCCACCAAAAAGGTGACGCAAGTGTTCGATGGGGAGACAGTACCGCGATGCGGTCGCGGCGGGGCGGGCAATCGCGGGCCACTCGACGGGCCGACCGGTCGGGTCAGGTGCGGTGCTGCAGCAGCTGGTTCACCCGCGCCGCCTGGCGAACCTGGTGGTCGCGCTCGGCCACCGTGGGCGCCCGGTGGGCGGCCTCGGCGTAGAGCCGGGCCGCCAGCTCGAGGTCGCCGTTGCGCTCGTGCAGGTGCGCGGCGACCGCGTCCCTACGGGGGACGCCGTCGCCGACGGCCTCGAGCGCGGCCAGGCCGGCGGGCGCACCGTCGGCCTCACCGATCGCCACCGCACGGTTCAGCCGGACGATCGGGGTGTCGGTGAACCGGAGCAGCTCGTCGTACCACTCCACGATCTGCACCCAGTCGGTCTCCTCGACGCGGCGGGCGTCGGCGTGGAGGGCCGCGATGGCGGCCTGGGCCTGGTACTGGCCGAGCCGGTCGCGCGCCAGCGCCGCCTGGAGGACGTCGACGCCCTCGGCGATGAGCGTCGTGTCCCACCGCGCCCGGTCCTGCTCGGCGAGCGGGACGATGCTGCCGTCGGGACGGGTGCGGCTGGCACGGCGGGCGTGGTGGAGCAGCATGAGGGCCAGCAGTCCCTGGACCTCGGGGTCGTCCGCGAGCGTGGCGAGCTGCCGGGTGAGCCGGATCGCCTCGGCGGCGAGGTCGACGTCGCCGGAGTAGCCCTCGTTGAACACGAGGTACAGCACCCGCATCACCGTGCCGACGTCGCCGGGGCGGTCGATGCCCGCCGCGCCCACGGTCCGCTTGGCCCGGCTGATGCGCTGGGCCATCGTCGCCTCGGGCACCAGGTACGCCTGCGCGATCTGGCGGGTGGTGAGCCCGCCCACGGCCCGCAGCGTCAGGGCGACCGCCGACGACGACGTCAGGTCGGGGTGGGCGCACAGGAAGTAGAGCCGCAGGGTGTCGTCCGAGGACGGGCCGGGCCCGGCAGGCGGCTGCGCGTCGACGCGCTCCTCCCGGTCGCGGCGGGACCGCTCCGACCGGGCGATGTCGAGGAACACCCGCCACGCCACCGTGACCAGCCAGGCCTGCGGGTCGGCCGGCGGCTCGTCGCCCCAGGCGGAGATCGCCCGGATCAGCGCCTCCTGGACGGCGTCCTCGGCCGTCGCGAAGTCAGCACCGCGACGGACGAGGACGCCCAGCACCCGGGGGACGAGCTCGCGCAGCTCGACGTCGTCCACCGGCTAGTCCGTGACGGTGGAGGGGTGGGCCAGGAACGGCCGGACCTCGAGCCACTCGTGGATGGGCTGCCCACCGGCTCCCGGCGCCGACGAGAGCTGCCCCGCGAGCTCGATCGCGCGGTCGTAGCTGTCGACGTCGATGATCATCCACCCGGCGATCAGGTCCTTGGTCTCCGCGAACGGACCGTCGGTCACCGGCGGTCGGCCCTCGCCGTCGGAGCGGACCCAGACGCCGTCGGGTGCCAGGGCCTGCCCGTCGACGAACTCGCCGCTGCGCTCCAGCTCGGAGGCGAAGTCGTTCATGAAGCGGATGTGCGCATCCACCTCGTCGGGCGTCCACCGGTCCATCGGCACGTCGTTCACCGCCGCGGGGGCGCCTCGGTAGTGCTTGAGCAACAGGTACTTGGCCATCGTGTCCTCCTGGTCGTCGCGTCGGCCGTTCCGGCCGATCCACCCCTGGGACGGATCAGGCGACGGGATCTCGACATCCTGGCGGAAGGTCCTCGGGCGGACCGCTCAGGCGAAGTCGCCCGACGCCTTGCGCAGGCGTCGGAGGATGCGGAACAGCGCGTCGAGGTCGCGGCGGCTCCAGCCGAGGTCGCTGAAGACCTGCTCGTTGAGCGTGCGGGTCGCCCGCCGGGCGGTGCGCCGCCCGCCGGCCGTGATCGTGGCGAGCGTGGTGCGGCGGTCACCCGGGTGCGCGATCCGCTCCACCAGTCCGTCGGCCTCCAGCCGGTCCACCGCGTTCGTGACGCTCGCGGGGTGGACCTGGAGGCGGGCGCCGATCTTGCCGAGCGGGAGCGAGCCGTTCCGGCTGAAGTCGAGCAGCACCAGGAGCTCGTAGCGGGCGAACGTGAGGCCGAGGGGCTTGAGCTGGGCGTCGACCCGGGCCATCAGGATCTGCTCGACGCGGATGATCGACGTGAGGGCCGCCATCCCGTCGGCGGCCTCGTCCCACCCGTGGTCGACCCACTGCCGGTGAGCCTCCTCGATGGGGTCGAACGGGAGGGCACCGGAACCCGACATGGCCGGGAGGCTACCCGTGTGACGGTTGACCTCCCGCCGTGCCGGAAATACCCTTTGATGTCCAAACAGTTCGGTGGACGTCCGACCAGATCGAGGGCCTCGCATGCCTGCACCCGAGTTGCACCGACCCGTCAACCCGGTGCGGTTCGTCACCGCCGCCAGCCTCTTCGACGGCCACGACGCGTCCATCAACATCATGCGGCGCATCCTGCAGAGCCAGGGTGCCGAGGTCGTCCACCTCGGCCACAACCGGTCCGTCGACGAGGTCGTCCGGGCCGCGGTGGCGGAGGACGTGCAGGGCATCGCGCTCAGCTCCTACCAGGGCGGCCACGTCGAGTACTTCCGCTATCTCATCGACCGCCTGGCCGAGAGCGGCGCCGCCCACGTCAGGGTGTACGGCGGTGGGGGCGGCGTCATCGTCCCCGACGAGATCCGCCAGCTGCACGAGCACGGGGTGGCCCGCATCTTCTCGCCCGAGGACGGCCAGCGGATGGGCCTCGCCGGCATGGTCAACCTGATGATCGCCGAGTGCGACGTCGACCTGGCGACGGCCGACGTCGCCGTCGCCGAGGTGCTGGGCGGGTCGGTTCGCGACCTCGCCCGCACGATCACGTCGCTCGAGGCGGGCGTCGTCCCCGAGGACGTCCGGGACGAGCTGCGCCGCGTCCGCTCGTCGCGCGAGGTCCCGGTGCTCGGCATCACCGGCACCGGGGGGTCGGGCAAGTCGTCGCTGACCGACGAGCTGGTCCGCCGGATCCGGCTCGACCAGGGCGGCAAGGTGAAGCTGGCGATCGTCGCGATCGACCCCACCCGTCGCCGGGGCGGGGGCGCCCTGCTCGGCGACCGGATCCGCATGAACTCGATCGACTCGCCCGAGATCTACTTCCGGTCGCTCGCCACCCGCTCGACCACGAGCGAGGTGCCCGACTGCCTCGACGACGTCATCGCCGCCTGCACCGCCTGGGGCGCGGACCTCGTGATCGTGGAGACGCCCGGCATCGGCCAGGGCGACGCCGGCATCGTGGGCCACTCCGACGTCTCGCTCTACGTCATGACCTCCGAGTTCGGCGCGTCGTCGCAGCTCGAGAAGATCGACATGCTCGACTTCGCCGACGTCGTCGCCATCAACAAGTTCGAGCGGCCCGGGTCCGAGGACGCGATGCGCGACGTCGCCCGCCAGCTGGTGCGCAACCGCGAGGCGTTCGACCGCTCGCCCGACGACATGCCGGTGTTCGGCACGATCGCCTCGCGCTTCAACGACGACGGCGTCACCGCGCTGTACCACCACCTCCGGGCGGAGCTCGCCGGGCACGGCCTGCGGCTCCCCGACGGCGACCTCGCGCCCGTCGAGGGCCGGACCTCGTCGACGCGCACCGAGATCGTGCCGCGCACCCGCACGCGCTACCTCGCCGAGATCGCCGAGACCGTGCGCGCCTACCACGACGACACCGCGGCGCAGGCGGCCGTGGCCCGCCGCATCCAGCACCTCGAGGCGACGGCCGAGCTGCTCGACGGCGCCGGCGACCCGACCCGCGACGTCGAGCGGCTGGCCGACGCCGCCCGCGAGGACCTCGAGCCCGCGAACCGCCGGCTGCTCGACGACTGGCCGGCCCGGGCGGCCGAGCTCTCCGGTCCCGACCGGCCGGCGCGGACGTCGCTGTCCGGCCTGCAGGTCCCCAAGCTGTCACTGCCCCGCTTCGCCGACCGGGGCGACCTGCTGCGGTGGCTGCGGTCCGAGAACCTCCCCGGCCACTTCCCGTTCACGGCCGGCGTCTTCCCGCTGAAGCGCGAGGGCGAGGACCCCGCCCGGATGTTCGCCGGCGAGGGCGGCCCGGCCCGGACCAACAGGCGGTTCCACCTCCTCTCCGAGGGCCAGCCCGCGACCCGGCTGTCGACGGCGTTCGACTCGGTGACCCTCTACGGCTTCGACCCGGCGGAGCGCCCCGACGTCTACGGCAAGATCGGCACCTCCGGCGTGTCGATCGCCTCGCTCGACGACATGAAGGTCCTGTACTCCGGCTTCGACCTCTGCGATCCGACGACCTCGGTGTCCATGACGATCAACGGCCCCGCGCCGGCGATCCTGGCCATGTTCCTCAACACGGCCATCGACCAGCGCCTCGACCGCTTCGTCGAGGAGGAGGGCCGGGCACCGACCGAGGCGGAGGCCGCCGAGCTCCGGTCGTGGGTGCTGTCGAACGTCCGCGGCACCGTCCAGGCCGACATCCTCAAGGAGGACCAGGGCCAGAACACGTGCATCTTCTCGACGGAGTTCTCGCTCGGGGTCATGGCCGACATCGCCGAGTGGTTCGTCGCCGAGCGCGTGCGGAGCTTCTACTCGGTGTCGATCTCCGGCTACCACATCGCCGAGGCCGGCGCGAACCCGATCAGCCAGCTCGCGTTCACCCTCGCCAACGGGTTCACCTACGTCGAGTCGTACCTGGCCCGGGGGCTCGACGTGGACGACTTCGCCCCGAACCTCAGCTTCTTCTTCTCGAACGGCATGGACCCCGAGTACTCCGTGCTCGGCCGCGTCGCCCGGCGCATCTGGGCGGTCGCCATGCGGGACCGCTACGGCGCGAACGAGCGGTCCCAGAAGCTGAAGTACCACGTGCAGACCTCGGGCCGGTCGCTGCACGCCCAGGAGATGGCCTTCAACGACATCCGCACGACGCTGCAGGCGCTGTGCGCGATCTACGACAACGCCAACAGCCTGCACACCAACGCCTACGACGAGGCGGTGACCACGCCGACCGCCGAGTCGGTGCGCCGGGCGCTCGCGATCCAGCTGATCATCAACCGCGAGTGGGGCCTCGCGATGAACGAGAACCCGCTGCAGGGCAGCTTCGTCATCGAGGAGCTCACCGAGCTCGTGGAGTCGGCGGTGCTCGCCGAGCTGGACGCGATCAGCTCGCGGGGCGGCGTGCTCGGTGCGATGGAGACCGGCTACCAGCGAGGACGGATCCAGGACGAGTCGATCCTGTACGAGCAGCGCAAGCACGACGGGACGCTCCCGATCGTCGGCGTCAACACCTTCCTCAACCCGGACGAGCCGGCCGAGCGCTCCGACATGGAGCTCGCCCGGTCGACCGACGACGAGAAGCGGGACCAGATCGAGCGGGTGCGCGACTTCCAGCGTCGCCACGCCGAGGACCGCGCCGCCGCGCTCGATCGCCTCAGGGCGGCCGCGCTCGCCGGCGACAACCTCTTCGACGTCCTGATGGACACCGTCCGGCACTGCACGCTCGGCGAGATCACCGACGCGCTGTTCGAGGTCGGCGGCAAGTACCGGCGCACCGTCTGAGGCGGGCCGTCCCGGGCCCCGTCGCCCGTCCCTCGGTCGCGGGCGGTCCCGTCGGGCGGCCGCCCGACTTGACCGCCGCCGCCGACCGGCTTTCACTGGCGCTCGCTGGTGGGAGCGCCCCGGGGGGAGTGGTCGCGATGTCGAGGTCAGGTCCGGTCCGACGGTGGTCCGCGGCGGTCGCCGCGCTCGTCGCGCTCGGCGTGGTGGCGGCCTGCGCGCCGCCCCCGCCGGACGCCGGCTTCTCGGACCCGCCCGCAGACCTCTCCGTCGAGCGCCCGGGCCAGGTGATCCGGTCGCGACCGTGGACCTACAGCACCGACGCCACCACCCAGGCCGGCGTCCCCGGGATCCGTGCCACGCAGGTCCTGTACCGGTCGACCGACGCGCTCGGCGCACCGATCGCGGTGTCGGGGACCGTGCTCGTCCCCGAGCGGCCGTGGACCGGCCCGGGGCCCCGACCGCTCGTCAGCTACGCCGTCGGCACCCACGGCGTCAGCGACGACTGCGCGCCCTCCAAGCTGATGGCCCAGGGCCTCGAGTACGAGAGCGGCACGATCCAGCGGCTGCTCGACCTCGGATGGGCCGTCGCGGTCACCGACATGGAAGGGCTCGGCACGCCCGGCCTGCACACCTACGTCGTCGGTCGCTCCGAGGGCCACGCCGTGCTCGACATGGCCCGGGCCGCACTGGCCCTGCCGGCGACCGGCGTCCCGCCCGACGCCCCCGTCGGGATCATGGGCTACTCCCAGGGCGGCGGGTCCGCGGCCTGGGCGGCGGAGCTGGCGCCGACGTACGCGCCCGAGCTGCACCTGGTCGGGGTCGCGGCCGGCGGGACGGTGGCCGACCCGCTCGCGATCGCCCGGGCCGACGAGGGCACGCCGTGGATCGGCCTCGTGCTGCTCACCGCCCTCGGCTTCGACGCCGCCTACCCCGAGCTGGACCTCGACTCGTACCTGAACGAGACCGGCCGGGCCATGGCGGAGGACGGCCGACGGTTCTGCATCATGTCGCTCGCCGGCATCGCGACGCTGGTGGACGCGGCGGGCACCTCCACCGGCGACTACGTCACCGACGTGAACCCGCTCGACACGCCGGCCTGGCAGCAGCGCCTGCGCGAGAACACGCTGGGCGGCGCCGCGCCCTCGGTGCCGGTGCTCATGCAGCACGGCTACTGGGACGGCACGGTTCCGTACCCCCAGGCCGAGCAGCTCCGGGCCACGTGGTGCGCGGCCGGCGCCGACGTCACCTGGCGCACCCTGTTCGGGGAGCACGTGCTCGGCTTCGTGCTGGCGGCCGAGCCGGCGGTCGCGTTCCTGGCCGACCGGTTCGCCGGCCGGCCCGCGCCCGACGGGTGCTCGGAGCCGCGCCCGGGCTGAACCGCCCGCGACCGGCCCGCCCACCCGCACGATCCGGCCGAGTCGCCCATATGTGGAGCGACCGCGCGCCTGTCGTCGGATGTCCGATCGGACATCTGCCGAACGTCGTTCGGGTTGTGAGTAAAGTTCCTAACACCGGTGCCGACGATGAGGTCATGACCGTCGCACCCCGCCTCCGGCGCCACCTCCGCACGCTGTCCGTGGCCGTCGCCGCCACCGCGATCGGGGCGGCCGGCGCCCTCGCCGGCCCGCCGGCCCCCGTCGCCGGGGCGGCGCCCGCCAACACGTTCGCCGTGACGTCGAACGCGGACGACGGCTCCGCCGGCACCCTGCGATGGGCCATGGCGCAGGCCAACAGCTCGCCGGGCGAGGACCTCATCACGGTCGGCGCCGTCGGCACGATCGCCCTCACCTCGCAGCTGCCCGCCACCACCGAGGCGGTCACGATCCGTGGTGCCGGCGTGGACGACGTCACGATCGACGGCGGCGGGTCCCGCGTCTTCTGGCTGGCCACGAGCATGGGCTCGGGCGTGTCGCTCACCGTGGAGTCGATGACGCTGACCGACGCGGCGAACGCCGAGGGCGGCCTGGTCTTCAACAGCCGGGGCACGGTGGTCCTCGACGGCGTCAGGATCACCGGCAACCCCGGCGCCCCCGCCATCTTCAGCAAGGAGGCGGGCAGCACCCTCACACTGCGGAACTCGGTGGTGACCGCGAACACCGGCATCGTGCTCGGTGCGGACCACGGCAACACGCCGAACACGACGACCGTCGACACGGGCTACCAGAACCGGACCTACGTGTCCGACACGGTCTTCAGCGGCAATACCGGCGGCTGCGTGGTCAGCACCCAGCGGTTCCTCTCGGTCACCGGGTCCACGGTCGTCGACAACGCCGGCAGCGGCCTGTGCGTGCAGGGACTGAACCGGAGCTACATCCGCTCGACGACGATCGCCCGCAACGGCGGGACCGGCCTGTCCTTCTCGAGCTACGGCAACTCCGCCGTGTTCCAGAACGCCATCGTCGTCGACGACGTGGAGGTCTACGACAACGGCGGCAACGGCGTCTACGCCCGGTTCCAGGCCAACGTCGGCGGCTGGATCGACCGCCCGACCGACGAGCTGCAGATCACCGGGTCCACGATCTTCGGCAACGCCGGGGACCTGGCGGGACAGATCGGTCCGACCAACCTCGGCGCCGGGAACCTGATCAGCATCCCGCGGCCGCCCCGCGCGGTGACGGGCACCGCCGCCGACGGCGGGGTCGACGTGTCGTGGTCGGCGCCCACCTCCGACAGCGGCTCGCCGGTCACGTCGTACACCGTGACCGCCGACCCCGGCCCGGCCACCTGCACCTCGGCGACGACGACGTGCACGGTCACCGGCCTCACCAACGGCGCGACCTACACCTTCACCGTCGTGGCCACGAACGCCAACGGCGACAGCTGGGCCTCGACGAGCAGCGCGCCCGTGACCCCGGTGCCGGCGACCACGACCACCAGCACGACGACCACCACCAGCACGACCACCACGAGCACGACCACGACCAGCACGACCACGACCAGCACGACGCCGTCGACCACGACCTCCTCGACGACGGTGCCCTCCACCTCGGTGCCGACCACCGTGCCGGCCTCGACCACGAGCTCGGTGCCCGCGCCCACGACGCCGCCGGCCCCGTCGGCGACGTCGGTCCCGGCCAGCCCGGCGCCCAGCGCGGCGACCCTGGCGGCGCTGCCGATGGGCCTGGCGGTGCCGTCGCCGCTGATCCCGGGCCAGACGATCACGCTCACCGGGACCGGGTTCGCCGCGGGCGAGCAGGTGCAGGTGTACCTGATGTCGGACCCGGTGCTCCTCACGACCGTCGAGGCGTCAGCCACCGGTGTGGCCTCCGCCACGGTGACCATCCCCGCGTCGACCCCGGCCGGGGATCACCATCTCTACATGTTCGGGTCGAGCAGCCAGCGGGGCGTCGGCGGCGCCACCGCGGTCGTCGCCGACGAGTCTGCGGGGCCGTCCGGGGCGTCGGCTGCTGCTGCGCCCGCTGCGCTCGCCCTCACCGGCGGATCGCCGTGGGAGCTGGTGGCCCTGGGCCTCGGGCTCGTGGCGGTCGGCGTCTCCATGCGGGTCCGGCGGGTCGGCGCCCGGTGACGACGGCCGGGACCGACGAGGGCGCCGATGCCGTCACGCGCGTCGTCGCCGCCGACCACCCGGTGGCCCGGCGCCTGATCGACGCCACGATCGCCGTCATCGACGAGCGGGGTGAGACCGCGGTCCGGGTCCAGGACGTGGTCGCAGAGGCCGGCGTCCAGGTGCCCGTGCTGTACCGCCACTTCGGCAACCGCGAGGGCCTCGTGCAGGCCGCGCAGCTGTCCCGCCTGTTCCGCGACCTCGACGCGGAGATGGCGGTGGTCGAGCGGGCCATCCGGTCCTCCGAGGGCCCCGACGAGCTGCGAGCGACGTTCGACCGCCTCATGCAGCGCGTGATGGAGCCGGAGCGCCGCCAGCTCCGGTGGCGGCGGGTGAGCGTCCTCGGGAGCACGTGGGGCCGGCCGGAGCTCAGCGCCGCGGTCAGCGTGGCGATGCGGGGCTCGATGTCCCGGCTCGCCGATGCGCTCAGGGAGCCGTGCGAGCGCGGCTGGCTCCGCGACGGCTTCGATCCCGACGCCTTCAGCGACTGGTTCGCCGGCGCCGCGCTGAGCCGCTTCGCCGCCGAGCTGCACCCCGGGCCGGTCGACGAGGCGTTCGACCGGATGTGGTGCGACGCGGTCCGCTACGTGCTGTTCGGCTGACGGCCCGTCCGGGCACGATCGGCTGCGGCCGCAGCCCGGTACGCGACCGGCGTGGGCGGTACGGTCGGGGACCGATCCGATGTGGTCGACGGGAGGGGCGATGGGCAACATGCGGCGGCTCGAGCAGGTCGTCGACCGTCTCCCGGAGGCGGTGCGGGTGGACGTCGAGGCGTGGGGCGGCGAGCCCACCTTCCGGGTCCGGAACAAGAACTTCGTGTTCTCCGACGCGGACGCGACGCGGATCAGCGTGAAGCTGCCGAAGGACGAGGCGGAGGCCGTCGTCGTGACCGACGAGACGGCGGAGCCGACCGGTTACGGCCTCGGGCGCCACGGTTGGGTCTCGGTCGGCATCCCGGAGGGCGCCGACGACGAGCGGTGGCGCGAGGTCGAGGAGTGGGTGCGCACGTCGTACGCGCTCGTCGCCCCGAAGACGCTGGCCCGGCAGGTCCTCGCGGAGGACGAGCGCCGCTGACGACGTCGGCCCGACGGGGTCAGGCCGGTCGCCAGGCCGGATCGCGCCCGGTGAGCCCGAGGAGGCGGTCGAATCCGTCGGCGCCGTCGCCCACGTCGACGACCGGGCCGAACAGCTTCCCGTCCCGAGGGGCCTCGAAGGAGCTGACGAAGGCGGTGGCGCCACGGACGTCGTCCTCGGACGGCCGGTACGGGTGCCCGGTCGCGACCGCCAGGTCCCAGCCGTGGACGACGAGCTCGTCGAGCGCCACGAGCGCGGTGACCTCGGCCGGCATCTCGATGCCGCCGGCCCAGGTCGTCCCCTCCCACGCGGCGGGGTCCTGCCACGCGTCGGCGAGCGCCCGGAGGTCGTCCGCGACGCGTGCCCGCCACCCGGGCTCCAGGCGGGCGCCATCGGGCGGGGGCGGCGGCGTCGAGCGATCGCCCACGTCCTTCTCGGCCGCCTCCCGGAAGCGGACGGCGAACGTGCCGACGTGGTCGACGAGGTCGCCGACGCTCGAGTCGGGGCACGGGGTCGGCAGGGCGAGCTGGTCGTCCGCGACGGAGCTCACCACGTCGACCATGCGGTCGACGGCGGGGCGGAGATCGATCATGGCCGTACGGACGTGCCGACGCCCGCGAAGTCATCGCCGCGCCGGCGCGACCGGGCGATCGTTCACCCGCCGTTCACGACCGGCGCGGCGCCGTCGTCGTAGGGTCGCGCCGGGGAGGCGGCGCCCGCCGCCTCCGGAGAAGGAGGCGACATGCCGACGCCCACGATCGTCCTCGTCCACGGCGCCTGGGCCGACGGGTCCAGCTGGAACCCCGTGTCGGTCGAGCTGCAGAGCCGGGGCTTCGAGGTGCTGACCCCGCCCAACCTCCTCCACGGCGTGGCCGGGGACGCGGCCTACATCGCCTCGTTCCTCGAGCAGCGGACGTCCGGACCCGTCGTGCTCGTCGGCCACTCCTACGGCGGTGTGGTCATCACGAACGCCGGCACCGGCGGGGGCGACGTGAAGGCGCTCGTGTACGTCAACGCCTTCATCCCCGACGTCGGCGAGACCGTGTTCGACATCCTGGGCGGGTCGGGCTCGGCGCTCGACGTCCCCGATCCGACCGCTGTGCTCGACCTCGCCGGCTACCCGGGCGCGCCCGAGGGCGACGTCGAGGCGTTCCTGAAGCCGTCGACCGTGCACGAGGCGTTCGCCCAGGACCTCTCCGAGGCCGACCGGTTGCTGATCGTCGCCAGCCAGCGGCCCATCGCCCTCGGCGCGAACATCGGGCCGACCGAGACGGCCGCGTGGCAGTCGATCCCGAGCTGGGCGGTGGTCGGCACCGCGGACCGCGTCATCCCGGCCGACACCCAGCGGCGCATGGCCGAGCGGGCCGGGTCCACGGTGACCGAGGTCGACGCCTCGCACGTCTCGATGGTGTCGCACCCCCAGGTCGCGGTCGACGCGATCGTCGCGGCGGCGGAGTCGGTCGCGGGCTGATCCCACGGCACCGGGTCGGGTGGCTCGGGGAGGGCCGGACGTGACCGGAGCGATCCGCTTCGACGGGGAGGTCGCGGTCGTGACCGGAGCCGGGGGCGGGCTCGGCCGGGCGTACGCGCTCGCCCTCGCGGACCGTGGCGCCGCCGTGCTGTGCAACGACCTCGTCGCCGACGCCGCCGCCTCGACCGCAGCGGCGATCGGCGAGCGGGGCGGCCGGGCCGTCGCCGAGGCGAGCTCGGTGGCGACGCCCGAGGGCGGCGCGGCGATCGTGGACGCGGCGCTCGACGCGTTCGGGGCGATCGACGTGCTGGTGAACAACGCCGGCCAGCTCCGCAACGCGCCCTTCGCCGAGGCGGAGCCCGACGAGGTCGACGCGCTCATCGCCACGCACCTCGGGGGCGCGTTCCACGTCACGCGACCGGCGTTCCGCCGCATGGCGGTCGCGGGGCACGGCCGCATCGTCTTCACGTCGTCGAGCGCCGTCTTCGGCAGCCCGTGGCAGGCCGGCTACGCGGCCGCCAAGGCGGGGATCATCGGCCTGGGCCACACGGTGGCGCTCGAGGGCGAGGCCCACGGCATCGCCGCGAACACCGTCCTGCCGATGGCGTTGACCGGCATCGCCGAGGACGGGCCGCCGCCGTTCCCACCGGACCTGATGAGGGAGACGGTCGCCGCGCTCGCGCCGCTCGCGCCCGAGATGACCGTCGACAACGTCACCCCGCTCGTGCTCTACCTGGCCAGCCGTGGCTGCACGCTGACGAGGCGGACCTTCTCGGTCGGCTGCGGCCACGTCGCCGAGGTGCTCCTCGGCGTCACGGAGGGCTGGTACGCCGACGGCGACGGACCGCTGTCGCCCGAGGGCGTCGCCGAGCACCTCGACGAGATCTGCGACCCGACCGGCTTCGCGGTGCCCGGCTCGATGCTCGACGGGGCCCGACTGATCGCGAGGGACCGACCCGACCCGGCACGCGGTCGCCGGGACCGGTAGGCGTCAGTCGACCCGGCGGACGACCACCACGGCCACGTCGTCGGTCGCCTCGGCCTCGGGCGACAGCGTGACGAGGGCGTCGGCGATCGACTCGACGTCACCCCGCAGGCGCAGGAACGCCTCGGCCACGCTGGCGATGCCGTCGTCGATCGGCGCCCGCCGCGACTCGACCAGCCCGTCGGTGAAGGACACCACGACGTCGCCGGGCTCGAACGGCACCGCCGACGCCGTCTGGTGATCGTCGGGCGGCATGCCGAGGGGCGGGTAGCGCGAGCCCTCGAGGACGCGCACGCCGGCATCGGTCCGCAGCAGCGCCGGCGGGTGCCCGGCCGACGTCAGCCGGAGGGTGCCGGCCCGCGGATCGATCTCGATGCACAGCGCGGTGCCCCGGAACGCGGTCGGCTCCTCGTCGCTGACGAGCGGGTGCAGCGTCGGGAAGAGGTCGTCGAACGGCACGCCGGTCCGGATGAGGGTGGCGATGGTCGTCCGGAAGCGTGCCATCTCGATCGCGGCGTCGACGCCGTGGCCCACGACGTCGCCGACCACCGCGATCGTCCTGCCGTCCTCGAGCGCGATGAACTCGTACCAGTCGCCGCCCATGCGGAGGTTGGACAGCGCCGGCTGGTAGCGGCCGGCGCACTCCACGCCGACGAGGCCGGGCGGCATGCGCACCAGCTGCTCGGTCATGCCGGACACCAGTTCGTGCTCGAGCTCGGACCGTTGCGTCCGCTCGAGCGTGGCGCCGCACAGGTCGGCGACGGTGGCCAGCAGCGCTCGCGTGGCCGGGTCCCGGTCGGCGCGGTCGGGCCACGCCACGGCGATCGCGCCGATGGCGGGATCTCGCCCGGTGAGCAGCGGGACCGCCCAGAGGGCGCCGACGTCGAGCGCCTCGATCTCGGGGACGAGCCCCGGGTAGCGCCGCCGGAACTCGTCCCGGTCGTCGATGAGCACCTCGCGGCCGGTCCGGATCACGTCGACCAGCGGGATCTCGGCCTCGAGCGGCAGGTCCCGGAACCGGGCCGAGTCGGCGCCCATCGACGGCGGGCGGACCACGTCGATCCGGCCGTGCTGGTTGCGGACCGCGAGCCGGGCGAGCGATGCGCCGAGCACCGCCGGGAGCGTCTCGTCGACCGCCAACCCGACGTCGGTGCCCGTCGTCGCCTCGGCGAGCCGGCCGGCGAGCTCGGACATGCCGCTCGACGTCGAGTACAGGACGGCGCGCTCGAGCGCGCCGCGGGCCAGCTCGGCGAGCGTGGCCAGCGCGGCCTCGTCGACGGCCGACACGATGGGCCGCGCCCAGCCGACGCCGATCGCGGCCATGACCCGTCCTCGGATCACGATCGGCAGCACGACCGCCGCCTCGATGCCCGCCCAGCGCGGCGCGTCGGCGATCTCGGGGTAGCGCTCCTCGAACTCCTGGCGGGACCCGATCGTGGTGCGCTCGCCGGTGCGGACGGCGTCGTTGATCGGGCCCTTCGCGTCGATCGGGATCTCGAGCGGCTCGGCGCGGGTGGTGGGGTCGTAGAACCGCAGCGTCCGGTTGGCCGCGTCCACGACCGCCATGTTCGAGGTGCGGGCGTCGGCCAGCCGCCAGCCGTGCTCGGCGATGATGCCGCCCACGTCCTCGACCGTCGGCGCGCCCGCGAGGTCGGCGCTCAGCTCGGCCAGGGCGGTCGACGTCTCGTAGAGGCGACCGCGCCGGATGGCCTCGGTGGCGAGCGAGCCGAGGGTGTCGAACCGGCTGCGCACCGTCGCGTCCACCTCGGTCGGCGTACGCCAGTGGACGACGAGACCGCCGAGGACGCGCCCCGAGCCGTCCACGAGCGGCGCCGCCAGCGTCGTGGCGACGAGGCCGGGTGCGACCGCGGCGAGCAGCGGCACGTCGTCGAAGCTGCGCTGGTCGGGACCGCTGCCGAAGACGAGCGTCGTCCGGTCGCGGATCGCCACGGCGAGCGGGTAGCCGCCGTCCATGGGGAGCAGGTCCGGGGGGCCGACGGCCTCCTCGAACGCCTCGTCGCACGCGATGCGCAGCTCGCCGGTGCGGTCGACGACGCCCACCGTGGCGTAGTCGGCCCCGAGCGCCTGGGCAGCACCCCGCGCCACCACGTCGACGAGCCGGTCGACCGTGTCGGTCCGGTTGACCTCGGCGGACAGGGTGGCGAGCTCGCCGATCCAGCGCCGCTCGAGCACCGCCGCCAGCTCGCGCGCCGCACGCTCCGCCTCGGCCTCGCGCCGCTGGCGACCCCAGCGGCGCTGGTTGAGCGACGACAGCACGCCGTAGACGACGGCGAAGGCGGCGACGAGGCCGGCGACGACCAGCAGCACGTCGGCCGATCGCGAGATCGACGCCAGGCGCTCACGGTTGACCGTCTGGATGCGCTCGCCGAGCTGCCGCTGCGCGCTGCGGAGCTGGTCGAGGCGCTCCGCCCCGAGGCCCGTCCGCTCGATCTCGAACGCCTCGAGCAGGTCGCCCGACCGGATCGCCTCGATCTCCGGATCGGCGACCTCCCGCCGCCAGCTCGCCAGGCGCTCGCGCACGAGCTCGATGTCGGCGTCGCTGCCCGGCTCGTCGGCGAGCTCCCGCTCGAGCTTGTCCAGGATGTCGTCGGCCGCGTCCCGCGCCTCGGCGTGCTGGTCCAGGAAGGCGCCGTCGCCCTGGAAGGCGTAGCGCCGGACCGAGATGTCCTGGGTCGAGAGCGCGGTGTCCAGGTCCGACGAGGCGGTGGTGAGCTGCCGCAGCGCGTCGGTCTGGCGGGAGGCGTCGGCCCGCATCCCCAGCGAGGCGACGAGGACGATCGTGCTCACGGCCAGCAGCGCCACGACCGACAGCGTGGTGAGGACGAAGACACGGCGGCGGACATCGTCGACGGCCTCCACGCACCCACCTTACGGGCACGATCCCCCGGTTGCCTCGGGAGCGGCCGGGACGTTCCGGTTCCGGGCGGCCGTTCCGTAGGCGACCTACCAGAAGGACGCGCCGCTGTGCTGGTCGGTGGCGCGGGCGAGGCGTGCGGGCTGACCGACCTCGACACCGGCAACCCGGTCACCGAGGTCGCTCCCGGTGCGGTCGCGAGCCTGCCCACGTCGGGCCCCGTCCCGTCGGGGACCTCGGTCGAGGTCTCGACCCAGGCAGGCGACCCCGTGTGGCAGCTCACGGCCGGCGATCGGGACGCGTCGACGTCGTCGAGGTGATCCTCGGCCTGCCCGTGCGGACGGCGGGCCTATGCTCCGCGTGACGGAACCTCGCGAGGAGGTCTCGGTGGGGGAGCAGCGCTCGGTCGCGCCGGACGTGGAGGAGTCGGGGGCCTCGTGCGACGAGGCGCGGCTGATCGCGCGGGCCGTCGCCACCGCGGTGGCGGCCGACGGCACGCCGTCCGAGTCGCAGGCCAGCCTGCTCCGGGCGGTGCACCGCTCGACGCGGGGCCTCGACGTCGACTTCTGCGCCCTGGAGCCGCTCGGTCCCGCGGAGCTCGCCGAGGCGCTGGCGGCCACGCCCCCCGACGTCCGCCACCGGATCGTCCACGACATGGTCCTCGGCGAGCTGATCCTCCGGCCGATCCCGCCCGAGGTGGCGCGCCGGGTCGGCGAGTACGCCGCGGCGCTCGGCGTCGACGACCGCTACGTGCGCGTCGCCCGCCGGTACGCGCAGGGCGCGTTCGGGCTGGCCTGGCTCGACCTGCGCCGGAGCGGGTTCGCGGAGCACTGGGAAGACGCCCGGATGGACCAGCTGAAGACGACGGTCCGGCTCGAGGACCAGCTGGCGGCCGGGGCCGAGGACTCGGCGCTCGCCGAGTGCTGGATGGGCTTCGCCGAGCTCGAGCCGGGCACGCTCGGGCGCAGCGTCTGGGACATGTACCGCACCCGCGGCTTCGGGCTGCCGGGCACCGTCGGCGGCGCATCGGCGTACCTGGCCCAGCACGACTTCGTCCACGTGCTCGCCGACTACGGGACGAACCTCAACGGGGAGCTCGAGGTCTTCGCGCTCATCGGCCGCGCCGATCCGGACCCCAAGGGCTTCTCGTGGCTGGCGACGCTGGTCGGGCTGTTCGGGACGGGCTACGTGGCCGACGCCGGGTTCTTCACCGGCAACCTCGAGGAGCGCCGCCTCGACAGCCCCGAGGTGCACGTGCGGCTGGCCGACGCGCTCCGTCGGGGCCAGGCGCTGTGCGACCGGCTCGGCGTCGACCTGCTCGAGGTGGACTTCCACGAGCGGTCTGCGACGGCGGTCGAGGACGTGCGCGCCGAGCTCGGCTTCGATGCCAAGGGCGAGGCTGCGCTCGCGGCGGGCTCGCCCGGGGCGTTCGACCCGGCCGGCATGTCGCCGATCCAGCGGCGCTACGCGGCGTCGCTCGACGGAGGAGGGATGGACGCATGAGGTTCACGCAGGGCATCAGGGTCCAGTGCGACGACCCGGAGGCGCTCGTGCGCCTCATCGCGGACTGGGACCGGGCGCAGGCCGCGACCGACGTCATGGGCTACATCGGGACGCGCCTGCTGGCCGACCGCGACGAGGAGGGGGCGTTCCTGATCATGGCCGACTTCGCCGAGGTCGACGGCGACCTGACCCCCGCCGAGGAGGCCGAGCGCAACAACCAGCGCGAGGAGACGGAGCGGTGGGCGCAGTCGCTGCGGCGCCTCATCGGCGGCGAGCCCGACTGGAGCCACTACGACGAGCTCTACCGGACCGGCATCACCGGCAACCTCCGCACCGGGTGAGGGTGCGACCGTGGGACAGGACTACCACGAGGCCCAGCGGGCCGTGCAGGACCGGTTCGACACCCGGCGGCTCGCCGACCGGCTGGACGAGGCGACGAGCTCGAGGATCAGCGACGAGCACCGGGCCTTCATCGAGGCCCGGGACATGTTCTTCCTCGCGACCGCGGACTCCGATGGCGTACCCCAGTGCTCGTACAAGGGCGGCGACCCGGGCTTCGTGCGCGTGCTCGACCCCGAGACGCTGACGTTCCCCGTCTACGACGGCAACGGGATGTTCCTGTCGGTGGGCAACATCCTCGTGAACCCCCATGTCGGGCTGCTGTTCATCGACCTGGCCGACGGGACCCGGCTCCGGGTGAACGGCGTCGCCACGGTCGACGGCGAGGACCTCGACGACGCGCCGCCCGGTGCGCAGCTGGTCGTGCGCGTGCAGGTGCGCGCCGTGTTCCCCAACTGCCGGCGCTACGTGCACCGCCGGGAGGTCGTCGAGCGGTCGCCGTTCGTACCGACGGGGGAGGGTGCGCCGCCCGTGCCCGACTGGAAGCGTGATCCGTGGTTCGACGGCACGCTGCCGCGCGACGACCCGGCGCGGGATCCGGACCACCCCTCGGCGCCGTCCATCCCGCAGTTCTGAGCCGACAGCGCGGGGCGCGGCCGAGCGCCGTGCCGTGCGGCGGGGTCAGCTCCGCCCGGTGCCCGCCGCGACCCGGGCCCGCGCCGCGGCGACCGCGGGCAGCTCGCCGAGGACCGCCTGCAGCAGCGCCAGCGGGTACTGCACCGCCTCGGCCGCCAGGCGCTCGGCGTGGCGGTTGGAACCGGGGGCGACGAGGTCGTGCCACTCGTCGGGCATCGTGGCGAGCGTCGCCAGCATGAACGGGCGGGCGATCCCGCGCGCCGGCTCGCCGACGCCGTCGAGCTGGACGGTGGCGTCGAGCAGCGCCCGCGTGAGCCTCGAGACCGACAGCTCCGCGGTCCACGCGGCCATCGTCGAGCGCAGGCCGTCGAGCGTCGTGGGCAGCTCGCCCTCGTCGATGAGCGGGAGGGGCAGGGTGCCCGCCCGGAGGGCGGCGCGCTGGTCGGGGTCGGCGAAGACCTCGTCGAGGTCGACGCGCTGGTCGAGCAGCGCGGCGTGCGTCGACTGCTCCTTCACGAACGCGTCGGCGTCCTCTCGGCGCAGCCGGCCCCGGCCGAACCGCTCGGTCATCACGAGGAAGGAGTCGGTGAGGGTCATCGACACCCAGGCGGTCTGGTGGGTGTCGGTGGCGTCGAAGCGCGTGCCGTCGCGCCCGGTGCCCCGGACCGTCCTGTGCATGGCGCGGACCCGCCGCGCCGACCGGCGGACCTCGTCCATGGACCCGAGGTTCTGGGCCTGGACGAAGGCGCCGGTGCGCCCCACGCGCCCGAGGAAGTCCTCGTAGAACTTCCCGGTGCTGTCGGTGGCGGTCGGGATCGGCACAGAGAGGGTCTGGAGGAGGGCGGCACGGAGGCCGGCGAGCGCCTGCGAGGCCTGGCCCACCAGGGACCACGTGATCGAGTCGGGCCCGAAGAGGCCGGGGTCGCCGGCCTCGGCGTCGGGGTCGAGCGAACTGGCGAACAGCCCGGTGCGGTCGAGGAAGCCGTCGCGCAGGAGCGGGATGCCCTGCGGCAGCGCCCACGTGACGACGGCGTTCGGCGTGGGCAGCATCGTCAGGGGCGGGATCGTCACGGCGTGGTCCTCGGTGGGAGCCGGAGCAGCCATCGGAAGGTGTCGCGGGCGTCGGATCGGATGGCGTCGTCGTCGTCGAGCTCGAGCGTGGTCGTCGGCGTCAGGAGGAGCGAGTGCGTCACCCGGGCCAGGAGCTCCGCGAGCGGGGCGGGGTCGAACCGCTCCAGGTGCCCCTCGTCCATCAGCCGCTCGATGTGGCCGGTCAGGTAATCGGCGCCGGCGCGGATGATCGGCCAGCCGTCGGTCGTGAGGCGGGGCAGGACGTCCTCGGGCTCGGTCTCGATGAGCCGGCGCAGCAGCGGCTGCTCGCGCAGGCGGCGGGCGACGGCGACGCTGACCTCGGCGAGCTGGTCCTCGGGCGGTGCGTCCGGATCGACGCCCGCCTCGAGCTCGTCGAGGAACCGTCGCGTCTCGCGGAGCGCCACCGCAGCGACGATCCCGTCCTTGGTGCCGTACCAGCGGTAGAGGGTCGCGGGGCTGATCCCGCTGCGCCGGGCGATCTCGTTGACGCTCGTGCGCCGGATGCCGAAGTCGAGGAAGGCGTCGAGTGCGCCGTCGAGCGCCCGCTCGCTCGGCGGGTCCGGGTCCCCGGTGCGGATCAGCTCCAGGAGGCCCGGAGAGGACGACGAGGGCATGAGAGCATCATGGCCTCACGCTCTCATCGACGCAACCGTCAGCTGGCGAAGTCGGGCTGGCCCCGCCGGAGCGACGCCGACCGTCCGGCCGGCTGCTCCCAGTCCTCCTGACGACCGAGCGCCGTGTTGTCGAGGAAGTAGTAGGAGCCGCCGGTGCCCTCGAGGCCCCGCGCGTACACCGAGTACGTGTGGAAGACCCGATCGTCGACCATCAGGAAGCAGCTCTGGCCGGGCATGTCGTAGGGCTGCTCGGCGGTCTTCATCGACGCCTCGCCCCGGTCGGCGTACTCGTCGAGGGAGCGGAAGTTGTACTCGTCGAACCCGCGGCTCGCATCGATCGTGACGCCGAAGTCGTAGTTGAACGGTCCGTCGCCGGACGAGTACCAGGGCAGGAACCAGCCGCGCTGGTCCTTCCACCGCTGGAGCTTCTGGAGCGGAGCCCTCGACACGATGGCGTACGTGGTGTCGCGGGTGTGGAGGTGCTCGACCATGCCGCGGGACACCTCGTCGATCCCGGCGGTGCAGCTCGGGCAACCGTCGTCCCACTCGGGGTGGAACATGAAGTGGTAGAGGATCAGCTGCGGTCGGCCCTCGAACAGGTCGGCGAGCCCGACGGTGCCGTCCGGACCCTCGAACTCGTAGTCGACGTCGACCTCGACCATCGGGAGCTCGCGGCGGCGGGCGTTGAGCCGGTCACGCTGCTCGGTCAGCTCCTTCTCGGCCCGGAGCAGCTCGATCCGCTCCGCTCGCCACTCGTCTCGGGAGGCGATCCTCGGCAGGCTCATGGGGGTCCCCCTCGTGCGGCGTCCTCCGACCACGTACCCATGGGTCGCGTCGGCCCATGCGCGACCCTCGGCCGGCCGGCCCGGCTCAGCGGTCGGCGCCGACGTCGCGCTGCAGCAGCACGAGGTCGAGCCGCTCGCCGCGCAGCTCCCCGACGCCGGGCATCCTCGCCGTCTCGACGAACCCGAGGCGGCGGTGGAACTCGATCGACCGCTCGTTGCTCGCGTCGATGCCGGCGACGAGGACCTTCTTGCCCGCCGCCCGGGCCCGATCCTCGAGCGCCGCCATGAGCGCTCGCCCGACCCCGCGCCCCCAGCGGTCCTCGCGCACGTGGATCGTGAGCTCCGCGGTGATGAGGTACCCGGGCGTGCGCTCGGTGTCGCGGAAGTCGCCGAACGACGCCCACCCGAGCACGTCGGCGTCGTCGTCGGGCTCGACGGCCACGACCACCGGCAGCCCGGCGGACTGGCGGGCGTCGACCCAGGCCGCCCGTTCGGCCACCGGTTCGAGCCGCTCGGTCCACGTGTAGGTCGTCGAGGGGATGAGGGCGTTGGCCAGCGCGGTGATCGCCGCCGCGTCGTCGGGTCGGGCGTCGCGCACTCGGGGCACCGCCCGACTCTGCCCGCGGTGGGCCGCACCCGTCGAGGCCGGCGCGAGGCGGGCGTCGAGGTCGTCCCGCTGCCACCGCCGTGCTGCATGATGGCGGTGGCGCCGGGCGGGGGACTGGAGGTCGAGGTCGGTGGTGGAGCGCACGCTGGACACCGACTACCTGGTGATCGGCGCCGGTGCGATGGGCGTGGCGTTCACCGATGCGCTCATCGACCACGCGGACGTGCACGTCACGCTCGTGGACCGCCGCCACGCCGCCGGCGGCCACTGGCTCGACGCCTACCCGTTCGTCCAGCTCCACCAGGCGTCGCTGTTCTACGGCGCGGCCTCGACGGTGCTCGGCGGGGGCGAGGTGCAGCGGAGCGGCCCCGAGGCCGGCCTGCAGGAGCGGGCCCGGCAGCCGCACATCCAGGCGTACTACGACGACCTGCTCCACCGTCGCTTCGTCGGCTCCGGTCGGGTGAGGTTCCTGAACGGGTTCGAGCACCGCACCGAGGACGGGTCGGAGCTGGTGACCTCGCGCGTGTCGGGCGAGACGGTGCGGGTCGACGTCCGACGCCGGGTGGTCGACGCCACCTACCTCTCGCCGACGATCCCCGCGACCACGCCGCCGCCGTTCGGTGTCGCCGACGGCGTCCGCGTGGTGCCGATCGGCGAGCTGGCCCGACTCGACCGCAGCCCGGCCCACTACGTCGTCGTGGGCGCCGGCAAGACCGGGACCGACGGGATCGTGTGGCTGCTGTCGAACGGGGTCGAGCCCGACCGCATCGTCTGGGTCCGGCCCCGGGACCCGTGGATGCTCGACCGCGCCGTGGTGCAGCCCGACCCGCTGGTCGCGCTCGGGACGGCGGCCGACACGATGGCGGCCGCCGGCGCGGCCGACTCGCTCGACGACCTGTTCCTGCGGCTCGAGGACGCCGGGGTGGTGGTGCGGATCGATCGCGACGTGATGCCCACGATGGCCAAGACCCCGACGCTCGGCCGGTGGGAGCTCGATCTCCTGCGCACCGTCGAGCGCGTCGTCCGCCTGGGCCACGTCCGGGAGGTCACCCCCACGGAGATCGTGCTCGAGGGCGGTCGGGTGCCGCTGCCGCGGGACTCGCTGGTGGTCCACTGCGCTGCGTCGGGTTTGCGGTACCCGCCGATGGTGCCGCTGTGGCAGCCCGACCGGATCCGGCTCCAGACGATCCGGGTGGGCTTCCCCTGCTTCTGCGCCGCGCTCGCCGGCTTCGTCGAGGCCACCCGCGACGACGACCGTGAGCGCAACCGCCTGTGCCCGCCCAACACGCTGCCCGACCATCCGGCGAACTGGGCGCTCATGCAGGCCCGGGGGACGGCGGCCGCCCGGACCTACGGCGCCGAGCCCGACATCGCGGCGTGGGCCGACACCTGCGCGCTGAACCCGGCGCGCATCGACGCCTCGCGGCGCGGGGAGCCGGCGGTTCGGGCCGCCGCGGCACGGCTCGCCGACCACGTCGACGCCGGCCTGGCGCGCCTCGCCGCGCTGGCGTCCGCGCCGTGACGGCGGTCGCAGCTGGAACCGGTCACGTCGACGCGTCCAGTCGAGGGCGGGCGATGCCGTGCACCCGCCGACGGCGACCGGGTCGTGGTCGCCGCTGGGCGAGGATGGGGGCCGCGTCGCCGGACGGTCGGCGTCGACGGTGGATCGGGAGGACGGCATGAAGTACGTGGTGATCGGCACCTCGGCGGGGCGCTCGATGGACGAGATCATGGCGGTGTACCCGCGCCACGAGGTGGTCGTCCGGGAGTTGATCGACCGGGGCGAGGTGATCGGGATCGGTCCGTTCCTCGACGGCGGCAACATGGCGGTGTTCCGGTCCGAGGCCGCTGCGGAGGAGTTCGTCGCTCGGGACCCGTTCCGGCTCGAGGGCCTGGTCGAGTCCTACGAGATCCGGCAGTGGGCCGACGAACTGCTGAGCTGACCCCGGCGGACCGTCAGCCGAGGTCGAGGGCCGTGGTCCTCGAGCCGAGGCTCGTCACGAACGGCACGTCGTGCTCCACGAGCAGGACGCTGTCGCGCTCAACGTCCGGCGATCCACGTGCCGACGGCGTAGCCCGCCAGGCCGGCGACGAGCGTGGCGAGCAGGCTGCGTCGGGGCGTCGACGCCAGCGCGCCGAGCGACGCCCCGATGACGCCGGGGTCCGGCGATCCGGCGGCACCCGTGATCGACACCGCGGCGAGCGCGGCGAACAGCGGTGCCGGCAGGCGAGCGATCACCTCGGCCGTGCGGCCGGACGGGGCCGGCAGCAGGGCCAGTGCGGCGACGCGGCTCCCGACGGTCACCGCCGCGACCGCGACGACGAGGACGAGCGGGCTCACCTCGTGGCTCCCGGCAGCGCCACCCCGACGGCGACTGCGATCGCACCGAGGACCCCGGCTCCGGGCCAGAGGACCAGCAGCACCAGGGCCGCCACCCCCGCCAGCACGGCCCGGCCGGCGCCGTCGGCCCCGGCCGAGGTGACCGCGGCGAGCCCGATGAACAGGACGGGGAAGAGCGCGCCGGCCAGCGGCTCGACGGCGGGCAGCGCCGCGCCGCCCACCCCGGCCGCCGTGCCGACGACCCAGGCGCCGTACGCGAGCCCGCCGGCGACGGTGAGCGTCCGCTCGACCCGGTCGGGTCGCGCCAGCGCGAGGCCGGTGGTCTCGTCGATGAGGAACCACGACAGCGCGGCACGTCGGGCCGGACCGGCCGTCAGGTGCGGCCGGAGGACGGCGCCGAGCGGGAGGTGGCGCAGGGCCAGCGGCACGGTGGCCCCGAGCGCGGCGAGCGGTCCGGCACCGGCGGCCAGCAGCGCCACCATCGAGAACTGGCCGGCGCCGGAGAACACCAGGGCCGAGCTGAGGACGGTCGTCGCCGTGCCGAGCTGCGGGGCCGCGGTGGCGCCGTAGACCACGCCGAACACGCCGATCGCCACCGCCACCGACAGGGCGGCCGCGAGGTCCTCGTCGGTCCGGGTCGTCGTCGCCACGACCGCAACCTACGAGTACGGTGGTCCCGTGCCGAGGTCCACTCAGGCGATGATCGACGGGACCACTCCGAACGGGACGCTGCTGGCCCTCGACCTGCGCGCGATCGGCCGGGGCCGCCGGTCTGCGGTGCTCACCGAGCACCTGCGCGACGCGATCCGCAGCCGGACGCTCGCGGCGGGGACCTCGCTACCGGCCTCGCGCGCGCTGGCGGCCGACCTCGGCGTGTCGCGCGGCGTCGTGGTCCGGGCCTACGAGCAGCTCGCTGCCGAGGGCTTCCTCGAGGCCCGGCACGGGAGCGGGACCACGGTGGCCGAGGTGCCGGCGCCCGACGGCCGCGGCTCCGTCGCGATCGAGCACCGCCCGTCGAACCCCGGCCTGCCCTCGGGCGCCGACTTCCCACGAGCGGCGTGGTCCCGGGCGGCGCACCGCGGCCTGGCCCGGCTGACCGACGCCGAGCTCGGCTACGGCGACCCGGCGGGCCTCGCCCGCCTGCGCGAGGAGCTGGCCGCCCACCTCGGGCGGGTGCGGGCCGTGCTCGCGCCCCCGCAGCAGGTCGTCGTCACGAACGGCTTCGCCCAGGCCAGCCGGCTCGTGGCCGATGTGCTGCTCGCCCGCGGGATCGGCCGCGTGGGCGTCGAGGACCCGGGCTCGCCCGGTTTGCGCGAGCAGCTCGCGTCGACCGGACTGGAGTGCGTGCCCATCCCGGTGGACGCCGAGGGCATCGACAGCGCGGCGCTGGCGGCGTCGAGGGTGCGAGCGGTGTTCGTGACCCCGGCGCACCAGTTCCCGACGGGCATCGTCATGAGCGCTCGCCGCCGTCACGCGCTCCTGGACTGGGCGCGGGGCGTGGGCGGCCTTCTGGTCGAGGACGACTACGACGCGGAGCTGCGCTACGACAGGGCACCCGTCGGCGCGCTGCAGGGCCTGGGCCCCGACGTCGTGCTCCACGGCGGCAGCGTCTCGAAGACGCTTGCCCCTGGCATCCGGTTGGGCTGGCTGGTCGTGCCCGACCACATGGTCCGGGAGGTGACCGATGCGAAGTACGCCGCCGACCTGTGTCGGGGTGTGATCGACCAGGCGACCGTGGCCGAGCTGCTCGCGAGCGGCGAGCTCGACCGGCACCGGCGGCGGTCCGCCGCCGAGCACCGCCGGCGCCGCGACCGCCTCGTCGCCGCACTCGGGCGCTCGTTCCCGGACTGGACGGTGTCGGGTGCCGCCGCCGGGCTGCACCTCGTCGTCCAGCTGGCCGGCGAGGAGGATGAGGAGGCCGTGGCCGCCGCGGCGCAGTCGATCGGCATCGACGCCCGGCCGCTCCGCGGCTACGCCGTCCACGCCCCGACGCCGCGCGCGCTCGTCGTCGGCTACGGGCACCAGCGCGCCGACCAGCTCGAGCGTGCGGTCGCGGGGTTGGCGCGATCGCTCGGGCGGGTGTCCCCCGAGTGACACATCCGTCCGGATCGGCCGGGCCTGTCGGCAGACTGCCGTCATGTTCTTCACGCGCCGCGACATCGACGACGTCGATGTGGAGTCCTGCCTCGCCAACCTCGACCGCCTGCGGGAGGTGCGCGCCAGCGGGCTCATGGGAGCGCCCCGGTCCGAGCGCCTCGACGCGCTCGCCCGGTCGGCCGCCCGGCAGCTCGACGCCCCGATGGCGTTCATGTCGATCCTGGACGACCGCGAGGAGTTCCACACGGCGTCGCACCAGCGTGCCGACCTCCCCGAGTTCCCGCGCAGCGGGCCGGCCAGCGCCTCGTTCTGCCAGTTCGTGGTGGCCAGCGACGGGGTGTTCGCGGTGAACGACGCGCGGGAGGACCCGCTCGTCGACGACCTGCCGTCGGTCACGGCCGGACAGGTCCGCTCGTACCTGGGGGTGCCGATCCGTCGCAACGGGCAGGTGCTCGGCTCGTTCTGCGTCGCGGACGTCGAGCCCCGCCAGTGGACCGACGTGGACGTCGCGACCTTGGAGCGCGTGGCCGCGGGCGTGGACACTGGCGGGACCTGATCCCGGCGAACGGAGCGGACCCATGATCGACACGAACCCGGCCCCCGGCCCCGACGGCGTCGTGCCGAGCTCCGAGCGCCAGGGGGACATCCTGGCGATCCAGGACCTGGCGATCGCGTACGGCCACGCCGTCGACGACCGGGACTGGGCCCGCTGGCGGGCGCTGTTCACCGACGACGCCGAGCTCGACTACACCCACAGCGGCGGCATCGCCGGTGGCATCGACGTCGTGGCGGCGTGGATGCCCGAGGCGCTGGGCGCCTTCGCGTGGAGCCTCCACTCGGTGCTCACCCACGAGATCCGCTTCACCGGGCCCGGCTCGGCGGTCGGTCGCGCGCACCTGTTCAACCGCAACGGCGTCGAGTGGGACGGCCGCATGGAGATCTGCGACGTCGGCGGCGCCTACCTCGACGAGTACCGCCGGGTCGGCGACGTCTGGCGGTTCAGCCGCCGTGCCGAGCGCACGGACTACATCACCGGGGGCGGGTTCGCCGCGGTCGTGCGTGACGTGGCGGCGTCGACCGCACCCGACCGCCGGCCGCCGATCGGCTGATCGTCGTGGTGCTCCCGGACCCGCGCCAGTACGACGCCTTCGCCCGCGCCTACGAGGAGCACGCAGCCGACGCGCCGTACAACGCCCACTACGACCGACCGTCGACGCTCCGGCTGCTCGGTGAGGTCGCCGGGCGGCGCGTGTTCGATGCGGCCTGCGGTCCGGGTCACTACCTGGCGTCGCTGCTCGAGATGGGCGCGCACGTCCGGGCCTGCGACGCATCACCGGCCATGGTGGAGCTCGCGCAGGCCCGCGCCGGCGACGACGTCGACGTGCGGGTCGCCTCGCTCGACGACCCGCTCGACTGGCTGGCGGACGGATCGTTCGACGTCGTCCTGTGCGCCCTCGCCTACCACTACCTCAACGATCGCCGTGCCTTCCTCGCCGAGGCCCGCCGCATCTTGCGGCCCGGCGGTGCGCTGGTGATCAGCACACACCACCCGGCGTCGGACTGGGTCCGGCTCGGCGGCTCCTACTTCGCGGAGGAGCCGCTCACGGAGACCTGGACGAAGGGATGGGAGATCACGGCGTGGCGGCTGCCGCTGACGACGCTCACCGAGGAGTTCGCCGACGAGGGCTACGTCATCGAACGGCTCGTCGAACCGAGGCCTGAGCCGTCGATGGCGGCGGTGGCGCCCGACACCTTCGAATGGCTGAACATGGCGCCGGGGTTCATCCAGTTCCGCCTGCGCGTCGACCGGCCCGCCTGATCGGTCCGGCCGGCCTGATCGGCCCGGCCGGCCGGACGCCCGGTCGCCGGGAGAACCCGCTGGCGCGCCGCCCGCCCCGCCTCCACGATGGTCCGATGTTCGAGGTGCGACGTCCCGCGGACGGCGAGCTGTGCGGCTTCGTCGACGACCGCGACGGCCGGTGGCGGGCGCTGGCGATTTTCGGCGGCGTCCTCGGCTCGCACGCGTCGCGAGGGGCTGCGGAGGCCGACGTGCTCGAGCGTGGCCTGTCGTCGCTGGCGCTGCGCTGGCAGCTCGTCGACCGGAGCGCGTCGAGCGACGAGGTCGTCTGCATCCAGGAGGCCCGGCCCGGCCGGGTCACTGTGGCGCTCGCGCCGTACTCGATGCCCGGCGTGCCGACCCGGACGCTGACGAACGACGAGCTCGTGGGCGGCGACGTGGAGCTGCGGCTGCCCTGAGCACCCGTCGGTCGTCAGCCGCGCATCAGCAGCTGGTCCACCGGCGCGAAGTCGTCGGTGAGCGGCGCGGCCCCGTCGATGAACGCGGTCGCCGCCGAGCCCGCGACGAGCTCCCCGTCGCCCGCGCCGATCGACGGCGTCCTGATCGGCTCGTGCGACCCGATCAGGATCTGGTTCACCCGGCGGTCCTCGGGCACCCCGCCCTCGGGCACGATCACCGCCACGTGCTCGAAGCGCTCGGCGAGGGTGGCGAGCTGCGCCCGGGCGAAGCGGTTCGGTCCGCCGTCGATGACGTTCATCACGTACACCCCGCCGGGACGCAGCAGGCGGTCGATCTCGTCGACGACCTCGACCGTCGTCAGGTGCCACGGCACCGACGTGCTGGCGAACGCGTCGCCGACGACCACGTCGACGCCGTCGGTCGG
The DNA here is from genome assembly GCF_020715685.1 of Dermatobacter hominis. Lineage (GTDB taxonomy): Bacteria > Actinomycetota > Acidimicrobiia > Acidimicrobiales > Microtrichaceae > Dermatobacter > Dermatobacter hominis. The sequence continues at coordinate 3,721,769 of NZ_CP085840.1, forward strand.
AAGGTCCCGCATCGTGAGCCGGGCGTCGCCGATCACGACCTCGGTGCGGTCGTCGTCGAAGCCCAGGTCGTCGCGGGCCACGTCGACGAGGTCGGGGTCGATCTCGAGCACGGTCGACGACGACCCCGGTCGGACGGCCGCCAGCCAACCCGGCACGGTGAGCCCCCCGCCGCCGAGGTGCACGGCGTCGAGCGGACCGGCGGGCAGCTCGTCGATCACGGCGGCGATCAGCCGCACGTAGCGGATCTCGAGGTGCGTCGGGTCGTCGAGGTCGACGTAGGCGTGCCGCGTCGTGTCGAGGATGAGGCTGCGGCCCGTGGGCCGGGCCGGGTCGTCCTCCACCCGGACGCAGAAGTAGGCGGTCTCGCGGTCGCAGGGCGGGGGCAGCAGCACGGCGCCGAGGCCCGCCGCCAGGACCAGCGCCACGGCGGTCGCCGACAGCTGCGGGCGGCTCGGGCTGCGCAGCGTGAGCGCCAGCCCGGCCGCGATCGTGACCGCACCGATGACGATGACGACCCACTGCGAGGGCAGGGCGGCGACGAGCACGAACCCGGTGAGGAACGTCCCGGCCAGCGCGCCGAACGTGCCGGCGGCCGAGACCCGGCCGACGACCGAGCCCGACTCGTCGAGCGAGCCGATCTGCAGCTTCGCCACCATCGGCGCCACGGCGCTCAGCACGGTGGCGGGCAGGAGGAACGCGGCGGCGGTGAGCAGCACGATGGCGCCCGCGCCGGAGCCGACCGAGGGGCCGAGGATCCGCACGATCGGGAGGGACGCCCACGTGAGCGCCCCGCCGATGAGCAGGCTCGGGCCGATGAGCGTCCTCGGGTCGTGGCGGTCGGCCAGGGACCCGCCGATGGCGGCGCCGAGCGCGATGCCGGCCAGGACGGTGCCGATGATGCCGGTGAAGGTCTCCTGGGACACGCCGACGTACGGCGCCATGAGCCGGCCGGCCAGCACCTCGAGCATGAGCACGACGCCGGAGGCGCCGAAGACGAGCGCCGCAGCCTTCCAGGGCCTCACCGCGCGCCGTTCCCGGGTCGCTCGTCCGTCCGACCCCGGGACGGGGTGTGCTCGCCGTGACCACGCCGCACCTGCCGCTCCCCGCGCATGCGGGCGATCGTACGGGCCGTCCGCCGGACGATCCGGTCGGCCGCTCAGCCCCCGCCGAGGTCGACGACCGACTCCAGGACCTCGCGGTCGGTGACCGCCTCGATCGCCCTCACCGCGCCGTCGGTCACCGAGAACAGCATCAGGCTGACCGTGCGACCGCCTACGACCACGGCGACGCCGACCTCGTCACCGGCGCGGACCGGGACCAGGTCGGCCTCGGGCCGCGAGAACATCAGGGCCCGTCCGGCCACCGCCTCTGCACCTCGGACGACGACCTGGCGCTCGAGCCCCCGGTCCGAGGTCAGGACGACGTCGGGGTGAAGCACCGCCACGAGCGCGGTCAGGTCGCCGCGACGGGCGGCGGCGAAGAACGCGTCGACGACGTCGCGGCGCCGGCCCGCCTCGGCGTCCGGCACGGCCGTGGGGCGGTCCGCGTCGACGCCCCGCACCCGGCGACGCGCCCGGCTGGCGAGCTGCCGCGTCGCGTCGACGGAGCGGTCGACGATCGGTGCGATCTCCTCGTACGGCACCGCGAAGAGGTCGTGGAGGACGAACGCCACTCGCTCGACGGGGGACAGGCGCTCGAGCACCACGCCGAGCGCCAGGCCCACCGCATCGGACAGGACTGCCTCGTGCACCGGGTCGTCCGCGCCGCCGAGGGCGCCGGCCAGCTCGTGGAGCGGGTCCTCGCGCCGGACGTCCCGCGACCGCAGCACGTTCAGGCACACGCGGGCCGTCACCGTCGTCAGCCACCCGCCGGGGTTGTCGATCGTCGTCGCGTCCACACGGCCGAGGCGGAACCACACCTCCTGCACGGCGTCCTCTGCCTCGGTCCGCGAGCCGAGCACCCTCGTGGCCAGCCCGACCAGCCGGGGCCGCTCCTCCTCGAACCGCTCCTGCATCGCCGGTGTCGTGGCCATCTCGTCATCCTCCTCGAACCGTTCCCACGGATCTGTCACATCCGCCCTGCGGGTCGTGTCACCCCGATGACCCCGACGGCGCCGCCGATGTGACGGCGCCGGGAACAGGAGGAGCACCATGTCCGCACGCATCCCACAGCCCGCCGTCGCCGTCCCCGCCGCGATGGCCGCCCTGCAGTCGCTCGGCGCCGCCATCGGCGAGCTCGGCGTGCCGCCGACCACCGTCACGCTCGTGAACGTCAGGGCCAGCCAGATCAACGGTTGCGCCGTGTGCCTCGAAGGTGCGATCCGCGAGGCCGCAGCGGTGGGGGAGACCTCGGACCGGCTGATGCTGGTGTCGGCCTGGAGGGAGACGCCGTCGTTCAGCGCCGCCGAGCGGGCGGCGCTGGCCCTGACCGAGGCCGTGACCCGCACCGCCGACAGCGAGGACCCGGTGCCCGACGACGTCTGGGACGAGGCCGCCGCGCACTACGACGAGCAGCAGCTCACCGGCCTGGTGCTGCAGATCGCCAACATCAACGTGTGGAACCGGCTGAACGTCGCCACCCGCCAGCAGGCCGGCGTCCACACCTGGTGAGCGGGCTGCCGGGGCGGTCCCGGCCCCGGCGATCCGTGGTCTGATGGCGAGGTGCCGATCCGAGTCGCCGTGCAGGCCGCGCCCAGCGACGCCGTGTCGTGGTCGGCCCTCGCCACGGCGCTCGACGACGACGATGCGTTCCACGCCCTGTACGCGGCCGACCACCCGGGGGCGACGGCGTCGCCCTTCGTGGCGTTGGCCGCGGCGGCCGGGGCGACAGAGCGGATCCGACTCGGCACCTGCGTCGTGAACGCCGGGTGCTGGGAGCCGCTGCAGCTCGCCGCCGAGGTCGCAACGCTCGACGTGGTGTCGGCGGGTCGGGCGCTGCTCGGCGTCGGCGCCGGCCACACGCCCGCCGAGTGGGCGATGCGCGGTCTCGACACGCCGAGCGGAGCGGCGCGGGTGGACCGGTTGGTCGAGGTGGTCGACGCGACCGTCGCCCTCCTCGCCGGCGGGGCCGTCTCGTGTCGCGGCGACCACGTCTCGCTCGTCGACGCGGTGCTCGACGCGCCTCGGCCGGTCCAGGACCCGGTCCCGCTCCTGGTCGGCGGCAACGGCCCGCGCGTGCTCGAGTTCGCCGGCCGGCGGGCCGACGTCGTCGGCATCACCGGGCTCGGCCGGACGCTCGCCGACGGCCACCGCCACGAGGTCGACTGGTCCCCGGCCGCGCTGGTGGCCACCGCCGAGCGCGTCGCGGCGGCGTCGACCGGGCGACCGCCGCCCGAGCTCGAGGCGCTCGTGCAGCTGGTGGTCGTGACCGACGACGCCGAGCAGGCCGCCGCCGAGGCGTCCGAGGCCGTGCCCGGCGCATCGGCGGCGGACCTGCTGCGCACGCCCTTCGCCTGGATCGGGACGGTCGAGGAGATCGCGGCGCAGCTCGAGCGCTTCGACGCCGAGCTGGGCCTGGCACGCTACGTCGTGCGCGAGCACCACATCGAGGAGGTGCGCGCCGTGGTCGGCGCGCTCGACGCGCGGATCGGCGCGTGAGCGGACCGGTGGTCGTCCACCTGCTCGGCTACCCGGGGACCGGCAAGCTCACCGTGGCCACCGAGCTCGCCGCGGAGGGGGAGCGGCGCGGCCGGCCGTTCGTCGTGGTGGACACGACCCGCCCGGTCCTGGACCACCTCGATGGATGACGACGAACATGGGGTCGCACCGGTGTGCTGGACCGCTCGCCCGCACGGGTAGGTCGATCGCACCGCCCCGATCGCCGAGGAGCTGCACGTGCACGCGACCGAACCACTGACCGACGCGATCGAGCGCATCCGCGACCAGGTGCGCGACGGCGCCGCCGCCCTCGATCCCGACCAGCTCGCCTGGCAGGTGCAGCCCGGCGCCAACCCGATCGGCTGGTTGCTGTGGCACCTGACCCGGGTGCAGGACGCCCACGTCGCCGAGTTCCTCGACCAGGACCAGCTGTACGTGTCGGACGGCTGGGCCGAGGCGCTCGGCCTGGCGCCCGACGACCGGGACTCGGGCTACGGCCACACTCCCGAGCAGGTGGCGGCGGTGCGCATCGAGGACCCGGACCGGCTGGTCGCGTACCACGACGCCGTGGCCGCCCGGTCCCTGGCCCTCCTCGGCGGGCTGTCGGACGCCGACCTCGACGTCGTCGTGGACGAGTCGTGGGACCCGCCGGTGACGGCGGGGGTCCGGTGGATGTCGATCATCGAGGACTGCTTCGAGCACCTGGGCCAGGCCGGCTACGTGCGGGGGCTCCTTCCCTGAGCCGGTCGTGATCGCCGTCGTCATGGGGGTGGCCGGGAGCGGCAAGTCGACGGTCGGCGCCGCGCTCGCCGCCCGCCTCGGACTGCCGTTCGTCGAGGGCGACGCCTTCCACGACCCTGCGGCGCTGCGGGCCATGTCGGCGGGCCTGCCCCTCACCGACGAGCAGCGCCGACCGTGGATCGATCGGATCAACGCCGAGCTCCGGCGCCACCCGGGCGGGTGCGTGTGCGCCTGCTCGGCGCTCAACCCCACCATCCGCCGCCGCCTCGGGCGCGGCCTGGAGGACGTCCGGTGGATCTGGCTGCGGGCCACGCCGGCGCTCCTCGAGCACCGGCTCGCCACGCGGACCGGTCATCCGGTCGGCGTCTCGCTGCTGCCGTCGCAGCTCGCCGCGCTCGAGCCGCCCGCCGACGCGCTCGCGGTCGACGCGTCGGACACGCCGTCGGAGATCGTGGCGAGCGTCGAGCGGTGGCTCGCCCAGCGCTGAGACCGGCAGCCGGTCCCGGGCACCACCGCGCCGGGGCGGCGGCGTCGGTCAGTCGTCGACCCACTCGAGCAGGTCGCCGGGCTGGCAGTCGAGCACGCGGCACATCGCCTCGAGCGTGCTGAACCGGACCGCCTTGGCGCGGCCGTTCTTGAGGACCGCCACGTTGGCGGGGGTGAGGCCGACGCGCTCGGCGAACTCGCCGACGCTCATCTTGCGCCGGGCCAGCTCCACGTCGAGGCGGACGACGATCGGCATCAGATCACCGCCTCCATGTCGGTGCGCAGCGTCGTGGCCTGCTGCAGCAGGCCACGCATCACCAGCATCAGGAGGCCGAGCACCGCGCCGCACAGCACGACGAGGGCGAGCAGCAGCGGCGCGCCGGGGTCGTCCGCGGTGAACCCGACGAAGAGGAACACGCCGAGGAGCAGCGTCCACGCAACCCCGATGGCCGCCACGATCGCGTCGACCCAGACCATCGCCCGCTCGCTGAAGATCTGGTCCTCGAGGACCATCGTCAGCAGCCGCCACGTGCAGACGATGACGACTTGCACGCACGCGAGCACGAGGACCGCCACGATCGTCATCGGCCATCGCAGGTGGGCGTCCTGCGGGGACTCCTCGGCCATGTGGGCGAACTGGCCCGGGAGGCTGAGGGTCTGGAAGAGCAGCAGCAACCCGAACAGGGCGACGAGCAGGAGGCGGAGCGGCACGACGGCCAGGCGGAGGGCGGGCATCGATCGATCTTCGGCGCCAATCTATCGATTGTCAATAGGAACCGGTCGTCCTCCCGCTCCGGGGTAGGTGCCGATCGGGCCGCCGGGCGCAGGTCGCGCCGGCACGCCCGGAGGTGGCCATGGCACGGCGCGGTGTGTGGACGGGATCGATCAGCTTCGGACTCGTGAGCGTCGGGGTGAAGGCGTTGACGGCGGTGCACGACCACGACGTGCACTTCCACCAGATCGAGCGCGGCACCGGAGCCCGGATCGGCAACCAGAAGATCTCGAAGGAGACCGGCGAGCCCGTCGACGGCGACGACATCGAGCTACGAGGTGTCGAAGGGCCGCTACGTCGCGTTCGAGCCGTCGGAGATCGAGGAGCTCCGGCCGGCGTCGACGCGCACGATCGACGTGTCGGACTTCGTGGACCTGGCCTCGATCGATCCCGTGTTCTTCGAGCGGACCTACTGGCTGGCGCCGACCGACGACGGTGCGGAGCGGGCGTACCGTCTGCTGGCGGCCGCCATGGAGGGGTCGCAGATGGTCGGCATCGGGACGGTCGTCATGCGCAACAAGCAGTACCTCGCCGCCATCCGCCCCCTCGAGGGCGCGCTCGCCATGTCGACCATGCGCTTCGCCGACGAGGTCGTCGACATCACCGACGTCGACGAGATCCCGACCGGCGGGGCGCGCCCGTCGAAGAAGGAGCTGGCGCTCGCGAACCAGGTCATCGACGCCCTCGCGACCGACTGGGACCCGGACCGCTACTCCGACACCTTCACCGACGAGCTCAAGCAGCTCATCGAGGCGAAGGACCGGGGCGACGAGGTCACCAACGAGCCCGAGGACGACGAGGCGGAGGGCGGCAAGGTGATCGACCTCCTGGCCGCCCTGGAGGCGAGCGTCGACGAAGCCCGCTCCGGTCGTGGCTCGAAGGGTGCGCGTGCGAAGGGGTCGAGCGCGAAGAAGGGGTCGACGGCGACGACGCGCCGCGGGAGGAAGGCGGGCTCGAAGTCGTCGGGGAAGAAGGCGGCGGGGAAGAAGGCGGCGGGGAAGAAGGCGGCGGGGAAGACGGGGGCCGGGAAGGGGGCGTCCGCGAAGGGGGCGTCCACGAAGAAGGCGACCGGGAAGCAGCGCGGGGCGGCGCGGTCGTCGGCACGGGAGCGCCGGAGCGCATGAGCGGCGGGGAGGTCGCCGACAAGCTGGGCACCTACCGGCGCAAGCGCGACTTCTCACGCACGAGCGAGCCGTCGGGCGACGCGGCCTCCGCCGACGCCGCCGACCGACGCTTCGTCGTCCAGCGCCACCGGGCCCGGCGCCTCCACTACGACGTCCGGTTCCAGATCGACGGGGTCCTCGTCAGCTGGTCGGTGCCCAAGGGCCCGTCGCTCGACCCGTCGGTCCGCCGCCTCGCGATCCGCACCGAGGACCACCCGCTCGAGTACTTCTCGTTCGAGGGCGTGATCCCCGAGGGCGAGTACGGCGGAGGTGACGTCATCGTGTGGGACCAGGGCACCTACGACGTGCACGGCGCCGGGA